>CAMLDJ010000254.1 GCA_946478755.1 uncultured Pedobacter sp. | reverse complement strand
CCATTCCGCACCTTCGTATTTCAGGTCATATCCTTTTTTCATTAAATGATTGGCAATTTTGCCTTTATATTTGTTGAACCAGGCATGTTTTTCTTTGGAAGTTCCTCCGTCCATCGCATGTTCTCTCCCTTCAATTAAAAAGGTCCAGATCTTGCCCTGATCTTCTTTGCTGAGATAAGGGAGCATCAGCAGATAATTGGCATAAGTAATTGGAACGGTGTGGTAGGTCATTCCGTCCTTGATCTCGTCTATCTGTGCCTCGCTCAGCTCTTTTCCCAGCTTTTTCAGATAGGCAGCATGCAGTTTGGCTACTTCTTTATCGGCAGCTGCCTTTATCGCGTCCGCTTGTTGCGGATTGGCTTTCAGCTTTTCATCCCTGATGGCATGAATCCCATTTAAATCAATATATTGCTGGGCGACCAGCTCTTCTATTTTATCGTTTTTACGGGTATTGGTGATCTTTAAAGGAGCGACAATTTTCTCCGCCCGCTCCTTTGCGATTTCGGTATAAGGTTTAGTTTCCTGGGCAAACATGGTGGTACCAAAAACTAAAATCATGGGTATCAACGATAATACTATTCTTTTCATTTTTTATCTCTTTAACGGTCAATAGGTTTTGGGCATGAACTGCGGCTTTGTCTGACACCCGGATGTTCTTTTATAATCTTAAAAAACTAAAAAATTGCCTGAATTGAAATGATTAACTGATGAAAGGGGATTATTTGTTATTGAACATGGATATTTTGATGTTGAATGTTTATTTTTTTTGCAATAATTGTATTTTACTTTTTAAAACTTCCTTGTTGAGCTTAACCTGCACTTTTCCCATCGGATGAAATCGTTTTTTAAGGTCAATGGCGGCGTAAACAATGGTAAATATATCATTACCTTCATCGATTAAACACATTGGGGTTCGCATGATGTCCCACCACTTGTTAACTTTTGTTTCTATAGGCAGATAACTGGCTTCCGACCAGTTATAGCCATCACGCGACAAGGCGTAGCCCATCATATTGGGCAAATGGTGCCCCCAGCCTTCAGGCCCGCCGTCAAAAACGGTGATGTAGCAATCCGCTGAAAGTTTATATACGATCGGATTTTCAATAAACCAGGGATGAATGGTTTTAATCGGATTTACCGTGGTGTCCATCCTTGTCCATGGCCCTTCTGCCGATTGCGATTTTGCCAGGCCAACAAACCAGCCTTTACCAGGCTTATCAGGATAATCTTTAATAGATGTATAGGGGTAAGCCCCACCATAAAATGCTAGCCATTCATTATTTCCAATTTGGTAGGGAAAAAAGGAGTCCACTCCTTGTCGCCCTTCCCATAACTGGGTATCGAGACCAGGTTCCATAATGATCATACCTTCTTTATACGGCCCGCCTATTCCCTCTCTACCCGGAGTTTCGGACTCTGTTCTCCATATCCTGCCGAAGGAATGGTTGGGCGCAATTTCCTTATCTACGGTGTACGTCAGATAGTAGCCATACCATTTATTGGCCTTTTCATTAAAAACAGGCATATACGACCAGATCGCTCCTCTTCTGTCGTTTAATGGATTATCGTCATGCGTAAGAGCATAAGTTCCACTTGCCTGGTAAATCGTAGAAACTCTTTTCCAGTGTATGGCATCCTTGCTTGTCCAATGTCCTATTCTTGTTTTAACGCGATCATAAGTATAATCCATTCCTTTTTCTCCCGCACGTTCTGTAGGAAACATGTGGTAAACGCCAGCAATTTTAACGCAAACCCCTCCTTCAAAACCGCCCTGTATATCTTGTGTGCCCTCCATTCCTTCATCCAGGGTAGGCTTATTGGGTCCACCAATGATTTCAAACAAGGCCTTGTCTGAAGCAAAGCCTTCAATATCGAATGGCTCCCATAATCTCCCGTCGGGACATCTTGCATCCTGTACGGTAAAATTGGCTATGGAGGACACTGCTCCAAGAACCATAAAAAGATTGTCTGTCCATTTTAATTGCTGTGTTCCCTTGCTATACCTAACGGCATATACATCAACAGCGGGCAATCCCGTTATGCTCATTGCATTTTTGATAAGGGGTGAGTTATTTACCACTCCAGTTCCAAAATCAATTGCATTTAATGAGGATGATTTTAGCACAGCTGCCGAGTCTCTGAAAATTCCGATCAGCACATAACAAGAGCTGCTGGTCCTGAACTTTAAGGTCCCTGTTTTAACCACGCCTTTAGTTAACGGTAGTTTGACTGCTTCCAAGCCCTCGACCTGCTTACTGATGTTTGCGATGCTATTTTTAGCACCGGAAAAAACGTTTACGAATTTTGATAGTTTTACAGTAGCATAGTCCTTTCCAATTAATTGGTACAGGGAATTTTGAGCATGAACAAGTTCTACACACAGTGAGGACAGGAATACAAACAGCAATAAAGTTCGGAAGATGGGCTTAAAAACATTTTTCATCAGTGTATATTTTTTCAACGATAATGAAGCTATGACGAGCAATATTCATTGAGGTTTTGAGCGTTTGCTTCTCCAGGCTTCATTGAAGTTCAATTTTAAGGGTCTCGTTTGACGTAGAATAAAAAGGCTGCACCTTTCGGTGACAGCCTTGGTAAACACACACAATAACTAATTTAACGTTGCATCTTTACATCAATGTTCATAAAGACCGTATTTTTTACGTTGGTGGGTTCAATTGAGTTCACGTAAATGGCACCGTATTTACCCTCTGGAGTTAGAAAGTAAAACAAACTGCCGCCCGTCAAACCCGTACTTGTACGCGTTGCTGTAGGTTTGGCACTTTTGGCAGCCGACATAATCTTATCGCCCGTTCTCAAATTTAAAAATGCGCTGGATTGTCCGGTTTTAGGTGCAGAAAACTTGGTTCCCCTTTTCGTCCAGCTGCTGATATCGTAGGCTGTAAATGGCAACGGATTTGAAGCCAGTGAATATACATCATATTTATAGCCGATAAGATCTCCGGTTTTGGCATCAAATGCCGGGACTCTAAACAACCCCATGTCAATTTTAGCCGAGTTGGCGGCTCCATTGCCGTAATTAAACAGCTCACCGGTAGAAAGTGCAAAATAGCAGTCGTTTACTTTTTCCAGGGTATCTGGCATTTTAAGTTCCCGGCCTGCCCAATAATTATAATCGGACTTCACATCCAGGGTAATGGTTTTATAGCCATCGCCAAGATACACTCCTCCTTTATCCAAGGCCCAGATGCGGTAAGAAACTTTCCCTACCCTTGTGTCCATTTTCAATTTCACCACACCAGAATAACTCCTGCGCTGGCTGTCGTCTAAGAAAATCTTAGTTGGAATGGCAGCAGAAGTCTCAAAAATTGCAACGGCATACATGTCTTTGTTGGCCGACTCAATGGTATATTCCAGGTACACGCTATCACCAGGGTTCACTTCTTTATAGTCGGTAACGGCATAAGGACTATTAGCGTGATATGTAACCTTGACATCATCAAACATGTTAAAAATATTGCTGGTTTCCTTTTTACAGGAACCAAAGATTACGGTCATGACTATAGCAAAGGCCGCATATTTATTAATTAGTTTCATCATCATTTTTTTTAATGTTATGACTGAATAATTATCTACAATGGATCAAATGTTCCCCCATCCCAACCAATCGTTTGCTCCAATAAAGGACTTGAATTCATAAAGGTAGAAGGCAATGCATAAAAATAATAGGTATCCTGAACATTAAATGCTACAGAACCGGCGTTTTTCTCTGTCGTTTTAAAGTATTTATTGAAAGTTGCTTTATCATTAATATCAATACTTTCCCTGAACATAAGACCCGTTGAAGGATTGATAGCCTCCAATTCGTCTTTTAGAGCAGTAGACTTAACTTCCCACTCCAAACGCGTCAGATTTCCTGAAAGTTCATGGAAGGTACGTGTTCTCCTTAAATCATATCCACGTTTACCTTCAAAGGCGAATTCAATTTCTCTTTCGTTCAAGATCAATTCACTCATTTCAGCGGTGTTACCTGCAAGGTCAAGCCCGTAGTTTTTAGCACCTTGCACAATTCCAGCTCGTACACGGATCTTTTTAACCAGTTCTTTTGCTTCGGCGAGATTTCCGATCGCATTGGCACACTCTGCATAGTTCATAATCACCTCTGCGAAACGCAACTCAATCCAGTCCATTCCGTTTCCACCAAAGTCATTAGAATAACTCACAGCGCCTTTGGCCAGATCAGGGTTTGCAAAACGTTTCATATAAAATCCCTGAACACTTGTCGACCCTTCGGATGGATTGCCATTGTAGTTCCACTGCCTCCGCGTTGCATTTCCGCTAAGCTTCCAGCGGCTACCATTATAGGCAATAGTAGCTTCAAATCTGGGATCTCTGTTTTGCCAGAACAATACTGGGTCATAAGTAAATGATGAAGCTTCATCTGTAGGCACCCCATCTTTCATAGGATAGGCGTTAACAAGGTTTACCGTTGGAATGAAAGCTGAGGCACCTCCCCCCTCTTGTCCAGGCCTTAATTTCGCCTCAACATTCTGCCCCCTCTTTTGAGCGTTACTTGAATACGACCTCACGATAATAGCTTCCGTATTTGTTGTGCCTTCTTTCAGGAATATATCTGAGTAATTTGCCATTAACACATTTCCCGATGCCAGGCAAATATCGTAAGCTTCTTTGCAAGCCAGGTAAGCAGTTTGCCATCTTGCAGCATCATAAGGGTGCGCCGGATCATTAACGGGATTAAACTGTGGGCTGGCCCAATACAGTAGCGCTCGACCTTTCAGAGCAGCAGCAGCCTGTCGGGTAAACTTACCTCTTTCTGTAGCGTCGTTCCAGGTTACCCCATTTAACAATGTCATAGCGGAATCAAGGTCATTTACAATTGACTCAAAACAGGCTGCAGCTTTTGCCCTTCCCTCTAATTTAACATTGTCAGGATTCTGTGGCGTTAATACCAACGGTACACCACCATAAAGACGGACCAATTCAAAGTAAGACAAGGCCCTAAGCGCATAAAACTGCCCTCTCAGTTTGTTTTTGACCAGTTGGCTCAAATTTCCGCCAGGAATTTCACTTAGGGCGGTATTACAACGCGCAATGTCGAAGTATCTGTTATCTCCTTTTGTGCCCTGGTATTTGGTAGCAATAAACTTAACATCATTAGAAGCCAATAAACCATTGACCCCGATCGCTTTTCTCATGAGGGCATCCGATGCGCTATAACGGTCTTCATCACTTGCGTAGATGACGTTATTAGCTCCATACTCGTAAGGGAATTCTGGCATAACCACATCATACGTATCGTTTAAGAGAAATTGTATGGCACCTTCATTGTCCCATATCTGAGAGTCGAGTGCATTCCTGTCTTTCAGGTCAAAGAAATCTTTTTTACAACCTGTAAATACAGCGATTAACGAAATAGTTGCAGCTATTGTTAATGCTTTTTTATATTGATATTTCATTTTTCCGGTTTTAAAATTTGTTACCATTATAAACTTACATTCAGACCTAAAGAAATTGTTCTTAATGTTGGGTAGTCATATATTGTTGAAGAATATGGATCCTTATATTTCAACGGATTAATGATTGTCCAAAGGTTATTACCTGTCAACACCAGCCTGGAATCAGCTAAGCCAATTTTATTCAGGAAGGTTTTAGGCATTTTGTAGGTCAGCGTCATACTGTTGATCCTGATCATGGTACCACTTACTGCCCAAAAATCGGAATTCCAACCTGCATCTATAGAAGCATCATCGTATCTTGGGAATTTAGCATTTGGGTTTTCTGGTGTCCAATGGTCTTTCCAGTACTCAGGAACATTTAAAGTTTTAGTTGCGGGCTCTCTTGATTTACTGTCGTAAAACTCCTTACCTCCAAACCTGGCTACAAAGTTGGTGTTCAGGCTTAATGTTTTATAGGTAATACCAATATTGAAACCTGTTCCGAAAGAATTGGTGCTGTTAAACATGGGTACCTGATCCTTCTCCGTGATCTTTCCATCCCCATTGGTATCTTCATAATATAACCAACCTACCTGCGGCACTTTATTGTTAATGGTATACGTTGGGTTCTCATTTAAGAAAGCATCCACCTCGGCCTGTGTCCTAAACATCCCCTTAGAAAGTAAGCCGTAATTAGAGCTGTTGTATTTTTTCGGGTCTGTTCCAAACTGATATTTCAGATCCGGATAGGTTATGTCCCAAAGCTGGAATTCATTATAAAACATCTGATCAATTCGGTTGTTTGCAAAGCCAAACATCACGCTGGCATTCATGCGCCAGTCTGAACCAATTTTGGTACGATAGCCTATACTAAACTCAGAGCCCCAGCTGGTTCTTTGCTGATAATTTAAAGTAGGCGCTTCAAATCCTGCGTACATTGGGAAATTTTCATTATTCCCCTTGTCATATGCATCGTAAGAATATCTATGATAAAACTCATAGGTAAAATCGATTTTATCATTGAACATTGAGACATCCAAGCCAAGGTTCAATGTCCGCGATTTCTCCCAGCTAATATCTGGATTTGGCATTTCAGATGGATTTGCTCCACCTGTGAGATTTTCATTATACAGATATCCATTCGGATCCACAATATATCTATATTGCCATAATCTTGCATTAACCCTGCTTTCTCCTACCAATCCATAGTTAGCTCTAACTTTCAAACGGTTAACAAACTTAACATTCTCCTTAAAAAAATCTTCTTCACTGATTGCCCATCCAATACCTAAACTAGGGAAAAGTCCCCAGCGATTTCCAGGAGCAAAATTTGATGAGGCATCCATACGTGCAATACCCTCGATGAAATATTTCTTGTCGTAATCATAGTTTAACCTACTGATGTAAGATCGCTGAACGGTTTCAAAAATACTTTTTTCCTGAAGTGTAAATGACGACCGGTCAAAGCCCCAATACTCTTCTATGTTTTCTAAAACCTGATTTCTCCAGTAAACCTGCAATCTTTCGTTAAGGCCTTCGGACTGATCAAAAGCTGCCATTACATTGAAGTTGTGCTTACCTATTGTTTTGTCGTAGCTCAATGAAGCGATGGCCTGATAGCTGGATCCGAGACTGGTTCCGGTCAACAATTGTGCATTGGCAGGACTAATAGCCGCAATCACAGGATCTAAAGTGGCCGGCACATTGGTATACAACAAATTATTGTTACCAGTCATTTGAAAATTATAGACATTATATGCAGGTACGTATTGGTTGTTGTTGCCACTTCTGCTGTTCTTACCGAACTGTACTCTGGCGGTTAGGCCCGGAAGGAATTTAGGTTTATAATCAACTGAAGCATTTAGTGCCAGACCTTGCGATTTATCCCAGATATTATTCCCTGCCTGCATAACTCCATAAGGGTTTGTTTTATTGTTATAGTTTACCGGCTTACCGTCAATTTGCATAGGAACCCATTTAGGCGTAGTGATCAGCTGCTGAAAGAAGGCCTGGTCATTTTCACCTCCATTTTTATAAGTATCACTTGTTTTTTTAGAGAAATCAGCATTCAAGGTAACTTGTGCTGTCAGACCATCTATAATCTTTGCCGTCATCCCTGAACGGAACGCATATTTACTGTATTTGATACCGCCATAGTTACCCGATTCGTCGTAGTAGTTTCCGCCTGCAAAAAAAGTGATGGCATCAGAGCCGCCCGAAATATTCATATTGTGGCGGTTTACCGCTGAAGTTTGCCACAGTTCATCAAACCAACCCTTTATATTGCTATTTTTTAAGGTTTCGAGGTCAGCATCGGAGAAAAAACTTGAAGCGCTTGCATTGGCGATCTTAAATCCATCATTTAAAAGGACCGCATGGTCATAGGCAGATAACATATCCACATTAGACGCGTTATCGGACACTCCTCTGAAGCCGGTATAGCTAATTTGAGGCTTGCCCTTCTTACCTTTCTTTGTAGTAATCAATACGACTCCCTTAGCTCCGGAAGCACCGTAAATGGCTGCAGATGCATCCTTAAGAAAG
>CAMLDJ010000253.1 GCA_946478755.1 uncultured Pedobacter sp. | reverse complement strand
ACAGGTTTATATTTGGTTAGAAAAAGGACGCCTCTGGATGGAGCGTCCTTTTCTTTTTTCAAACATCTTAGAGATAAATCAAAGGACAAACTGTAAATAAATGTATTGAACTGATTTGCTAAGTGAATTTGCGTTTAAGAAGTTTGAATTTAGGGCCTCCGCCAGTCTTATTACTCAATAGCCCAACATGTACAAGGCTATAGGTGGATTTCATGGAATAACTTTCTGTGTTGCGCCCCCATGAGCTCTCCTCTATCTCGATTAAGGCACTTTTTTTAAGAGTAACATCCCTTAAGATGTTCCCATTTGGATTTCCTCCATTTGCACAGCCATCAGAAAACATCCAGCCAGTTATTTGACTGGCTTTATCTAAAGCTATTAGGATACCATTTGGAACATCACTGTAATTATAAGTCACTTGAAGATGTAAGAGAGAATAATTACTGCCTTTAACAATCCCTATCAATTTTATTTGTTTGACATCTTCTAATCCTAATGTGTTTGAAGAAAAATGAGGACTATCAAGATCACCAAATGCAGTTCCCCCTCTTGGATTGACGATTGTTTGCTTAGTTTTCTCCAACTCTTTTAAAACAAGCTTAATCTCCTCTAGCAAAAGTATTTTACTGCTCAATAGATAAGCCTTGTTACCATATTGGATAGTAGAATATGGTGTGCGTATTACCGAGGCGCGTTTGGTAATGTCGCTTAGGTTTGACTGTCCAAACGAGCATAGAGATAAAAAGATTAAGATTAACGTAATTTGTGTTTTCATTATGAGCTAATATAGTTTTTATATTCTGTACCTGAAAAGTGACACGCTCACCGCTGCGAACGGAGCTAAGGTGTCGGCTGAGGAAGTACGTCAGACGGCTATGTCTTGACACAAGCAATTGGAATGAATATTTGTTCCAAATATCATAACAGTTGCGCAGCCTGAAGCGACCTCGCAGGTGAGCTGAACTAGGAATGCGATTAGCTTTATCCAGGATGAAGCATTAGCAAATCCTGGATGAAGGTAAAGGTAGCATTCACGTAGCAACCGATGCTCAATATAAAAACCATGACAGCGCGCAGCAATGGCGTGTGTTTTTTGTGAGCAGAGCTTTGCGGAGTACCGAATTTCCAAGTACTGGCTTTGATAACACCACAACCGGAATGATAGAACGAATGGTCCGCAGTGCGCTCTTATTGATATTCTTAAGCAAACTCCATCGTAAACACGAAAGACATTCCAAACTTCTTTAAGCCTTCTTCATATCTATAATCAATTATAGGGTAGCAGGGAGTATAAGTATACTATCTCTACGTGCTTTCAATTCTGCCGTGGTAATTCCCACGCCTGGTTTATTTTTATCTATGTTACAGTTATCTGATATAAGTTCATCTGGAAAAGCAGCTCCATTTTGAATAAAAGCCAGGTCAGGCTTGAAAAGGTCAACAAGCATCGCTATAATCAATGGACGTTTCAAATTTTGACCATCTAAAAGACCTATTCGGTAATAGAAACTTTTAAGTTTATCGTTTGTTTTAGACATCTAAAATATCTCTAAAATTATGGACGCAAAACGAAGTATTGCCCAGGGCATCTGCCTTTCGCTCCTATTGTTGTCAAGCCAAAATCTATCTGCCCAAGAAACCGATACCGTGGTCACCATAAAAGTCGATACTGCAGCTACCAGGAAAATCGATACCGCAGCCACCAAGAAAATTGACACCTCAGCTACCAAGAATATTGATAGCCTGACCGAGAAGAATATGGACGCTTTGCTTTCCAAGAAAATAGACGCCCTGATTACAAAAAAAATGGAGGCTCTGGCGCTCAAGAAAACTGACACGTTAGTTCTCGAAAAAATTGATACCCTGGTTGGTGCTGAATACGTAGATACCACCCGTTACAAGGACCGTATAATGTTGCCTGATATTTATGGGAAGCCTGACACCACCTTAGAAAAAAATCTGGTACAGGTAAAAGGTAATTTATACCGTCATACAAACGGTACTTTACCGGGATTACATAGCGGCCTGGTACTGATCACGAAGGCAGGCGCCATTGTAATAGATCCGGCGCTAACGCAGGCAGCAATCTGGCTCAATGAGGAAATTAAAAAGCGATTTAAAGTTGATGTAAAATATGTCCTGTTAACTCATGGACATTACGATCATGCGGGCGGTTCTCAGGTCTTTCAACAGGCAGGTGCCAAAGTCATTATCCAAAAGAACGGCTTAGAAGCTATTGCTGGAGAAAAGTTACCGGTTGCTACTCCAGATATCATTTTTGAAGACAAATTGGTAATCGTATTAGGAGGCGAGCGGATAGTAATGAATCACATTGCACCCAGTCACTCGAACAGTATGTCAGTGATCACATTTCCTGGTTATAAAGCAATGCAATTAACAGATATCGGTCAATCTGAGACCATGCCTTATAATGATTTTCTAGATTTCTATTATGACGGCTGGATTAAAACTTTGGATTGGGCTTTAAAACAGGATGTTGATTTTATAGATGTTGGGCATTATACACCAGCTACGCTTCAAAATATAAAAGACCTGCGGGAATACATGATCGATTTGCATGATCAAGTGTTAGCATTGGTACGCCAGGGACAAAGTTGGGATCAGTTATATCGCAATGTTAAGTTTTCTGACAAAGTAAAAAAATGGGGCGGCTTCGATACCATGGGAAAACTGAACATCGCGGGTATGTACAGATGGGTTATAGAACATAGGAGGGGCGTATGGTAACGACTGTAAAACAATTGTTATATAGTAACAAACACCTTACTCAACCAGCAAGACTATTGCATATTTCCCGACAAAGTTTAATTTTGCCAATTACTATCGACCCTATTACATGATATGAAAAATTTATTATGCGCCCTCATGTTGTCAGTTCTTCTGTTCGGCTGTCAACAAATGCAGGAAACTGCAATGATCTATACTCCCCGGATATTAACTGCTGATGAAAAATTTAACGAGTCTCCGGACGGCTCCGACAGCACGTTTAAGATCCTTATAAAAAAAGATCTGAACACCAGCGAAACCAAAGAAGAATACAATGTAAAGTTCAGGGACACGCTTGTACGCATCCTGGTCAACAAAGCCGATCCGGCTTCCGTAACGGACAGGTTCGCATTTGTCCAGTTCATCAACACGCAAAAGACTTCCTTGCTGGTTCAGATCGCTGACAATTCTGGCCTGGCAGCCCCATTCTATTTAATCGCATTAAAAGATGGCAAACTGGATGTGGTTAGTTTATACAGACCTTCGGCTGGTACCCAGGACACCAAGTATACCAACGGTTTGAATCAGCTGGGACGTGCAGGATACCTGATCAACAATGACTTCTTTATTACCAATGTAAACGCCCGGGTATACCTGATAAAAAGACAAAATGCAGGGGAACGCATTCAAGGCGAATTCATTTTAAACTCACCCGATAAAGCCACCCTGGTCTTCCTTACACCCGCCTCGCTTTACCAGGTTCACTATCCAAGTGATCAAGCCTTTAATGAAAAACTACCCAGACCGGCCCCTCAGTCTGCCGCCATGAGATCAGATTGGATCAGGGATAACTTTAGCTGGGAAAAAAATAAAAAGGGCATCACCTTTTTAAAATTCACCGATAGCGACAGGATCGTAGACATAAAGGAGTTTCAATAGTCTTTCAAACAGGAATATCGCTAAAGCCGCTAATCGGTACAGAATTTTGTACATTAGGCTTAACAAAACTTATTCCTTAATGAAAAGATCTTTAAAGTTACCCCTGGTCGCCATGCTCGCAATTTTTGCTTCCTGTGACAACAACAGCAAAAAATCAGCATCGGACCACACGACAAGTATTTCTCCCTCGAATCCTTTTCTCAAAGAAAGTACATTGCCTTATCAGGCGCCCGACTTCAGCCAGATCAAAGATGAAGATTTTAAGCCTGCAATTGAGGAAGGCATGAAAATCCAGTTAAATGAGATCAGCAGAATTGCAGATAACAGGGAAGCACCTACATTTGAGAACACCCTGGTAGAGATGGAAAGAAGTGGCCGAATGCTGGCCCGTGTAAATCACGTGTTCGATTTGCTGACGGGCGCCAACACCAACGATCAGCTGCAGAAAATAGAGGAAGAACTTGCCCCGAAACAGGCTGCCCATCAGGATGCAATTTATCTCAATGCCAGATTATTTAAACGAATTGAATCTATATATAATACAAGGACGCAACTTCAGCTGGATGCTGAGTCCAAAAGACTGATTGAATATTACTATCAGGAGTTTGTACTGGCAGGAGCGAAATTGACTGAAGCGGCGAAAACCGACCTTAAAAAACTGAATGAGCAGGAAGCCTCATTAACTGCGAGATTTTCCAACCAGCTTCTGGCTGCAGCCAAATCCGGCGCTTTGGTCATAGATCAGATTGCGGAACTTGCCGGGCTTTCCCAGGATGAGCTGAACGGTGCAGCCCAGGCAGCCAAAGCAAATAAACAGGATGGGAAATGGCTCATCCCCCTTCAAAATACTACTCAGCAACCCCTACTGCAGCAATTGACAGACCGAGATACGCGTAAAAAGTTGTATGAAGCCTCCTGGAATCGCGCGGAAAAAAGCGACACCAATGATACCCGTAAGACCATCGTTCAGATTGCAAAAATACGTGCGCAGAAAGCAAAACTAATGGGTTTCCCTAATTATGCAACCTGGAAACTGCAGGACCAGATGGCGAAAAGCCCGGCTGCAGTGGAAAGCTTCTTTGCCAGACTGGTGCCTTCTGCCACTGCAAGGGCCAATGCAGAGGCTGCAGAGATCCAGACATTGATAGACCAGCAAAAAGGCGGCTTTAAACTTCAGCCTTACGATTGGAATTATTATGCAGAGCAAGTACGTAAAGCTAAATATGACTTGAATGAAAATGAGATCAAGCCATACTTTGAGCTCAATAACGTGCTTAAAAACGGAGTGTTCTATGCAGCCACACAACTGTATGGCATTACCTTTAAGGAACGTAAAGACCTGCCTGTTTACCACCCCGATGTGAAGGTATTCGAATTGTTCGATAAAGACAATACCTCTATCGGATTGTTTTATGCGGATTATTTTAAACGCGACAACAAATCCGGCGGCGCCTGGATGGACAATGTGGTTGGCCAATCTAAATTATTGGGCACGAAGCCTGTCATCTTTAATGTCTGCAATTTTACGAAACCGGCCGGCGGGGCGCCTGCTTTAATTAGCTTTGATGATGTGACTACCATGTTCCACGAGTTCGGACATGCCCTGCATGGCTTTTTTGCCAGTCAGCAATACCCAAGCCTTTCCGGAACCAATGTAGCGCGTGACTTCGTTGAATTCCCCTCGCAGTTTAATGAACACTGGGCTGTTGATACGCTTGTCTTTAAAAACTATGCGATTCATTATAGTACCGGCCAGCCAATGCCGCAAATGCTGGTCGATAAGATTAAACGATCAGCTGATTTTAATCAGGGATATTCTTTAACAGAAGTACTTGCAGCAGCAGCCCTGGATATGCAATGGCATAAGCTTTCTGCAGCTGATCCGGTACAGGATGCCAACCAATTTGAGACCGCTGCCTTAAAAAAAACAGGCTTGAACTTGTCTTATGTCCCACCCCGTTACCGGTCAAGTTATTTCAAACACATCTGGGGTAATGGATATGCCGCAGGGTATTATGCCTATCTGTGGACCGAGATGTTAGACCATGATGCGTTCTCCTGGTTCGAGGAAAATGGGGGGCTCACAAGAGCCAATGGCCAGCGCTTCAGGGATATGATCTTATCCCGTGGCAATACAGAAGATTATGGAAAAATGTTCCGTGATTTCCGTGGACATGATCCAAACATTAAAGCCATGCAAAAATACCGCGGCTTACCACAAAAATAGCACAGATAACGCACCGTATACCGGCAGTTTCATGGTATACGGTGCTGATTTCAATTTATTACTAAGCAATTGTTGCGGTTAACTTGGTTCCGCTCACTGCCGTAGTGTAGACCTTCAGTGTTCTGGTTTCTCCGGTTGTGTTTTGTGGTCCCTGGAGCACAGCACCATTACTGCTGTATTCAGAAAAGTGCAGCTGACACTGTATCCTGTTGTTGGCCTGCTTCCATACCAGGTTACCTCCCTGATGTGGGCAAGATGCTTCTGTGGCCACAAAGGATGCCGGTGCATTCCCTGCGGCTACCCGAAAGAAAAGTACGCCGTTTGCTGTCGCCTGATCACCAATTGCCATTAGCTGGGTAGCAAGGTCGACCGTTGCCGTACTGCCTCCACCGCCTCCTCCTGGAGGGTTAGGGCCTGGTTCCGGACTGCCTGTGTCCCCTTTCCCTCCGCATCCAGACATGCAAGATCCAGTGCATATCAATGCCAGCCCAAGTCCGAGGGACTTGATAAATTCTTCACGTTCCATAATTTTAAGTTTTAGTTTTAGTAAATTTTAGATGTTTTATCGGGGTCTTTATTTTTTGATTTAAACAATGTAAAGTTCCTGGAAATGGTAAAACCAAACCGGACACCTCCATCCTGCCAGGATTTCTTAGTCCCGGGAATAAAATTGTTTTCTACGATATATTCTGAATTCATAAAATTCAGAGAAAAGATATGCCCGCCTGTTTCTATTTCAAGGCCAACGCCCAGGGGATTGTAATAAGCCTGCGCAAGATCCTTAGGACGAGACAGCCCGTTAACCACGGTATAATCTGCGACAAAGGACAATCTTTTGGTCAGTTTCATCCTGCCTGCGAAACCAAGAGAGAAAAGGTTCTCTGGATCCCTGTTTTCTGACGTATTTTTCCGCATCAGCAATCCCGGCATCACTTCGAGAGACAGCCTTGAAGAGATCTTTCTGGAAATAATCGGCTGCAGAAAATAAGAGAACCTGTTCGAATAGGAAGTAAATTCAGATTCAGAAAATGGCTCCCTTGCGATCCAGCCCATTTGCGCAAACATGGTTAGATTAACAGGCATCCCTCCACCACGTTGTTGCTTCAACAATTTATATTTCCCTGAAAAGTTATAGAGTTCGTCGTGCTTGCTCCTTCCAATTCCCACCGTGAAATCATCCGTAACGCCATAATCAAGTCCAATAAAAAGATCGGAGGCAACATCCAGACCAAACAAAGTGTGTGCATTGCCAAACTCGCCGCCAATATCTCCAAAATGATGTCGGATCCGCAAATCCAGATCATGCTTTTTCTGCGTCTCGCTGGAATGGGATAACACCACCCTTGTGGATTTAAATACCGCATCTGCTTTCTCACTTACCTTGCCACTATCCAATGTCTTCAATAAAGAATCTGCATCCTGAGCATGGGTCTGCATCGAGAAAATAGAAAGGCCCATCAACAATAAAATGATTTTTTTCATAATTACGCTTATTTTAGAGGATTAAGTTTACCATCAACTTTTATATTGATCACCTCTGCAACCTTAGTGACAATAAGGGTTGGTATTTTTATCTTGTGATCGGCACAGGCCACCTTGAATTCAGTGAATATTTCTACTAGCCCATCCTTTATGCTCAATTTCCCGGGGATAGTCCGTGTCTTGTCCACACCATGGACAGAAAGTATGCCCGTCACCGAAACATTATAACTTCCGTCTTTGCTAAAGTCGATCTGCTGATCTAATGTACCTTTAAACTTTGCCTGAGGATATTTATCACTTTCCATGTAATTTTCATTAAAGTGCTCCTGCATCAGCTTCCGGTCAAATTCCAGGCTCCTGATGGGCACCTGAACGACAACCTCTCCTGTCCTGCCGACTATAGCTGCAGTTCCGGATTTGCTTACGGCCCTAATGTCTTCCACAGGGGTAGAAGAAAATATAGCTGTTTTAATATTTCTACCCACATAACTCTGTGCAGCCGCATTTAACTGCAACAGTACCATCATGCTCCCTAAAAGGAGACTAGTTCGTTTTTTTACCCAGTTCATATCGCAATTTTATGGAAAGCCCATTTGATTTCAGATTTACCCTGCCCTCTCCGACGCCGG
>CAMLDJ010000252.1 GCA_946478755.1 uncultured Pedobacter sp. | reverse complement strand
ATAAAACTCGGCGCCGCTTTTTCCCGGTTGTCCGGAGCGTTGCTGCGAAACAAAACCCGGGGCCCGGCCGGCAAGGGTATTCTGAATATTCGGGGTCGGGGTGGTACGGATATCCGCTGCCGAGATGGTGCTGATGGCGCCTGTATTGGTGATCTTCTTGGTCGTTCCAAAACCGATCACCACAACCTCATCCAGCCCTTTTGTATCTTCTTTCAGTGTGATGCTGACCGTAGTTTTACCGCTCACATTGATTTCCTGCTTCAGGTAACCAATGGCGGTAACCAGTAAAACATTTGACTTTCCTTTCAGCGTAAGGCGAAACTCGCCATGCTCATTGGTACTGGTGCCATTACCCTTTCCATCTTTTTCCTGTATACTCACCCCGGGCAGGCCACCTGCATTGTCTTTAACCGTACCACGAATTGTTGTTTGCGCAATAGCCACGAAGGGCAGCAAACAGCAGTTAAGCAGGATGATCATTCGTATTAATTTCTTCATAATCTTATATCATTTAAGTTTTAACAAGCTCGCTGGCGCTTATTATTGATATCCTTCGTTTTGTGTTAGGTTTGGGTTTTTAGCAATCTCACTATACGGGATGGCATATCTGTACATCTTTGGCGCAAAAAACTGGAATGGGATATTCAATTCCTCCACCTGATAATTTAGCTGACTGCCAGTACCGGTAATGCGAATGCCGTGTAAAGGTTTGTTGTAAACATTTTCAGCAATTTTCCAGCGTCTTAAATCCCAGAACCGTTGTTCTTCAAATGCCAGTTCCACCCTGCGGTCGTTACGGATAACATCCCTCATCTGAGCTGTGCTCAACCCGTCGGCAAGGCCATAGGTATTGGGTGCAGTACCTTCGGTAATACCTGCCCTGGCCCTGATCTGTCTTAAATACAGGTAGACTGAATCGGCTCCTGTTCCCGGCCCATCAACTTCATTCTTTGCTTCTGCAAAGAGCAGCAATACATCTGCATACCTGAATATGGGAAAATTGTGAGTCTGATTCGCATACGCTGTTGCAGTAGAAAAATCGGCCATAAATTTACGCATGTAGTAGCCGGTCTTGGTTTGCACTGCAGACCCGCCCGGACGGTCACGCCCTCCGTTGAAGGTTTCTACCGGGCGACCTAACCAGCCTGAGCCATTATGAAAAACGGTGAGGTCAAGGCGCAGATCCCTGTTGGCGTAAGGATTGTTTGCATCATAACCTGTTGGATTGGAAGCGGATTTCAGGTCTTCAGTGATGGGCAGTCCCTTTCTGGTAGGGAAAGCATCTACGAGGTCCTGTGTTGGACTGGTGCGCCCGCGGCTGGTCGTACTTCCATTTACATAGCCTACCGGCGCATTATTGGTTTCTACATCAAATGTTAAGGCCCTTTGATAAGCAAGGATCACTTCATTATTTTTTCGTACCAGGAATACATTGGCAAAAGAGGGTTCCAGACTATATACGCCTGTTCGGATGACATCGGCCAATGCATTTTTTGCCTTCCTCCATCTGCCCAGGTCATTGGCAGGATTATTCAGCGGGCTGGCAGCCAGTACCAATGCCTTAGCTTTTAAAGTTAAAGCAATTGATTTTGTGATCCTGCCATAATCTCCTGAAGGAATAGGGTCAGGTCTTAAATCATCGGCTATTGCATCACATTCACTTACAATATAGTTTACACATTCATCAAAAGAATTACGGGGAAGCCTTAGGTCATCATCAATTGTTAACACGCGGTCGCCCAGTAAAGGCACCCCGCCGTAGCGTTTGACCAGCTCATAGTAAAACATAGCCCTTAAAAAACGGTTCTCCGCTTTCCAGTACTGTCCCTGTATAAATATAGCGGGATCTGACTTTTTCAAATTTACCTTTGGAAAATTTGCGACAAACAGATTGCACTTCCTGATACTGCTATAGTTGGCTGACCAGGAGTCATCCCCATTATTGATGGGCGAGTAACCACCATTGGTAAACCTTGCAATTGCCGTGTTGTCAGCTGAGGGTACCGCGTCATCTGTTGCGGCATCCAGCAGGTCGTACTGACCAGTAGTTGTACCAATCCGGTTATAGCCATTGGGCAGATCTCCGTATATATTGTTTAGAAAATAACTCGCATTTGTACCCAGAGAATCTTTAGAATCCCATAGGTATTCTTCCGTGATTTTCTCTAAGGGCCTGTCTTCCAGTTTCTGGCAAGCTGAAAAGGCAAGTGCCATTGAAATGAGGCTAAACAATGAATATTTATAGTTTATCATGTTCCTGGAGTTTTTATAATTTAACATTCACACCTATATTAAACGTTCTTCGCAGTGGAAAAACAGAGTTATTGCTTTCCGGATCAATATGATCAAGGCTATCAAATGAATACACATTAAATGCATTGGCAAAAATCCGGATGCCCTGTAACTTTATCTTACTTGTAAATCTGTTGGAGATGGTGTAACCCAGGTCAACATTTTGAAGTCTCAGGTAGTCAGCAGAACGCACCCAGAAAGTGGAAGTCGCCTCATTATTTGTATTGGTACCTATAGATAATCTCGGATAGGTTGCATTAGCCGCATTAGCCGGTGTCCAGCGATTTAAATGTTGTTCGAAAGCCTGGCCATTTCCACTATCCTGAAATGCAAATTCCTGTGCACCCGATACTACTACCTCTCTATTGGCCACGCCCTGAAGGGAAAGGCTCAGATCGAAGCCTTTAAAGCTAAAGCCAGTGGTCAGACCGTAATACATTAAAGGTTTTTTGGTGAGAATTGAAGTTTCTTCGAACTGATTGATCAATCCATCATCATTCAAGTCCCGGTATTTAAGGTCGCCCGGTTTTGGGGTGTAGCCTTCTACCCGCGGACTTAAGTCTATTTCTTCCTGGGATTGAAAAAAGCCGTCCGCAATATATCCAAAATTACTGCCTACAGGCTGACCGGTACGTGCCTGGTAGCTGTATTGACGGAAAATCTCATCCTGATAAAGTACTTTTGTTTGCAACACGGAGAGGTTTCCATTTACAAAATAACCGAGAGCTCCTTTTTTTCCATTCCAGGAAATGTTGTTCTCAAAACCGGAGTAACGATTTTTCCCTACATTTTCGGCAGGGTATTGCTGACCAATCAGCTGGATTGAGGTCCCCCTGGTCTGCATCAGATCAAAATAAGTGTCATTAAAATACTCGGAGGTGATGGTTAAGCGATTGTTAAACAGGCCCAGGTCTAATCCAATATTTAATTTATCTGCCTTTTCCCAGGTGGCGTTTGGATTGGCCAATGCCGCTTCTTCATAAGATCTTGCTACACCCGGCGTTGCACCAAAATAATAGGCAGCAGCCGTTCCGGCATAGGTATAATACTGATCATAGATATAATAACCAACATTTGCATTACCTGTTCTACCGTAGTTTACACGGGGCTTAAGGGTATTAATCCATTCCACATCTTTTAAAAAGTCTTCTTTAGCTAAATTCCAGCCTAAACCGGCAGCATAAAATAAACCAAATCTGTTTCCTGGCTTGAACCTGTTATGTCCCCCATAGCTCAATGCAGCTTCAGCAAAATATTTCTCCTTGAAGTTATAAGTGGCGCTTCCCGCAATATTTGTATAAGAAGCTGGAAGATCTAAGCTCACTATTGTGGCCTGGTTATCAGCAAGGGCCAAAAGATTTAGGTGGTGATCACCAAAAGATCTGTCATAGCCCATGCTCAATTTACTATAGGTATAGGTTCTGCGTGCAGAAAGAGACAATTCATTTGGCTGATTGCCATTTGTTCCCAATTGCGCATAAACCGGTGACCCGGTTCCGATATTCAGGTTGTATACCGCAAATCCCTTTGTCCGGTCTACGAACTGGCCGACAGTGTTGTTATAAGAAACATTTCCTTTAATCCATAATCCAGGTAAAATGTCACCCAGTTGCTGGGTAATCTCAATATCTGCGGCCAGATCCCGTGTAGTCTCCTTAGAATAGCCTGCATTGTTTATCATGCCATAGATATTGTTGGAAAAAGTACTGTTCCCGCCTAAAGATCCATCCGGATTAAAAATGCTGTAGGCATTATTCGGGGTATTGGCTATTGCATTAAAAATGGCTGAGGTAGCGTCTTTTGGCTGATTGGATGAAGCACCTCCTGGCTGATTTGCATTCTGGATCCTTCCAAAAATATTTAAGCCAACGCTTAACGTTTTGTTAAGGTTGACACTTACATTAGACCTGATGATATACCGGTCTACGCCAGTATTGGTACTGTACGAATTTAAATCTGCAGTATTCAAAAAACCGCCTTCGTTCTGGTAGTCCAACGCCACATAGAACTTAGCGATCTCATTGCCGCTTTGCATATTGATATTATAACGATCCAAAGTTGCGTTCTTATTCAGAAAAAGCTTGCGGTAATCGTTATCAGGGTGAAACAGCGGATCTGTACCATTTCTATAAGCCAAGATATCCGTTGCCGAATAAGCTGGTGCCAGGCCGTCATTATTGCGTGCCTCATTATATAATATGGCATAATCTGCCGCTGAAACAGGTTTAGATCTGTTGAGCAGCTCCTGCAAACCATGCTGTGCTGTAAACGACAACTTAAACGGAGTAGCAACTGGTCTTTTGGTCGTAACCTGGATGATGTTCCCGGAAGAGCGCTGACCGAACATGACCGTTGACAAGGCATCTTTAAGTACAGTTATGGATTCAATTGATTCTGGTTCAATGGAGCTAAAATCTCTGGGCACACCATCCACCAAAATCAATGGAACCTGGCCTCTGATCCTAAAATCCACAACCGAAGTCGGATCATCGCTATCCTGAACCCCGCTCCTTTGTCTGGCATACAGTCCGGATAAACGACCAGGCAGAGCCTGTAAAAATGAGGGCGCAGGCGTGGTGATCAACTGATCGTTATATACGGTGGCAGTCGACTGCAGCAGGTTACTTTTCTGCTGACTTTTATTGAGCAGGTTAATCCTGTCCGGTGCGGATGTACTATCCTTCTTAATTAAGGCAGAACTACTGGGAACCGTCTGTGAGAACACCAGTCCCGGTGCCCACACCAGGATCAGTAAAAAAAGCAACCTTACTATTTTTCTTTTCAAGGAGTAATTACACATAAATATGTTTCAATAAATGAGGTTAAAAATTGACAGTGTTCTTAAAAAAGACAGCTGCAAAGAAGCAGGCCAGAAAAATGCCTACGCTGCGGAAGTATAGTTTTGTTCATATACGTTTTTTTAATTTGGTTTGATATTTGGTTGATTTGTTACCCAATATTACTCCTTAAATAGGTAATATACGCAGGTCTAATCGTTCATAACTACATGCTAAAGGTGTCTGATTAGCTTTAAAAACACGATTTCATTGTCATGGAGCTGTATACGGCTTTCATATTTCCCATTATTGACCCGGATTGTTGTTTTACTTACCGGCACCCCCGCAGACAGGTGTTTCAATTGCTCTACCTCTGCCCTGCTCAATTGCTCAGGTTTACCCATTTTCAGATAAGCGGTATAAGGATCATTTTGCTCATAGCCTATTCTGTACTCCTCAACCAGGTATTGTCCCTTTGCCAGATTCGAAACGCTAAATTGCACTTCCCTTTTTCCGGCCGGAACCTGCACCTGATTAAAATAGGTTTGGTTAAAAGTATAATTTTTTGAAGGATGGGTATAGTCCCAGATTAAGGCCTGAACGCCATCTTCAGATTTGCATACATACGAGCTTTCATCTTCATTTTTGAGCTCAGTTTTTCCGAGTTCATCCATAAATTTATAGGCATAATAACCCGGCTTTTTGATGTCCTGAAGATTGATCAGTCCAAAACCGCCATGGAAAGGCGTTGGTCCCGGCCCTGCTTCTTCAAAAATATCGGTGAAGGTCCAATACGACATCGAGTTGGCATTGGCAGAGGCCTTTTTGAGCACATGTAAGATAAAGGCAGCATTCTGGTAGGAATCATGAATAGGATCTCTCGACGAAGGAGAGGTATTCCATTCTGTAAAATGCAGTTCTGCATTTTTATATACTGAAGCATCAATGGTGCTGCGTACCCTTTTAACATCAATGGCAATGGTATCGCGGATACTTTTCAGCTGCTGTTTTTTGGTGCCCATTTCATCCAGTACAGAAGTAGTACCGTAATCATGCGTACTCACAAAATCTACCGGCAGTTTGTTCTTTTCGCAATGCGACAGAAAATCGCCGATCCACTTGACAGCCGAAGTAGCCGGACCACCCACACGGTAATTTGGCGACACACTTTTTACTGCTTTAACCGTATGCGCATACAGCTCGAAATAATCTGCCTGTGTACCATCAAAGAATCCCCTCAGGTCTGGCTCGTTCCACACTTCAAAGTACCATTTCTTTACTTCCTCTTCGCCATATCGTTGCTTCCAGTGTTTAACCAGTTTGGTGATCAGCGTATCCCACTGTCCATACGATTTAGGCTTGGTTACATTGGCTTTCCACCAGAAAATAGTTTTGGTGCCCGATGCCATATCAGGCGGCATAAATCCAAATTCTACAAAAGGCCGGATGTTTATGCTCAACAGAAAATCGTACAGCCGGTCTACATATTGAAAATTATAAACTGGCTTACCTGCCTTGTCTAAACTATAGATCCGCATGTCGTCGTGCAGCAGGCCATGAAAGCGGATGTACTTAAAATGTACATCCCTCTGGATCATGGCAAGCTGCTGCTGCCAGTCGGCCCGTAAACCTTCATTTGCTCTGCCAGCGCCGATGCACTCATTATACACCATACTTTTATTCCCCGCAACTGATTTTAAATCAGCATGGATCTGGCGTTTGTTCAATTCCTGTGCCCTTGTCTTTTGAACCATCAGGCAGGGGGAAAACAGCAGCAATGCTGAACTTACATTTAAAAGAAGATGTTTCATTTTTTGCCCAGGTTTTTATAGCGTAGCATCGCCTCCACAAAATAGTAATCCGCATAGGTCAGGGGCACATCAATCATTGCGCCTTTTGGTAAATGACCAACACTATGTTTTAAAATAAAGCCACCATTTTCTCCCGGAGCGGCTTTAAACTTGTCGCTGGATAAGGTACGGATAATTGTTTCCGCAACACCCAGGTATTTTTTTGCAGATGCAGCATCTACATAGCCGGCCAGCTCAATTAATGCAGAAGCATAGATCGCTCCTGCTGAAGCATCACGATAAGCGTTCGGAATATCTGGTGCACTGAAGTCCCAGTAAGGTACTTTGTCTGCCGGCAAATTCGTATTGTTTAAAATAAATTCGGCAATGTGTTTAGCCTGATCTAAATATTTAGGGTCTTTGGTCTCCCTGTACATCATGGTAAAGCCATATAAGCCCCAGCCCTGACCCCTGGCCCATGCGGAATTATCGGCATAGCCCTGCACGGTCTGTTTTTTATTGATGCCCCCTGTTTCAGGGTTGTAATTTACCAGGTGATAAGAACTATAATCCGGTCTGAAATGATTTTTCATGGTCGTATTGGCATGCTGGACCGCAATTTTAGCATAGCTGGGATCACCGCTAACTTTTGTGGCCCACATCAATAGTTCCAGGTTCATCATGTTATCAATAATGACCCTGAATTCTCCGGGTTTTGAACTCCATGACATGGTGCAGCCGACAGTCGGGTTAAAGCGTTTGCATAGGCTTTGCGCACTGGTCAACAGGATGTCTTTGTAAGCGGCACTTGGCTTAATCTTGTTGGCATTGCCAAAACTGCAATACATCATAAAACCGATATCGTGTGAATCGATGTGTTTGATCGGCTCCATAATGGGCAATTTGGCCAGGCCTGCATCATATAGTGTTCTATCTTTTGTGCCTTCGTATAAATAGAACAAGGTTCCCGGATAAAAACCGCTCACCCAGTTTTTTGGTGTCGTGCTTTTAGACCGGTTGTACTGAAAAGTTTCCGGAAGGCTATCTGCCGGTACATTTTTCATCAGCACCTTATACTGGGCGCTGCCATCTTTAAGATTTTTATTGATCAGTTTTACAAGGTCTGATTTTGGCTTATAGTTCAGCTTTTTCTGGGCGCTGACCGTGCC
>CAMLDJ010000251.1 GCA_946478755.1 uncultured Pedobacter sp. | reverse complement strand
TTTCAGCGCCCATATACAGATCCGGTCTGTGCGGTGTATTTGCTATCGCTTTTTTTGCGGCTTCCGCCTTTTCAGGCCTCAGATCGCAAATTGCTTTGATCTCCACCCCCTCAATTTTACCCATCCGTTTTACTGCCGCGGCTCCCCGGTTACCTACTCCTATAAAGCCGACACGGACGGTTTGCAAAGGAGGCGCTGCATAACCAGACATGTTGAACTTTTGGATATGTTTTATACGTTCCGATACTATTCCGGAGCCTGCTGCCAAATTTCTGGTACCACAACCGGCAAATAATCCTGCTCCGGCAATACCGGTAAGTTTTAAAAAGTCTCTTCTATTGTTCATTTGTGTTGTATATTGATTTTGATGATTATTTAGGTCTTGTTATCCCAAAATAATCATTTAAAATATTCCGTGTATAGTGTTTTTCTGCACAAACGTTTGCGTAAAATTATTCATTGGTGATTTAAAAAGGGGCGCCCGACCAGGCAAAAGCTGTCGGCCAGACGCACTCCTTTCGGCATGCTATTACTGCTGAAGCGGCTTCCTTCTCCTCTACCACAAGAAATTAAGGATACGGTATGCCTATAATAGCTGCCTAGATCAACTTATTCCGTTATGGTAAGATCGAGCGATCTTACCACTTCTTTCCTGTCTTTTGTATTTTCATTGGCGGCCACAAAATATACCTTGTAATTGCCCGCATTGGCAAAAGTGTAAGAATAGTTCTTTTTGTCTACCCCGTTGGTGCCGCCCTGTATAGGAATAGCAAGATCGGGTCCGTAATCAATCTTATTGGTATTTGTAAATCCTTGTGTGATCAGCCAGTTTTGGGTAGGAATCTCTGCAGCCGCAGGGTCAAGTGCCAGATCTGCATGCTGGAGGGTCAGTGCAGTCGTTGTGGCACCGGTTCTGGAAATGATCTCTGGATTTTTCTGTACAACACGGAAAGCTGTCGTGGTCATGCTGCCCAGTACCTGCATACCGGCCGCACCGGTTGCAGTAAGGCTAAAAGCCTGGAAGACCCATGTTCTCCAGATACCATGAATACTTTGTTCGCGGATATTGTACTTAAAAGCAATAAAAAATGGCTTTCCGGGCACCCTAAGGTCGGTGAGCACCATTCCTCCGACGGGTGTGGCCGCACTAGACGTACCCGAGGTAGCCGCCTCCTTCTTGCTAAGCCTGCTGGTTACATCAGTCCAGGTAGCATTTTCTACACTGGCAATATTTGAATAGTCGCCGTTAAAATCGGTCGAAACCATGAGCGAAAACATCCCGGTTTGGGGGTTCCCTGTCCCGCCAGTCGTCACCGCACTGTTAAAAGACAGGTTAAGACTGTTTACGTCCATTACCCTCCCATCTTTGTAGGCATAATCCTTACCTGTTTCACCAGTATATATGGAAATAAGCTGAGGGTTTCCAGTAAAGGTGAACTCCACTGGAACACCTTTTTTAAAGGTAGATGATGTTGTGCTCACCTCAAAATCAGGCACAGCGACCTCATCAAATTTTGAACAACCCGATAGTATAAATAATACTAAGAATAGTTTTTGATATATCAACTTCATATTCGTCATTTTATGTCAATAATTACCAACCCGGATTTTGTACCAGGGCCTGATTTAATGTGATTTCACGGGAAGGGATAGGATACAAAAGATTCCTTTCCTGTACATTCGCATAGGTTAATATATACCAGGACGCCGTCAGTGGCTGTACCGCATTGTCAGATTGCATCATCGTTAATGTTTGCTTCATTTCTGCCATGTACATTCCCCAGCGGATCAGATCGGGCTTCCTTAATGCTTCGTAAGCCAACTCCCTCATCCTTTCGTCACGGATCACTTCCATAAAA
The DNA here is from genome assembly GCA_946478755.1 of uncultured Pedobacter sp. The sequence goes on along the minus strand of CAMLDJ010000251.1, from coordinate 6,205 downwards.
CTCTCCTTCGAAGCGCTTTGGGTATTTGTAAGATTGGCATCTTCTACCTTATATACTGTTGCAACCGCAGTAGCCCCGCTGCCACCCCCTCCGCTGAAGCTTAGGGCGGGTGCAGATGTATATTTCCCCCTGGCGGCTCCAACGCCATTCACAGGATCCGGACTTAGGGTAACCGAAGTTACACTACCCGCGGTAACAGTTGCTGTAGCTAAGGCACCCCCGGCACCTGAAATTGTAACCTCAGGAGCAGTAGTATATCCCGTTCCGCCACTGGTAACGGTAATGGCTTTTATACCTGACGACCATCCCCGTCTCCTGATCTTGTTAACAGCCTCAATCGCATCAGCAGTAACCATCCCTTTGGATTGCGTTTCTGCTTCTGCATACATCAGCAGAATATCTGAAAAACGCAGGATAGGGAAATTCTGCGGAGTGTTGTAAGATGATTTTGGTGTTACCACTTCATATTCCCGTCTGAATTTGGCTGCATACCTTCCATAGATATTGCTATTTGTAGGATTATCTAAAAGTGCCTGGCTAAGAAACACTTTGGCACCGGTAGAGGCATTATAGCCAAAAGTAGAAATGTTCCAGTCTCTGCGGTCATCTCCGCCTTCATATTTCCGGTATAGTTTTGCGGTAACCTGGTGCATACCGTAAGACACTCCTATTGTGGCATTTGCGGAAGGCAGGCCAATCAGACTACCAATATTTCCAAAGGTATTGTTACTGTTTGCTGTGCTACCAGAAAATTCAGCTTCCCATATACTTTCGGCAACGTCATAAGTGTCATTTGCATACCGTATAAAAATATTCTTATAATCTGGGTTTAAAGCATGCGCAGCTTCGGTATCATCTATTACTTTTTTTGCCCATTTGCTTGCTTCAGCATACCGTGATACGTCATTTAGCGGGTAACCAGCCATATAGAGATTTACGCGTGCCAGTATACCACGCACGGCAGATTTATTGATCCTTCCTCCAAAGCCCAAAGTCCGGATGGGCTGTACCAGGTTTTCAGATTCTTCCATGTCTTTCACAATTTGGGCATATACCTCTGCTACAGATGACCTTGGCATTTCGATGCTTTGCGGTGAAGCCGTAGGCAGCAGCACCAAGGGTACACCCCCGAAATTTTGAACAAGCATGAAATAATAGTAAGCCCTTAAAAATAGAGCCTGGCCACGTATGATCTGTCTTTTGCCTTCATCCATTGCAGGTTTATGAAGATTGGCAAGCAAAGCATTGGCGCGGTCTATACCGGTATACATGTTTTTCCAGATTCCTTCCAGTTCAGCATCTCCGGCACCCTGCGAATTGGTACGCAGACCGATATCCTGCCGGGCATAAAATGCTTCATCGGCACACATGTTCATTCTGCCCATATATACGCTTCCGTACACGGGTCTGGAATATAATGGAACGTATACCCCATTTAAAGCGAGGTTGAGGTGTTCTTCTGTCTGGTAATAGTTTTCAGGAGAAATAAAATCCTTTGGATCTGTTTCCAGAAACTTCTTGCAGGAACTTGAACCTAAACAAACTACGATCATTAATAAATAAGTGATCTTCTTCATGATAATATTTTAAAACGGGTTAAAAAGTTGCATTTAATCCAAAAACAATAGTTTGCGCATGCGGATAAGCCGAATAATCAAAACCGCGGGTCAAAGCTGAATTTTTGACCGATACTTCAGGATCCAGGCCAGAATAATTGGTCCATGTAGCGAGATTTTGCGCGGAGACTTGAAATGAAAGATTTTTCAGATAAAGCTTACTGATGTATTTCGCCGGAATTTGATACGCCAGGGATACAGTTTTCAAACGCAGGTACGAGCCGTCTTCAATCACCCTTGACGAACCAAATGCTGGAGGGCCCTGCCCGCCTACCCTGAAATTCTTATTACTGGGGTTTTCGGGCGACCACCTGTCTACCCATGAGGCAAACTGATTCATGTGGTAATAGTAATTGGAATTACCTTCGAATACCAGTCTGTTGCCGTTAAAAATATCATTTCCGGCCGACCATTGAAAAAACACATTCAGGCTTAAGCCTTTATAGGAGAAATTATTGGAGAAACCACCGGTATGTACAGGCTCTGCCCTGCCAATTACGGTCTGGTCAAAGCCGTTTACAATCCCATCACCATTCAGGTCTTTGTATCTGATATCACCTGGCTGTATAGCAGTCCTGGAATTGCCATTGGTAGGCACATTTAACTTAAGCGCATAGACACCGGGCAATGGATTATTAAAATCTTCAAACTGATATACACCATCAAAAACATAACCATGAAAAACAGATATCGGCTGCCCTACCTTTGCCATCCATAAGCTAGGGGCCGGCGAGAAACCACCGGAAACATCCGAAAATAAAGTACTGGATTCTGTCAGTTCAAGAATTTTACTCTTGTTGAAACTAATGTTAAAATTACTTTCCCATTTAAAGGAAGGTGTAGAAATGTTTAGGGTATTGAGGGAGAACTCTAGTCCCTCGTTCCTGAGCTTACCAATATTCTTGGTCGTGTTTGAATAACCGGAAATATAAGGAATCTGGGCGTTAAGCAACAGGTTGTCAGTCGTTTTCCGGTATACCTCTGCAGTAAGCGCAATCCTGTTTTTAAACAGGCCCAGATCATAACCAATATTTGTAGTAATACTGGTTTCCCATTCCAGGTCAGCATTTCCTAACTCGGATAACCAGGCCGAAGTTTGCGGGATTGAATTGTTAAAAGAGACACCATTTACGCGGTTGTCAAAACTGATGGTGTTATAAGTATCATAATTACCTATTCTGTTATTACCAGACAAACCATGACTCAATCTCAGTTTAGAATTTGATATAAATGAGGCGGACTTCATAAAACTCTCACCCGTCATGTTCCATGCGAAAGCTGCTGATGGAAAATATCCCCATTGCTTGCCGGGCCTGAATTTCGAAGAACCGTCAGCACGGGCAACAAGGCTGAGCATATATTTTGACTTATAATTATAATCCAGCCTGCTGAAAAATGACATGAGCTTACTGTCTCCCCCGCTGGCGGCAATAGCCAAAGGACTTCCTTGATCAAGCCCTAACATACCCAGCTGTTCATTGGGGAGATGCTGTGAAGTAGCCCCATACGAATTTGTAGCTACTCCTTCAAGTGAAAAGCCTGCCAATGCGGTGAGCTTATGGTCTTCTCTGAAAGTTTTTTGATACGTTAGCGTATTTTCATTTGTCCAGGTATTATTTTCTGCGACGCTGAAATTGCCATTTATCCCCCGGGTATTGACCGGATTGAGTGGGGATCCTTGTGGAGTGAGTGAGTTATAGAAAGCTTCACCGCGGACCACACGTTTCCTATAGCCTATTCTTGAATTGAATGTCAGTTCTTTAATAAAATTATAAGTAAGATAAGCATTACCTATGATCTCATTATTATTGGTTTTGCGGTGTGTATTTTCTGCGGTGATGACCGGGTTTATCCGCACGTTATTAGTGGTAACATCCACATCAGGGTCGATCAGTTCCCCTTCCAGATTGGCATTTTCGTTTGCCGAAACTGGCCTGTAGCCATATACATTGGCAAATATATAATTGGAGATATTTGCGCTTCCCGTATTAGAAGATGCACCCAAACCGAAGGAGGTGGCATTGCTGTAATTCGCATTAAAACCAACTTTCAACTTGTCGCTTACGTCCTGGTCTAACGAAACGCGGGCAAGCGCTCGGGTATACCCCGAATTGATCATCAACCCTTCCTGGTCATTTAATACACCTGACACCGAATATCTGCTTTGTTCACTACCTCCGCGGACAGCAAAGTTATGGGTCTGCATGGTTCCCCGGCGAAAGATCAGGTCCTGCCAGTTTACCCCTGCCACATCCCTGTATGATTCTAAAGTTTTACCGTTTGGAAAATAAACCTCGTTTACCAGATTCTGGTTGATCATTTCAGACTGCATCTTAACGAATTCGTACGGGCTCATCATCTCCATTTGTTTTCTCAGTTCCTGCACGCCGAGCGAACTGTTTAAGGTAATTACAGGTTTCCCCACTTTCCCTTTCTTGGTTTGTATTACGACCACACCATTGGCTCCCCTGGCACCATATATAGCTGTACCTGAGGCATCCTTTAATACGGTGATCGATTCTATATCATCAGGATTTAAGGTATTGCTCTGAAAACTTTCCATTGCAAAACCGTCTATAACATATAAGGGGGCCGTGCTTTGGGTAAGTGAGCCAGAACCGCGTATTACAATATCCTGGGCACTACCTGGCTGTCCATCGCTTGTAGAAACCTGCACACCCGCTACCCGGCCTGCAAGTGCCTCGGTAAAGGTAAAAACAGGGGCCTTTACCAGGTCGTCCATCTTTACCTGTCCTACAGATCCTGTTAAATCCTTCTTGGTAGTTGTGCCATAACCGATCACTACGACTTCATTCAGGCCTTGGTCATCCGTTGTCAGCGTCACATTATAAGTCCCTGCCCCTGAAAAAATGATTTCCTGTTTAATGTATCCAATAAAGGAAACCACCAGTATACCCGCATTTCGCCCGGCGTTGAGGGTATAACTGCCATCCTGAGCGGTAACAACGCCATTGGTAGTACCCTTGATCAATACATTTACACCAGGAATGGGGATTCCTTTGTCGTCGGTAATTTTACCACGTAACACGACCGGTGGCGCCAGTCCGGCATCCGTTATGCGATCTGCCTGTATTTTTTTGATGATGAGTACATTCGACCCGGTTTCTTCATAAGTAAGGTTGGTATTGCTGAACAATTCATTCAGTACCTGGTCCAGTTTCTGGTTGCTTTTCTGATAGGTAATATTTTTAAAGCCTGCCAGATCTTCGCTTTTGTAAGTGAAGCGGATACTGGTTTTTTTTTCTATTTGCTTGAGGGTTCCTTTCAGACTGATATGCCTCAATTCAAGAGAGACGACAATCTTATTCAGATCCTGCCCTACTAAAGTGTTTGCCTGAAGCACCCCGCTAAGCGTTAAAAAGCATATCAGATAAAAAAGTTTCATAATAGCAAACTTGTACGTAAAGATTAAATGCATAGTTTTGAATGGTTTTTAATAATTCTCGAATGGGTTATTAATTAATCGTAAACCGTTCTCCGGCTGGTACCCGGGAACGGTTTTTTTATTTTAGCTGCTTCTTTTCATCCATTAATCTTTTAGTTAGCAATCTGTTAGTTGTCGGTTATTTTATCAGGTATTGATTGTTTTTTATTTCGAGTTTTGAATCTGTTAATCTGCAAAGAATTTCAAGGGCTTTTTTTGCGCCGATCTCCCGATTAAAGGAGGTGGTGACTGACAGGTTTTTTAATTGCAGGTTCATCACAATGATTTCGGTATTGTATACCCGTTCCATATCGCTGATGATATCTCCAAAATTTTCATCTTCATAGGCTAAATAGCCATATTGCCAGGACCCGGGATTGTTGTTGGTACTGGGCTTGTCCACCAGGTGATGCACATCTTTCTTATTGATTTTAACCTCCTGTCCTTTGACCAGGGTTGAGATTAACTGATCGGATTTCATGACCTGCACTTTCCCGCGTTTAACTGATACGGTAATATGCTGCTGGCCTTCATAAGCTTTAACATTGAAGGCGGTTCCCAGTACTACTGTAGTGATCTCACCGGTGTGGATGACAAAAGGGATCTTATCTGCATGTTTAACGTCAAAATATGCTTCTCCATTAAGGTATACCTCACGTTTTTTCTCATCGAACCGCTCAGGATAATTAATAGTACTTGAAGCATTTAAAAAGACCTGTGTACTGTCGCTCAGCAGCAGAAATTTATGTTCAGCCCGCTCAGTAAATTTTTGCACTACGGCTACCTCCGTATGATCATTATTTGTTTTAAACGTCCAGATCCCGATCCCTCCGCCAACTATGATCAGTAAGCAGGCAGCCGCCAGCCAGATGGGCAAGCTTCTGGTTTTTCCCTTGCTTTCAACCGCATTATTGTCGGACGCATACAACCAGGCAGGTTCCTGAAGCACTAATTTGCCTGCTTCGTTGATGTAAGTAAGCGAAGGGTTATTTAGTTTGATCTCATCATATACACTTTTTATCAGCGTATTGATTTCTTTATCATTTTTTGCCGTATTAATGAGCCCAAAAAATTCTTCCAGCTCTTCCCTGGTAGATTTGTTGGTATAATACTGCATGAAAAGGTAGGTGATGCGTTCTCTCAT
>CAMLDJ010000250.1 GCA_946478755.1 uncultured Pedobacter sp. | reverse complement strand
AAAGCCAGTTGATCAGATCGAACTTTAAGTAATGATGGGTGTGGAATACTCCGATATAGCAACAAATGCAGATGACCGCAGTAGCCATGTAAGTGTAGACCGCATTGGATTTAAACTTAGACATCAGAAGGGAGCGGGAAAATTTTAATGTACATCATGGTAAAGCCTTAATTTTATACGAATATAAAAATATGGATCGATTAGCAGCTGCTAAGTACGTGGATTTTCGTGCATGGGATGTCTTTGATTGAATATCAGGCCATTCGTAATGCCATCTCACTGAATTTAATAATTATTTAACATCAGACACTGGAAATTATTAGTTTTGGCAAATTTCGTCTTAAGAATTTGATGCGCCATGGTGAACAGTGATAAAATATTAGAAGTTTTAAGTACCTCTCCGAGTGTGGGGATGCTGAAGCTTCGTAACAGGGAAATTGTTATCGAATTTTTAATTGAAACCTTCATAAAAGGGCAAACGGTAGTATCATCAGACCAGATTCATAATAAGCTGACTGATTATCTGGACTATAAGCAGGTAGATCAGGACGAAGACGTCGATATCGAAGTGTTCGATACTTATGAGGTAAAGGCCAGGAAATACATACGGAAGTGGACAGATAATGGTTACCTGACGAACTATCAGGACGACAAGGGGGAAGTATTCTATGAAATGTCGGCCCATGCCAGCAAAACCATAGATTGGCTGACAAGCCTGGAAAAGAAAGAATTCGTAGGTGCCGAATCCAGGTTTAAAGATATTTTTAGCCAGTTAAGGGACCTGGTTGAGTTTACAGATGATGACCTGCAAAAGCGGGTAGACCTGCTGGAACAAAAGAAGCTGGAGATTGAACAACAGATCGCCGACTTACGCAGCGGTCAGGAAGTGAAAGTCTATGAAGACTTCGAAATTATACCCCGGTTTAGCCAGTTGACCCAGTCGGCCAAGGAACTGCTCTCGGATTTTAAAGAGGTAGAAGATAACTTCAGAGAGATAACCCGCCATATTTACCTGAAACATGCAGAAGGAAATCTAACCAAGGACCATATCCTTGAATTTACATTTGACGCCCTGGATGAATTGAAGGAAAGCCAGCAAGGCAAAAGTTTCTACGCATTCTGGTCGTTCCTGCTCAATCCCGGCCTGCAACAGGAGTGGGGCAACCTGAGTAAGTCGCTGTTCGACCGCCTGGAAGACAAAGACATTCTGGTGGGCGATTTCTTCCTGAAAGACATGAAGAAATTTCTGCACGCCTCTGGTCAAAAGGTCTATAAGGCGAACGACAAGATGGCCGAAAAGTTGAGTCGTATCATTAGGGAAAGCGAGCACTCGAAAGTGCATGCCACCCGCAACCTGATCCACGAGATCAAAACACTTTTGATTGAGATCGGAAAGAAAAAGAAGAAGCCGGATCTTGGATTTATGCTCGAAGCAGAACCAGAGATCAATTTGCCATTTGACCGCAAACTAACCCTGGAGCAAATGGAAGAGATCACCTATAAAAACAGGCCACGACGGGCCGATACAGATATTCTTCAGGCAACACACCTGGTCAAGCTCTTCGGACAAAAGCGGGTGGACAGGGAACTGATCAGAACCAATATAAAAAAAATACTGGCCGAAAAATCACAGGCAAGTCTGGCAGAAGTAATCGAGATGACCGGAGGCCTGGATGAGGGTTTACCTCAACTATTTGGCTATCTTTCAGTAAGTAAGGATTTTAAACATACCATTAACAAAGACAAGGTAGAGCGGATATTGTTTGATCGTAAAGCTCAGAAGTCTATTCATATACCCGAAGTAATATTAACGAAATGAGCAATTTGCAAAATCGCCTGAAGCCATATTCAAAAGCTGTAGTAAAGCTGCTGAAGAACGGCACAGTGTACAGCAATTCTTCTGTATGGGATGAACTGCTGTATTATCAGGAAGAAATTCAGGCGTACATCAATGTGATGGGCCTTGAGCTGATCATGAGAAAAGATGAAGGACTGGCCTTTGTAACCCAGTTTGAAGATGAGGAAGGGAACACCCTGGGACTGGTGAGCAGACGGCAGATCGGTTTTGAAGCCTCGATCGTGCTCGTGGTGTTAAGACAGCTGCTGGAAGAATTTGACCACAATCCCACGCAGGTACAGACCACAGAGAAGTTCATTAACCATACCGGGATCAGGGAAGAAGTAGAGCTTTTCCTGCCGGAAAAATATAACCGCGTTAAATTGATGCAGGAACTGGATGGCTGTATCAAGAAGCTGACTGAACTGGGCTACCTTAAGGTCGTCAAGCCGGAAGCGGATCCCTTGTACCAGATCCAACGCGTAATAAAAGATAAAGTGACCATTGATATATTGAAGGATTTTAAATTGAAGTTGGAGGAATATGTATAGTCTGTTTAGTACGAGTTCTGATAAAGCAGGTTTTAGGCTGCAATACATGGAAGTGTACAATTGGGGAACTTTTGACGGCGAGATCTTCCGGATCTCGCCCAAAGGAAATAATTCCTTGCTTACAGGAGCCAATGCTTCGGGCAAAAGTACTTTTATCGATGCCCTGCTGACCTTATTGGTGCCGGTTAAAAATGACAGGTTCTATAACCAGTCGTCGGGCGCAGAAAAGAAAGGCGACCGCACGGAAGAAAGTTATGTGTATGGACATTACGGTAACATTCAAAGAGAAGGGGAAAACAGTACAACAACCCAGAAACTTCGCGACCATGCCGCATACTCGGTCCTGTTAGCCTGTTTCGAGAATACCGACGGGCAGGTGGTCACTTTGTTCCAGTTGCGCTGGTTCAGCAATAATGAGCTAAGGCGTTCCTTCGGAATCGCCCGCATCCCCCTGGAGATCGAAAAGGATTTTACACCTTTTGATGGAAAAGGAAACTGGAAAAAACGCCTGGAAAGACTGTATAATACCGGAATCCAAAAAAAACGGATAGAATTTCAGGATGGGCCTGTCAAGTACGGAGAACGTATGGCCCAATTGCTGGGCATGCGTTCTGTAAAAGCCTGCAGTTTATTTAACCAGGTGGTCGGAGTTAAGGTTTTAGATGATCTTGACGATTTTATCCGCGTAAATATGCTAGAGCAGTTGGATGCGGAGTATGAATTCCTGCAGCTCAAGGATAACTTTATGACACTGATGGATGCCAAGGTGAACATTGAAAAGGCCAAAGAGCAGATTGCACAATTGGTCCCCATTCATGAATTGGCCATGCAGCTCGAAGAAACCGAGAAAAGACTAAAGCGCCTGGAAGCGGATAAGGAAATAGCAGTGTACTGGTTCACCGCAAAGGGAACTGAGCTTACCGCATTGGAATTGGAAGCCCTGAAGGTTAAGATGGCGGTATTGAACGATGAGATCGGGACCCTGAAGGCGAAAGAAGAAGACCTTAAGATCCAGGAACGCGATCTGGCGATTGCCATAGCAAATGATGAGGTTGAAGTGCAGATGGAGAAACTTGATGGGGATATTGCCAAACTGGAACGCAGCCGCGAAGCTTGCAAGTTTCGGGCCGACAGCTATAATGCCCTGGCGCTGGGCCTCGACTTGCCCAAAGATCCGGACCGGACGGTATTTGATCAATCAAGGCTACTGGCCGGACAAAAGAAAATAGATTGCGACAGACAGCGCCAGGCAGAGGATGAATGGATACGAAGTGCCCGCAACGAGGAAGACCAGCTGAACGGCAAAGTAGAAGAATTGAGGACTACCGTTCTCTCGCTTCAAAAGAACAAGAACAATATTTCGGGACGTGAGGCCGATATCCGGGAAGATATCCTTGCCCACATTGGTGCAACAGCTGAGGAACTGCCTTTTATTGGCGAACTGGTAAGGGTACGCGAGGAAGATAGCCAATGGGAGCCAGCCATCGAAAAGGTGCTTCATAATTTTGCTTTGCGCATTGTTGTGCCTGAAAAATATTATAGAGAAGTAAATACCTACGTGAATAAAACCAACCTTCGTGGTCGCATTACTTATCAGCGTTTTCAGGGGCATACCTCTATGGGTAACTTGCGTCATCATAGCTATGACGACAACCTGCTGGTAAATAAACTGGAGTTTAAGACTTCAAGCAAGTATGCAGAATGGCTGGAAGAGATGATTAGCGGACAGTTTGATTATGCCTGCGCAGAAAGCCTGGATGAGTTTAATCAATTTTCGGAAAAAGCACTCACCATGCAGGGGCTGATAAAAGGTATGAAAGGTAAGCATGAGAAGGACGATAGGGCACATGTTTCCCGGCGCGAGAACTTTGTTTTAGGATGGGACAATAAAGAAAAGATTGGTTTACTGAAGAAAGAACTGGAGCTGCTGCAGGAACAACAGCAAAAAAATACAGAGCTGATTAAACGCTTAGGCAAAGGTTTAGCTGAAATTGATTTAAGGAAGGAAAGATTGTCAACATTTCTGTCTGCCTACTCAGGTTTTGATGAGATCAACTGGACTGTTTTTGCTGCTGAAATCCAGCAAAAAGCAGGGATGAGACAAAATCTGGAGAAGGCTAATGATAAAAACCGTGTGCTAAAAGAGCAGTTTAAAGCCGTTAAAGTATTGTTGGGTGCCAACACACAGGAACTTGAACTTAAAAACAGGCAGAAATACAAGCAGGAGGACAGGCTGGAAGAGCTCCAGCATGAACTGGACAGGCACAGGGCAACGCTGGGCATATTTCGGGATAAACAGGTTGACATTGCCGGATTTGAAGCTGCTCACCCACATTTGAAAGAGATTGATTACGCTGGTTTTACCATTGCAAACGATGCATTCAGAGAGCACAACCGGAATGAGACCACCCGCCTGGAAAGAGAAAGAAACACCAAGGAACATGCAGTAGTCATCAAGATTAATGCTTTCAAACAACCTTCAGAAGAGATCACGCAAAAGTTTAAAGACTGGCGTGCGGATGTGAGCATGTTACCTGATGCTTCCAACCTGGAATTTATAGGGGAGTATAACAATTTCTTAAAACGCTTGCAGGAGGACAACCTGCCGAAGCACGAGAAAAAGTTTGATGAATATTTACAGGAAACCATCACCAATAAGATCGCTGATTTCAGATTATTTTTTGAGAATTGGTCGGATACCATTAAAGAAAACATCAATGTGTTGAATGATGCTTTGAACGGCATAGATTTCAAAAGCAATCCCAAAACGTATATACAGCTGGTCATACCCCAAAAGATTAGTGAAGATGTGAAAGAATTCAGGAGCTTGCTGCAAAAGGCCATCCCCAATGTGAAGGCCATTGAAAGTGTGCCTGATGGAAAGCGCCATCATTTTGAACAACATATAGAACCTTTGATCCACAGACTTGAAAAAGAAGAGTGGCGCAGAAAGGTAATGGATGTTCGGGGCTGGTTTTCGTACAAAGCTGAGGAGTTTTACAAGGAGACGGGGACAAAGTTTAAGACCTATGAAAATATGGGGCAGCTATCTGGTGGAGAAAAAGCCCAGTTAACCTATACCATTCTGGGATCCGCTATCGCCTATCAGTTTGGGCTGACAAAAGAAGGATTGCAGTCTAACTCCTTTAGGTTTATTGCTATTGATGAAGCCTTTAAAGCCCAGGATGAAGAAAAAGCGAGGTTTTTGATCACCTTGTGCAAACAGCTCCACCTTCAGCTGTTGGTGGTAACTCCAAGCGATAATATCCACATTGTAGAGAATGATATTTCTTTTGTCCATTTTGCCGAACGACGAAACGAGCGGAACTCCTGGTTGTATGATATGCCTATCGAACAGTTCCTGGATGAGCGGGAACAGTTTGGCGCGGCATGATCTTCCGTCAGAAATCAGGTAAACGTAGCGGCCAGAGATTTGCGAACCATAAAAACCAGTAAAGCATAATTAAATCAGATAGATTTATTGTTTAATTATAATATATTCGTGTGTTAACAGATAATTGGATATAGCACCGATTTGTTGTGAATTTCTGGATGGAAGTCAGATGGTATCGGCATTGATCCATGAAGCAAGGAAGGCGTTTTGAATTTTCGCAATGAAATTAAACTATGTATATAGAAGGAACCACTGGTATGAGTATGCTTACTACTTTATTAAGCGAGATAAGTGATACAAAGAGAAAGATGAGTAAAACAATTACTCAACAACTGTTTTTGGTTGATAGGGCGTTAATAAATGACATTATCGGGCATCAGCAGAGTACGGATAAACTGAAGGCAGGTTTGTATCTGAATAAGATCAGAGAACAGCTGGCAGAAGTCAGGCAGGACATCAACAACAGATTGATCCCTCATATGGAGGAGCTTGGTCAAGAGGACAGGCTAAAGGTGATTAAAGATATCAGCGCCAGTTTAGATCGGCTGGACTTAATTAATGCAAAAGGTTAAATCTGATTAATGCAAAAGGTTAAATCTGCGCCCAGATCAAGCCAGATTGAACTCATCCTTCAGGATCACCATCAGCTTTTTGATGGAGGCAACTAAATGCGCATCTACCGTCTTCACGGAAATATCCATGATCTCGGCGACTTCCTTATAGCTAAAACCATCTTCCTTGATCAGTTTAAACACCAGCTTACCTTTTTCAGGGAGCGTATTGATCGTTTCTTCCAGCCGCTTCCTTAATTCATCGTTGATTAGCAATTGCTCGGGACTTCTGATATGGAGGTGAACGCTTATATCCAGATCATCCAGCGAAATGAACTCACGCCTGCTTTCTTTTTTGATCGCATTCAACGATAGATTTTTGGCAGTGATGAATGCATAAGATCTTATATTCTTTACAGCAGTGAGTGCTTCCCGCTTTTGCCATAGGATCAGTAACACGTCACTCGCAATTTCCTCAGCAAGTGGCCCGGATTTTAAAAAGCATAAAGAAAATCTGGTAAGGGGAGCAAAGAGTAGCGTAAACAGCCTCCTGTACGACGTTTTGCAATTACGTTTAGCCATGGCGGCTATCAATATGGCAATTTCGTCGTACATGTTAGCGGATTATAGTTGGTTAACCAAACTTAATTAATTCCTTTATTAAATCAAACAGCGCGGTTGATTTTCTACCGCGCGCTGTACTGCGGCAAATTTAAACATCCGCTCCCTGGAATACCCAGAATTATTGCGTCAGGCGTTGTTTTTGTTCCAACAGCTTTTTTTTCAATGTGCTGTAGGGTACCTCTTGCACGCTTACTTTCTCATCAATAGCAATAACAGCGGCTGTTGCTGCGGATTCGCCCAAAATCATAAAAACGGGTTCCATTCTCGCTGATCCGTACGCAATATGCGAACTGGACAAACAAACCGGCACAAACAGATTGCTGCATTCGGAAGCTTTAGGTACAATGGCGCCATAGCCTATGCAATATGGCTTTGGTGCTTTTACACCGATATCGCCCTCATTCTGAACAAAACCCTTTTCAGTGACATAGCGCTGCGTATTGTGAGAATCCAATGCGTAAGAGCCCATTCCTATAGGTTTTGGCACCTCTTTTTTGCCAAGCACTTCATTTTCAGTCATCACATAGTCGCTTACCATTCTTCGGGCTTCCCGGATGTAGAGCTGGTGCGGCCAGTTGCCATTGTCCTTGAATTCATCTTTGGCCAGTCCCCATGTTTTCAGCCTGTTTTGCACAGTTGCCGGTACGCGCTTGTCGGTGATCATAAAATAATACAGCCCTTTCTGATAATTTTCATGTGCCTTAATGATCGCTCTTCGTTCCTCATAGGAGGCTTCCGGATAGGTATAATTCATCCCTATATAATCGCTGCTAAAAGGGCCATGGTTATTCGTATCGGTCTTTCTGTTCGGTATATCGTCAAACTTATTAAATAGTTCTGTCCAGCCGCTCTGGAATACCCTTGCCAGCAACTCGTAATCCCTGGGGTTATAGTTGTCGGGTTTTGGGAAGCTGACCCTGTTCTTCGGATGATTGGTCATGCACATCCGGAAGCAATAAGCCTGGATCTTGTTGTCGCCCGCTCCTTTTATTCCCGGCGCCTGCTCAGAAATCCCCGCAAGCAGGCCGCTGCTTTTATCTCCTGGAACCTGATATGGACTGATGGCAGTTTTAAAATGGTGTCCGTGCTGAAAGACTTCCGTTTGCACGCCGTTC
>CAMLDJ010000249.1 GCA_946478755.1 uncultured Pedobacter sp. | reverse complement strand
GTTTTAAAATTGATGAGGTTGCGAAGTTAGTTGCACTTCCTATTTCCGGACTGTTCGTCATTTTTTGGTTAACTCCAGGGAAACTGTTGTCTGAGTCGCCAGTCAATGACATCAGGTAACGACCATTATTGTCTTCCATGATGTAATACCACTCAATACCTTCCTGGGACAAGGTTGTTACGCCACGATCATAGGCAATCATTTTCTTACCTACATTTGCCATATCGAAAGGTCTCGATGGTGTTGCAGGCGATTGCTCCAGGACTCTTGACAAAATTCCCATCTGCATAAAACTCATTGTTGCATTATCGTAAAAATAGGTAGTGTTAAAATTGCCTGGAAAAACACCTGGGAATAAATCATAATTACCTGGAATGCGTTGTGAAAAGGGTTTCAGATTTTCTGAGTTTGTTCCTGAAACGCCAACATACAGACTGCCGTCTGCAACGATATATTGTTCAAATTTTGAGGTATTCATGATAAATGCCGGTGCAGTTTTAAATGGAAGCGGTGTTGCCAAACCGGGAAGTATCGAACTTCTATCACCAAGTTCTAACCAATCGTTCATGTTAAAGCGATATACATTTTGATCAGTGAAATAATAAAAGAACCCACCTTTTCCAAAATTATATAAAGCCATTGGTTTTCCCGGATAGGTTTTATTGTTGGCTACTTCCATTGGGTTGTCAAAAATCACATCATCCGTCCGGATCAAAGAAGCTTTACCTTTTCCATCCTTGCTGTTGAGAACATACCAGCCATCCGGATAAACACCATTTACTGTGATGGTATAACGCTTTAGCGTGTAAATACCATTTTTATTACTCGTTACTCTGTAAATTATGGAATAAGTGCCTGGACTTAATGTTACTTTAATGCGTAGATTTTTAGTTTCAGCAATTGTTGTCGAATCAATTGTCCAACTATAGGTAAATGAATCACCTTCGGGCATTGTTTGGGCCAATGTTGGTGTGATGATCAGCGAATCCAGTTGAGGAACCGTAAAAGCGGTTACTGCATCTGTAATCTTAATATCATTGATTTGATCATATTTATACTGTTGATTGTCTTTTTTGCAGGCAGCAAATGCCAACATGATTACAATAAAAATCGGACTGAGCTTTAAAAAGTATTTTAAATGCATAATATTTTAAATTAAGGGAACGATATCTGTTGACCGTTCTCATCTAACAATGGACCATTTGCAGCCTCATAAGCGGCCAGTGCATTCCTTAGGGTAACCGGAAAGTTCAGTACACCGTCAGAACCAATCTTATCGTAAGAAAAATCGGTTATACCCAATGTCTTCACCATGAACTTGTATTTTACAGCGCTGAATTCCCCGAAATCCGCCTGGAGATAGATCCAATAACTTGGCTCAATGTATTGGCCGGTTACATCAATCTTTAGGTATCGGAAGTTTTCTTCCGTAATGTCATTAATACCAGGTGTCTGGCCAAGAGTACCTAGAGTAAAGTCTTTTGTTTCTGCTGGCTCCAGTACAATCCTGTAGACATTACTGGCCATTCCGGTAGAATTGATCAATATCAACGGATAATTAAATGTGGATGCTCCCGGCGGAACGGTGAATTCTTTCAGCTCAAAATCTACGCCTGCAGTTGCGGTAGTTCCTTGGGCCGTTTTCAGCAATACCGTACGTGGCTGATCGGATAACTTCCCGGTAATGCGCATTGGTATAAATAGGGTATCTCTTTGCTTTTGAGTTGCTTGCAAGGCAAAAGAGTAGCTTCTTACCGCTGTGGTATGCAAAAGTTCGTAAGTGTAGGCAAAGAAACTGATGCCATCCTTTCCCTGATAGCTTTCGACTGCTTCTTTCTTGCATGAAAAAAGACAGGCCACTATCAATATATATGATAAGTATTTCATAATACGAGTTTGATTAGTTTCCATAATTCGGATTAAATTGAAGTTCAGCATCTGGAATCGGGAGTTTGTAGTCCGCTGGTGTCATGTTGATGTTGCGAAATTGCATTCTTAGTGCTTTAATACGCTTATAGTAAAAAAACAACTGGCCTTCTGCATAAAATTCTTTCTGGTATTCCTTGGTAATTGCAGCTGTAAGATCGGTAGCGCTGAGCGTTGTTGCCAGATTGGAAAGCCCCCTATTTTGGCGCACCGTATTTAAATAACCAACGCCTGCAGCTGGTGTTTCTGCAGTTTCAGCCAAGATATAGTACATTTCTGAAAGACGTATGCCTGGTACATACTGATCTAATAAATTATCGGTAATTGTAGTGGTAGCGGTAGAGGCTTGCCAGAACTTAGATGGGAACAAGCTTCCTCCATCCTGCTCTAAACGGTAAACAAACCTGATATCTGTACCACCACCGGATGAAGTTTCGTACAATGTAGCAAAGTTAGCAGGGGTACGCGTAAGGGTTTGATCTAAAGCACCTCTAAATCTGAAGTAACGCTGTACAGTTGGCAATATATCTCTAACCCTGATCATAAATACCTGCTCATTGAAATATAGGCGGTCGCGTACCACCAATCCTGAGCTAATGGCACCAGCCGCAGCTTGGGTTACGAATGCATACTTACCTGAGCTGATTACTACATTTGCAGCAGCAGCAGCACCTGATTTATCACCACTGTATAATCTTATTCTTGCTTCCAGTGCTTTTATGCCGTAGTAATTTAACTTATTGCGCCTGCTACGCAGATCGCTGGTCACGATCGGGTCAACCGTTAGCAACAAATCTGCAGCCTCTTTCAGATCGGCTAAAGCAAATTTAACCACGTCAGCAGTTGTACCAGGTATAATTGCGTTTTCGTTTACATCTTTTTTGTAAGGGATGGCCTTTAAATTAGCACCCGCAGTATATTCGGGACCGAACATACGTAATAAATCAAAATGTATAAACGCCCTTAGGGCTAAGGCTTCACCGCGCAGCTGTGCATATGAATTATTGGTTAGTACAGAACGGTTTGTTTCTGTATTTGCAATTATTTTATTTGCTGCAGCAATTGCACTGTAACTGGAAGACCAGATGGCATTGGTGTATCCTACTACTTCTGCTGAAGCATAGTTTAGGAGTTGTGTTTGTTGCAGCGAAATACCTGCGTTCGTATTGAGTGTTGAATAATTTTGTGCCAGGGCAGAAACGAAGCCCATAGAAAGGTTATCTCCATAGAGATTGTTACCAGCCAACTGGCCATATACACCTGATAAAGCCTGTTGAAAACCAACTTCTGAAGTAAACAACTGTTCTTCAGACAGACTCGTTTTGGGCTGTACATCCAAAAATTTCTTACAACCGGAAAACATCGCACCTATTGCCAGAATTCCTATAATTAATATTGTTCTTTTCATTGGGATATGAATTTATCTTTTGAATTTAAAATCTTGCACTCAAACCAAATGTATATTCTCTGGCAAAAGGATTATCTGTACCACGTTCTATTTCAATGGAGCTAAAGGTGCCCAGGTTGTTCGTTGTGGCACTAACACTAAGGTTCTGCAAGCCTAATTTTTTTACAAATGGTGTTTTGAACTGATAACTCAAATTAATTGAGCTGAGCTGAATGTTGTTATCACGCTGAACAAAGCGCGAAGTAAGCTTCGTTGGTGTTGGGAAGGTTGTAATTCTACGGTATGGGCTCAAACTTCCAGGTCCCGTCCAACCCAGGTCATACGCTCTTCGGTCTACGTTGTTGCGTGCATCAACGGCTTCTACCCGGTTTAATAACGTACTGTTATACAGATCAGCACCATAATTATAATTGAAGCTAAAATTTAAGGCAAAACCTGCATATAGGAAGTTTGAATTGATGGCACCTGTCCACTTGGGGCGGCTATCGCCAACATAGGTCTTATCGTTAACGTCCCACACAAATGTTGGGGTACCATCTGCTTTCAGGTAAACTTCCTGGCCGGTAACCGGATCAATCCCCAGTGACCTCACCGCATAAATGGCCGTGGTAGACTGACCTTCAATGAACTGTGCATTTTCGGAAGTCTGATCGGCGTTATTCGTATTTAATGCGGCGTTGAAGGCTTTAAGTTTACCAGAAAGTTCTTTCAGTACAGATTTGTTAGTGGCGGCGTTTACAGAAACATTCCACTTTAAGCCTTTACGAGGTTCAGATAGTATGGTATAACCCAGGTCGAATTGCAATCCCCTGTTCTGAATCTTACCTAAATTTTCGGTATACGAAGGGAAACCGGTACTAGGTGCCAGCGAAACTGTAGTCAGCGCATTTTGAGTTACCTCATTATAAAATTCTGCATTAAAAGTTAAACGGTTGTCGAGAAATGATGAAGCAATACCAATGTTCGACTTCAGTACTTGCTGCCAGCTCAGATTGGGGTTTCCAAGTGCGCCCGGAAAAGCACCTACTTCGCCGAAATAACCAGTCGATGTACCCAAATTGTACCTGAATTGTGCGGCGTAAGGATCTTGTACAGATGTACCTGTAGAACCATAGCTACCACGAATCCTCAGCAAGTTGATTATTTTGCTGTCCTTAAGGAATTTCTCATTATTGATGTTCCATCCTAAACCTGCAGACCAAAAATTACCAAATTTATTATTCTCTCCATAAGCAGAAGAGCCATCTCTTGTATAAGTAAAATCGGTAAAATATCGGTTATCATAAGAGTAGTTCGCACTTCCGGTATAGGAAAGATTGTTAATTGTACTTTCAGTTCCGGTAGGCCTGCTGTTTAAATACTGCGCAGCAAACAAGATATTGTCCAGACGATCGAAAGGGAAACCCTGCGTAGATACATTATATGAATTTAAGCTTGTGCTGGCAAGCCTGAATCCTGCATATACAGTAATGCCGTGCTTTCCAAAGTTCTGGTTGTAGTTCACAGAACCTGTTCCGTCCATGGTAAAGGCATCACTGTTATCTTTCGAATAGGTACCTCGTGCACTTAAATCTGCGATACCATTGAAACGGCTATCTAAAGCGGAATAGAAATTATCTATTGTTCCGTTCACTTTTGTGATTCCCAATGCGCCATTGAACCATAATGATTTACTAAAATCGTAGCGTACAGTGGTATTGTTTCTTAAATTAAAGTTCTTATTTCTGTTGTTAATGGTATTATAATTAATATCCATTAATGGGTTTAAGACCACAGAACTTCCTACACCGAAGCCCAAATCGATGTTTTCCAGGTACTTGTTTACATTACCGTTTTCATCGTAAGGTTTCCAGTACGGATTCAAATCCAGGTACTGACTAAATTCCCCATAGGGCGAGTCATTAGAAATAACCTGGGTTGCAATCGTGTTGTTTTGGAATGTTAATTTATTGGTTTTATAACTCAGCGTAAAACTTCCAGAATAATTTTTCCTGTCCTGTTCCTTCATTACACCCTGTAAAAAATTTCCACTAAAAGTAAGGTTGAAAGTTAAAGACTGGTCGCCCCCACGTAATGAAAGG
The DNA here is from genome assembly GCA_946478755.1 of uncultured Pedobacter sp. Next base: position 2,769 of record CAMLDJ010000249.1, on the reverse strand, counting down.
TTGGTTCTGTTGTTAATCCCTGTTTGAACAGGAATAGATTTCCAGTCTGTATTAACACCGCTCACCACTGCTTTATATCGTTCGGCATTAATGGCTTGCCCTCTATAACTGTTTAGAAAACCAACACGACGTTCAAAGTCCAATTTTTCTTCCGCATTCAGCATATGGTAAACAGAAAGATCAGGGGATGATAAAGTGAAGTTATTGGTGATGGAAACTTCAACTTTTCCTCTTGGTGGCAGGATCGTTGTAACTACCATCACACCGTTACCTCCACGAGAGCCATACATTGCAGTGGCCGAAGCATCCTTTAATAAAGTTACCGACGCAATCTGATTCATGTCCAGGTCTACGATTGCCTGTAAAGAAACCTGAAATCCATCAAGAATGAATAATGGTGTATTTGGGTTGCCAACAAGTTCCGAACCCAAGGTTGGATAAGACGTTTGCCCACGCATGGTCACTTCCGGAAGCGCGTTGATATTCCCGCCTATCTTGTTGTTCGGAATCATTCTGAAAGATGGATCAAGCGCAGCAATGCCGGCAAAAATATTTACCGGACTCACCGCCTTAAGCTCAGCAGCAGTTATGGTTTTGGCAGCTCCCGTGTAGGTATTTACCTTCCGGTCAACCATCCCTGTGATCACCATCTCATTTAGCGTAACCTGATTCTCTTCCATGTAAATGGTATAATTCGAATTAGGTGAGATGGGCACATCAACAGTTTTATAACCTACAAATCTGAACTCCAAAGCGGTTGCACCTGCTGATATACTGATGGTAAATTTTCCATTCTTATCCGTCTGAACGGTAGACTTTGTTCCCTTGATCGATACTGTAACGCCTGGGATGGGCTTACGTTCTTTAGCATCGCCTACAAAACCGGAAATAACTTCCTGCCTGGCCAGTTCACTTGCTTTGATGACCACAGTTTTGTTACGGATAACAAAATCCAGGTTTTGCGCTGCAAAAATCTGGTTAAGTACAGTAGACAATTCTGCATCTTTAACATTTATGGTTACTGGTGACGAATTTTCCAACAAATTGTCCGTATAAAAAAAATTGTAACCCGTCTGCTGGTTAAGCGCTTTGAAGACAGATCGGAGTGAAGCATTCGACTTGGTTAAAGTCACTTTTTGGGCAAAGCTCGACGCACTCACCTGCAAAAAGCACGCTATTATAATTACGATGGTTAAGCGCATAGTTAGCAATAATTTAAGGTACAGCCGTTTAGGCATACCAAATTTCCTTGAATTTTGATACATTAGTAGTCGGTTTGGTTAAGCAGCCTCTTTTGCGTTGGACCGTACGGAGGACTGCGGTTATTAGTTTGATTTTTAATTGAATGTTCCAAACTTTTGCCAGGTCCTGATGGCTAATCGGGGCCTGGTTTCGTTTAACATGTCTTGAGTTAGTGTAATCTTTTTTTCATTTGGTTGGTTTAAGGTTAGTATTCTATTAATAGTTTAGTTTGTTTATTTTGATACATATACGGTTCGCCCTTTTAAATCGAAACGAGCTTCCCCTGTTGATTCCACAATTTCAAGCACCTTTGACAATTTATCAAACCTCGACACTTTACCGCTGAAACGCTGGGTGGTTTTTTCACCGATGTAAACAACTTCCAAATTATACCAGCGACTGATCATTTTCATGATTGTTTCGATGTTTTCACTTTCGATTACAAATTCATTGTTTTTCCAGGCAACAGCCAGATCGGTATCCGTTTCACTAATCTTTATTTTGCCAGCGGATAGCCTTGCTTGTTGCCCTGGTCTTAGCAATTTGTTGTTACCCGATGCGGAGAGCTTCACGCTTCCTTCCAGCAAGGTGGTTTTTTCCACTTCATCATCAGCATAGCTGCTGATGTTAAAATGAGTTCCCAATACTTCTACTTCCTGCCGGCCTGTCTTTACAATAAATGGATGTTGCTTATCCTTCGCTACTTCAAAATATCCTTCACCGGTGAGGTTAACCATCCGTTTTCCATTTTCAATGAGGGAGGCGGTATATGTGAGGCTGGAAGCGGCATTTAAATATACAAGCGTGCCATCGGGCAACCGTACCTGATAAGTTTCCCCGCGGGCCGTAGACAAGGTATTGGAAGCATTAGGATCAGAAATCTTTTCATCAATTTCGTACAGCAGTGTTCCGTCGCCTGATTTAGTGATCACTATTCCTGATTCCCTTCCTATTTCACCTTTGGATGCATTGGCTAAACTAATTTTCCTGCCATTTGCAAGGGTAAGTGTAGCGCCAAAATCTCCTGGTTTGATATCATGTACAGGTGTTGTAGGGACAGTGGCAACCTTTTCTGATCGGTTATTAAAGAAATAGACACCGATGTATACTACGGCCAAAACAGCGGCAACAGCAGCAATTTGTAACCAGAGTTTAAGTGTTTTATTTTTACCTTCAGGTATGGCTTGTGCCGATTCCCGAATCTGAACAAACAGATCCCAGTCTACCTTAACCAGTACCCCGGCAATGGCAGGATCAGTTTCATAACGTTCGTCCTCAATTTCTAAAGCGCCGATAATGAGATCTTTCAACACTTCCTGATCTTCATCAAGTTGAAAATAACTCATCAGACGCTGTGTTTCTTCAAGACTACAGCTATTATTAAGGTATTTTTTGAAGAGAATATGGAGTTGATCGGATGGCTTCAAGGTTCAATTTTTACAGCTAATACGGAGCTAAGCAAAAATATCCTTAGTCAGTTAATAAAAAATTAACAATTAATTTCCAAAAATAACGATCAGGATCAAA
>CAMLDJ010000248.1 GCA_946478755.1 uncultured Pedobacter sp. | reverse complement strand
AAATACAGAGAAGTATGTGCTGGAATAACACTCCAGTCCATCTCAAACCGCCTCTTGGCCATCAGGCTAACGGAACAGCGTGTACTGTGTTTAAAGATCAGGCTATAGCCTTTTTGTTGTTTTATCTGACCAATCTGTTCCAGATCGGTAATGTTGGTCCACTGCATGCGTTTATTCTTCAATTTAGGGAAGACTAGCCTCTCCTTCTTTTACCCTGCGGATACGAACTGTACGCCGGACAAAGTTTGTTAGAGCAAGCCTCTAAAAGGGTTATTGCAAAAAACACGCCAAGCAATAGTATTGCAACTTTCTTCATCTGTTTTTTTTTAATGGTATATGATGCTAATCTACAGTTTTTAACAAAAAGATCAAAGTTTCCTAGATTGTAGCAGCAAGTTCTGCCATTTTTAAAGCAGTGATTGCGGCTTCGTCTCCTTTATTGCCATGCTTGCCACCGGCCCTGTCAACCGCCTGTTGCTGGTCGTTGGTAGTCAGCACGCCAAATATCACGGGTTTCGCATGTTTAACACCGACCTGTGTGATGCCATTGGCTACGGCATCGCAAATAAAGTCGAAGTGTTTGGTTTCTCCCTGAATCACGCAACCTAAGCAGATCACCCCATCAAGATCTTTGTGCTTTTGTAAAAGTATTTCAGCAGCAGCAGTAAGCTCAAAGCTACCTGGCACGGCCACAGAAATAATGTTGTCTTTTGAAACGCCATGTTTAAGTAAAGTTGCCAGCGCACCATTGTATAAGCTGCCAGTTACTTCAGCATTCCACTCTGCAACGGCAATTGCAAATTTAAAAGGACTGCCATCTGGTACGGTTGTATGGGAAAAATCGGATAGGTTTTTTAATTGTGTTGCCATGCTGCAAACATAGCTAAAAATCAGGAATGAATGGGTAGCGGGTACAAAAAAAGGCTAGCAGTATGCTAACCTTTTCTGTAAATATTTTATGCTTTTTATTTAGCCTGAACGGATGCGCGTGCGATATACTCATCGATCATAGCAGCTTCCTGACTCTCAGGATATTGAGTTTTTATTTTAGTATAAGCCTCTTCCGCATTTTTAAAATCTTTCAGGTGTTCGTACACCAATCCGAGTTTCTTAAGGAACATTGGCGAGGTGAATTTATTGCTGGATTTGTCAGCCGCTTTTTTGTAATAGGTTGCTGCCTGCTTAAAGTCTTTCAATTCGCTGTAAGCATCCCCCAATAAGCCAAGGGCCAGGGGATCCGCAACAGGGCTTCCGGTTTCGGCATACTTTCCTAAAACCTCTGCCGCCTTTTTGTAATCGCCTTTACGCAAATAAATACCACCAAGGTACAGATTGGCCAGGTTTGCCGATTTGGTATTGTCATACTCTTCCGCAATTTTTTCAAGACCGGGATAACCGCCTTCACCATTTATGGCCTTATTAGCCAATGAATCTGCAGCACCAACGTATTGCTCCGCTTTATACATTTTAGCGGATGCTTCTTCGGCCCTGTTTTTAAGATATACGTTCTGATACCAGAAATATATGCCTATTAATACTACAATTGCACCTGCAATGAATAAAAGACTTTTAGAATTTTCTTCTAAAAAAGAGCCTTTTCTTACGGGCCGATTTATTTCTTTTTCTGTTGTAGACATTTTATTTAAAAAAATTAAGGATTGCAAAAATACATTTTTACATCAAAGTATCAACCAATTTGTAAGTATTTAAATAAAATTAATGAACTGAGCATTAATCAGAACCGGGATGAAGGTTGATTATTTAGGGTAAACCGCCCGTGTTAAGGAAAAACAAATCATCGAATTAACAAAGCTAAACGGTAACTTTGTCTATTGATACTATGTGGTTAAAAAACATTACCCTTCTTAATTTTAAAAACTATACGGACGCAAATGTTAGTTTTTCAAAAACAGTAAATGCATTTGTAGGTAATAATGGGGCAGGTAAAACTAATTTGCTGGACGCCATTCATTACCTGTGCCTTTGCAAAGGGTATTTTAATCCGGTCGATACGCAGCAAATCAAATCCGGTCAGGATCTTTTTTTGATTCAGGGGGATTTTGACCGCCAGGGGAAAAATGAGAAGATTACCTGCGGGGTAAAGCGCAGCCAGAAAAAACAATTTAAGCGCAATAAAAAGGAATACGATAAACTGGCCAGTCATATTGGTTTGTTTCCGTTGGTCATGATCTCGCCTTACGATACCAATATCATTATGGAAGGAAGTGAGGAGCGGAGACGTTTTATGGATAATGTGATCTCCCAGACCGATATGCATTACCTGGATGAGCTGATCCTGTACAACCGCCACCTGTTGAACCGGAACGCGCTGTTGAAGCAGATTGCGGTCACACGCAGCTATGATCCGACCTTACTGGAGATTTATAATGATCAGCTGGTGGCCTCAGGTAAAAAGATCTACGTTAAGCGACAGCAGTTTATGGTGGAGTTTATCCCCTTGTTTGCAAAATACTACCAGTTTTTAACGGAGGACACGGAACAGGTAAGCCTGCATTACCAGAGCCAGCTTAAGGACGCTGCTTTCGATCAGCTTTTGTTGCAGTCGATAGAGAAAGATAAGCTGCTGGAAAGAACTACGATTGGAATTCATAAAGATGAACTGATCTTTACGATCGCAGATATGGCCTTGAAAAAATTTGGCTCACAAGGGCAGCAAAAATCTTTTTTAATTGCGCTGAAACTGGCGCAATATGCTTATCTTCAGAAATATAAAGGCTTTAAGCCGCTGCTGTTACTAGATGATATTTTTGATAAGCTGGACGACAACAGATTGCATAAACTGATGGAAATGGTGTCGCATCATGATTTTGGACAGCTTTTTATTACAGATACCGGAAAAGAACGTGTGCTGGCTGTATTTAACAAAATTGCGGTGCCGGTCACTTTATTTGACGTCACTAACGGAACAATAAACCATGCGTAAACCGAACGACATCACGCTAAAAGAGGGCATTGGCAAATTGCTGAATGTTTATAAACTGAAAGGTAAATTTGATGAGACCTCTGTTGTAGCCCTATGGCCGGAGCTGATGGGGAAGGCGGTTGCTAACCGGACTACACAGCTTTATGTTTCCCAAAAGAAACTTTTCGTGAGGATCGAATCGTCGGTAATCAAGAATGAGCTTCTAATGGTAAGATCCGGCATCATTCAGAAAATAAATGAACATGCCGGATCTGAGGTCATAACTGATATTGTATTTCTTTAAGGCTGACCTATCCGCCAAAGACTTTGCTGATCACCCAGATGATCAGCGCAAGTACAAGAACGACGACAATTATGCCGGTCCACATACCTGCCTTGAAAATGCCTTCAACCAGTTCACAGCTCATCAGCGTTGTGGATAGGAAAGCGATAATTGCCAATGGGAAATATTTTTTCGTTGCCATAGGTTTAATGTTTTGATGTAAGGAATTAACAATAAACCGCGACAATGGTTTTTATCGGCTTATTCTCCGTTTACTTTGAGCAACTCGATTTCGAAGATCAGGGTACTGTAGGGCGGGATATCTGCACCGGCGCCACGCTCACCGTAAGCCAGGTTGTAAGGCACGAAGAATTTATATTTAGAACCGGTTTGCATCAGCTGTACGCCTTCAGTCCAGCCAGGTATTACATTGTTTAAAGGAAGTGAAAGCGGTTCCTTTCTATCATAGGAGCTGTCGAATTGTTTTCCGTTTAGCAGCGTTCCCCTGTAGTTTACCAATACGGTATCTGTTGCTTTAGGTCTGATGCCGGTTCCTTTGTTGATGACCTGATACTGTAAACCACTGGCGGTAACCTGTACACCTGGCTGAAGCTTGTTTTTTTGCAGAAATGCTTTGCCTTCGGCAATAGCAGGACCATGTTTTTGCTTGCTTACGGTAACAAATAAGTTACTGATCGCAGCCTGGGCCTTTTCTTTAGGGATTAATGGCGTCGCATTGCCAAAAGCATCCTTCAATCCTTTGACCAGCAATTCGTAATTCAGGCTGTTTAGTCCGTCGTTCTTCATGCTGGAGGCCATGGTATTGCCAAATGCATAGCTGGCCGAATCAAGGGTTGACCTGAAGACCATTGCCGGGCTGGCCTTCTTTACTGTGTTCGTGGTTTTTTTTGCGGCAGTGGTTTTTTTTGCAGTCGTGGTTTTTGCTTTTGTCTGGGCATTTAATGTAAGTACGCAAAAAGGAAGCGCAAGGGTAATAATAATCTTCTTCATTTGTTTAATTTGTTGGGTTGAAAGGTACGAACTTTATAAAAAAATAAGCACCTTTTTTGGAGGTGCTTATTTTTTTGTTCATCGGGAATAAAATACATTATTGCGAGGTTGTTAAGAATGGTTGATGTTCAGTCGCAGACACGCGCAACGCTCCCGGCGTGTTTAAAAGCGCTCGGCAGCAGTAAAGAAAAAGTCGCCTTCAATTTGTGCATTCTCGTCAGAATCTGAGCCATGAACCGCATTTGCATCGATTGATTTGGCATATTTCTGACGGATGGTGCCTTCAGCTGCTTCAGCCGGATTAGTGGCGCCTATTAATTTTCTAAAATCTTCGATGGCATTGTCTTTTTCAAGGATGGCAGCAATGATTGGTCCGGACGACATGAAGTTTACCAGGTCAGCATAAAAAGGGCGTTCCTTATGAACGGCATAAAACTGACCAGCAGTTTCCGGACTTAATTTAGTGTACTTTAATGCAATGATTTTAAAACCTGCGGCAGTGATATCATTAATAATAGCTCCAATATGGCCATTAGCAACAGCATCAGGCTTGATCATGGTAAAAGTTCTGTTCGTACTCATTTAATTTTAATTTTTTTGCAAAAATACGTTTTATGCAGCTAATATTAAAGGGTCTCTTTCGATAGGCTTTGAAAATATACGCCAGGCAAAATATTTATAGGCTTCAATTGTCATTTAATTGCTAGCTTTGCGGGGAACTATGCTATCCATTTCAGAAATAAAATCTTTACTGGCAACGCCGCAAAAAATTGTCATTACTACACATCATAAGCCTGATGGTGACGCAATGGGCTCATCTCTGGGCTTATATGCTTATCTGATCCAGAAGGGACATCATGTTACTTTAATTACACCTACGGACTATCCTTATTTTTTACATTGGCTGCCAAATAATGCCGAAGTAATGATCTATACGGATGAGCAGGAGCGTTCGGCGGAATTGGTAAAAGCGGCCTCGCTTATCTTTTGCCTTGATTTTAATGCGCTGGCGAGGATCAATGAACTGGGTGAACTGGTGAGGGCGTCTGATGCTTATAAGATCATGATCGATCATCACCTGGATCCGGAGGATTTTGATGATTACCGCCACTGGAGCATCAGTGCCTGTGCTGCTGCACAGCTGGTGTATGATTTTATTGTGAATGAACTGGAAGATGGTGAGATGCTGAATAAAGACATTGCAACCTGTTTATATACAGGTATCATGACAGATTCCGGGTCTTTCAGATTTGAGTCCGCAAATGCAGTGGTTTACCGTATCGCAGCAGATTTGATCGATCTTGGGGCAGAACACTGGAGAATTCACCAGCTGATATACGATAACGCTACGGAAAACCGTTTACGCTTTTTAGGACATTGTTTAAGCGAAAAGCTGGAAGTGCTCAGGGAGTTTAATGCGGCAATTATTACCGTAAGCCAGGCAGAGCTGCAGGCTTATCACATTATGACGGGTGAAACGGAGGGTATAGTAAATTATGCATTGTCAGTTAATGGTATTAAATTGGCTGCGTTTATTATTGAAAGAACTGACAAAGTTAAATTATCTTTGCGCTCCACAGGAGATTTTCCTGCGAATGAAATTTGTAAGAAATACTTTAACGGAGGAGGGCATCGAAACGCTGCCGGAGGATATTCAGATAAGAATCTGGAAGATACCGTGAAGGATTTTAAAGCACTTTTAATTGATTATAAAAACCAATTGTTACAATAATGGGTTGAGCCCTGATATAAAAATTAGAAAATAAAACATAAAAAAATATAAACTTAAAAAACCACATGAAGAAAGGTATAGTAATTCTTTTCGCGGCTACACTTGGCTTAGCTGCTTGTAACAACTACAAAAAAGGTCCGGGTGGCCTGTCGTACATCATCCATAAAGATGGTGGAAATGCAAAAATTAAAGAAGGTGATATTGTTAAGTTGAACTTTATACAAAAAAGTGAGAAAGATTCTGTGATGTTCAACACATGGGATATGGATCAGCCTCAGGTTTTTCCGGTTGCTAAAAAAGTTTATGCAGGTGACATGAATGATGTCTTAACCTTGTTCGGAGAAGGTGATAGTGCTACATTTAAACTGGATCTGGATACGATGGCCAAGCATTCTGGTCAGCCGAAACCTCCGGGAACAAAAGATAAATACATTGTATTCACCATTAAAGTAGAGAAAGTACTGGCAAAAGCAGCTGGTGAAGCAGATTCTACCTTCCAGAAAAAAGCAAGGGATTTCTTTGAAAAAGATTACAAAGCAAGCATCGAGAAAAAGAAAGGTGCTGAAGCGGGTAAGATCAAGAAATACATTGACGACAATAACCTGAAAACCACGACCACTGCTTCTGGATTACAGTATGTGATCAGCAAACCTGGTGATGCCGTAAAACCTGCTTTGGGAGATACCATGATGGTTAATTATACCGGTAAGCTGACGACCAAAAAATCAGACGGGAAAGACAATATTTTTGATACGAGTGATGAAAAAATCGCTAAAGAAGCCGGCAAATATAATGCAATGGCTCAGTATGGTCCGCGTCCGATCACTTTGGGAAGAGCAATTCCTGGATTTGACGAAGGTTTACAGTTGATCGGAAAAGGCGGAAAGATTACTTTAATCATTCCTTCAAATCTTGCTTATGGCGAAGGTGGTATGCCTCAGGGTGGTATCAGTCCGTTTTCTCCGCTTGTATTTGAAGTGGAGTTATCAGATATTAAAAAACCAGCTGTAGCACCGGCTGCTGCTCCGGGTGCAACGATCTCTCCGGTTACTCCGGCTCCGACAACAAAAAAATAACCCTATATGGTCCGCTGATGGCGGCAAATGTCAGGATAATGACCCGGTCTGCAGAAACAGACCGGGTTTTTTATTTGTTTAGCTCCATTGGTTTTTAGTAACTTCGCCAATGCTTTTAACCGATACCCATACACATCTGTATTATGAAACGGATGAGGAAAAACTAGACCAGCTGATGCAGCGCTGCTTTGACAATCAAATTGAGCGGCTGTTTCTACCGAATGTCGATGTTGCATCTATAGCAAAGATTAATGACCTGGTGAAGAGATATCCTGCAAATTGTTTTGCTATGGCAGGACTGCATCCTTGCGATGTGAAGGAAAACTATGAGGAGGTGTTGGACGAAATCTGTGAAAGCATGGTCGAACGTGACATTTATGCAATTGGAGAGATAGGCATAGATTTATATTGGGACAAGAGCACACTTGCTTTTCAGCAAGCCGCATTCCGGGAGCAGATCAAATGGGCCAAGGATATGGATCTGCCTATCGTTGTTCATTGCCGGGAGGCGTTTGATGAGGTCTTTGAAGTTCTGGAATCAGAAAAAGACGAGGATCTGAAAGGGATCTTACACTGTTTTACAGGGGATCTTGAACAGGCGCAAAGGGCCATTGAATTGGGTTTCTATTTAGGTATAGGAGGCGTGGTAACTTATAAAAAAGCCGGATTGGATGAGGTTTTAAAGCATATTCCATTGAAAAATCTGGTGCTGGAGACAGATTCTCCTTATCTGGCCCCGGTACCATACAGAGGTAAGCCAAATGAAAGCAGTTACCTGGTATACATCGCTCAAAAACTAGCTGAGCTATATGAAACCAGCGTTGAAGAGATTGCTGCTGTAACCACTGAGAATTCTGTCCGCATTTTTAAGATCTGATCATGACTAAAATACTCATCATATACACGGGCGGAACTATAGGAATGGTCAATGATACCCATACCGGTACCCTGGTTCCCTTTAATTTCAAACAGATCCAGCAGAATGTGCCGGAACTGGCACGATTGAATTATGAGCTTGAGATTCATTCTTTTGATCCGATAATGGACTCATCAAATATGCATCCTGATATCTGGGCAGAATTAGCGAGACTGATTTTCACCCGATATGATGAATTTGATGGATTTGTGATCCTCCATGGTTCCGATACCATGGCCTATACGGCTTCG
>CAMLDJ010000247.1 GCA_946478755.1 uncultured Pedobacter sp. | reverse complement strand
TCCGCAGCCGGGTGAAATCTCCCTGGCCCACAATGGTGTGCTGTTTTTAGATGAACTGCCGGAATTTAAACGTAGTGTGCTTGAGGTTATGCGGCAACCACTGGAAGACCGTTGTGTAACCATCTCCAGATCCCGCTTAAGTGTAGAGTACCCCGCCAGCTTCATGCTCATCGCCTCTATGAACCCCTGCCCATGCGGATTTTACAATCATCCTGAAAAGGAATGTACCTGCGGCCCGGGCATTGTGCAGAAATATCTGAGTAAGATCTCCGGCCCTTTGCTGGACCGCATAGATCTCCATGTTGAGGTAACGCCGGTAAATTTTAATGAACTGACCTCGGCTTTTGAAACCGAGAAAAGCAGCACCATAAGAGAAAGGGTAATCAAGGCACGCCATGTGCAGGATGCCCGATTCAGGGACAGCAATAACCTGCATTACAATGCACAGATGACTCCCAATATGGTGCGCGGCATTTGCAAAATAAGTGCAGCCGGACAAAGTTTAATAAAAGCAGCTATGGAAAAGCTGGGGCTATCAGCCAGGGCTTACGACCGCATTTTAAAAGTGTCGAGAACCATTGCCGACCTGGAAGGAAGTAAGGAGATTAAACTGGAGCACCTGGCCGAGGCCATTCATTACCGCAGCCTTGACCGCGACAACTGGTCGGGTTAGTCTAAAAGATCCTCTTCTTCGTCCTCCTCTTCTTCGGGAACATACGCGACAATCGCCCTGCCTATTGCATTGATCTCTTCGTCCGCCTCAAATAAGGGGAGCGCGGTTTCTTCATCCAGTTTTAACCATTGTTCTTCTGTGTCTTTTTGAATCTGAACATACTCTTTTCCATCTTTAAAAATAACGTATGTATCGTTCCCCTCGGGAAACACCGCGTAATCGGTTGTACCTATAGTAATATCAAATGGCTCTTGCATAATGGTCGTATTTTAAGGTGTAAAGGTCAGCGTAAAGTTGAATAATTATAAAACCGCAGCTTGCCAGTACCTGTAATTGTTATTGTTTTCGTTTCTTCGTTCCCCCCGCCGCCTTTTAATTGCAAGGTAATGGTATTGCTTCCTTTTTGCAAGGGAATGCGTGTATAGCTGATGTTAGCGGGTAGCGACTGCCAGTTACGGGTGTCCGCTTTTTCGGAAAGCAGACCGTATAGCTGCATGCCAATTCCCAATCCTTCCAGCAAAGCATTATCCTTCCCATCTTTGCCATTCCCTTTGGCACTTTGCCTCAACGCGTATTCCGTACTCTTTTTAACGGCCAGCCGGGTGAGCACCTTGCCCATTTCCTTCACAAAGCGCTGATTAAGGGTTCGAAAAGCAAGCTCATTAATATCTTCGGCTTTTTCAAACGGAACCGTTTGCTGCCCATTAGTTAAAGTCGCCGAGCTATAATACGGCGTTTGACCAATATATTTCGGATAGGTTGCCCTAAGGCTCTCCACGCCCTCCAGACTAAAATTACTGCTGCTATAAGCATGGTTAAAAGGAATGATCACCGTTCCTCCCAGGTTGGTAAAGAACAAGTCGCCCGTACTCCCTTTAACCAGCGAAAAGAACAATTCCTCCTGCCGCTTTACCGGCGCAAGGCCATTCTCCCAGAAAAAGATCAGTTCCCCGCCCTCAGCAACCGCGGTACGCTTGTACTGCAGACCAAACAAGTCTTCAAAATGGTTGAGCTCTGCTCCGAAGCCATTTAAATCGGCCAGCCTCAAAACATCCTGTTTAAGCTGCTCGGGCATTTTTGTGCCATACCAGGTTTGGTCTTTCTGCTTCAGATAAACCTCGACCGCATTTCTATAGGCGATAAAGGCATTGTTCACATCGCCATCATGCTCATAGATCAGTCCCTGCAACATCAGGGAGAAGGCATCTTTCGAATAGCGGCTGTCCTTATCATTATACTTATCACCCTGTTCCTGTGATTGCAGGCTTATCCTCCTGGCTTCTATGATGGCATCTTCGCTTTTATTCAGGTATACATAATTTAAGGCCTTATAATAATGGAGCATAAACTTCTCGAAATCCTCTCCTTTATAGTTTTGGGTCATTGGATTCACAAGCGTGCCTACAACGGCGTCCATGGCACCGCCCAATCCATTTTCCAGCAACTGATCGGCCTCATTGAAGCAAAGATTGCTATTTTCGTAATCGCCCGCAAGGTGGCTGGCCTTACCCTTTTCCATCAGGAAGAGCAATTTATTCCTGGGCTTTTGTAACAGTTTATTTTTTTCTAGTGCTGCAACCGCCTCCGTATAGTTCCCTGCAGAGATTTGCTTATAATAGGGCGCAATCCTGTCATTATAGCTCGCACAGCCCAAAAGAAAAAGCATCAGCCCTGAGAAGATTGATGCCTTAAGAATATTCCTGCGGATTTTTACCATCTTATATTTAGCCGGCTGATATGGGCTAATTTTTAACGTATTTAGCTATTTTCTTATCGCCAATCCATACCACTTCATTGGTCTGGATGTCGGTAAGCTCTAAATTCACTTGGTAATAAACTACTTTTTTACGTTTATGCGAATCTACGATTGAATTGATGGAACCCTGGAGGATATAGTCAGCGCCATTTTCCAGGCCAAACTTCTTCATGGTTGATACCGATGCGTTGTCCTGTTGATCTGCTTTCTCTGCACGCAGTTCTTCTCGCTTCTTCCCGCCTTGTACCAGGCGTACCCGCTCGCTTTTAATAAAAGTTTGCTCCACGTCCTTTACAAAGGTCTCCGCATCAATATGCTCATGGCTTTTATTTTTTACAACGCCAACCACAACAACAGGGCGCTTGCCCTGTTTCTCCTCCAGATGGGTGGATAACCATTTACCACCTAAAATGGTCTGGGTCATTTCTTCGGCTACAAGCCTGGAATCGGTGTTGTTCCAGTTACCACTTACATCAATCGCCTGGTCCGTGCTTACACGTGTCACTTGTCTCGAACAAGAAGTGATTACCATTCCAGAAACGGCAATGGCCGCAATTGTCATTATCTTTTTTATCTGCATTTTTTAAATATAACGTTGCTAAATATCTTTTTTACCATCTGTGCCAGGGTCTGCTATTGCCCCAGCTGTAGCCCAGGTGGCCACCATAACCAAATCTGCCACCAAAGCCATAATTGCCATAGCCTATAGAAGGGTAAAAATAAGGACTTCCATAATAATACCCGCTATTGAGGTTCAGCTGATAGTTTCTCTCTCTTCTCAGCTTTCTGTGCGCCTCTCTTGCCTCATACCAATCATAAGCCTTATAAGTGTTTTGAACGGTTGTTCCCTGGTCGCGGTTTAAAGAATCGGCCAGTTCAATGTATTTGGCCCTGCTCTCCTGGTACCTCGGGTTCTGGTCCTTCAGGAGCGCGGGTTTTTGCGCATAGCTTGCTGATGAATAAACCAGCAGGCTCATGACACCACTCATTACAAAAATCAAATTCGTTTTCATCGATATATGTTTTTTATAAAATCTGGCATTTAAAAGCAGATTGACTGATCCATTAAATGCCTTTTAAATTTACAGATTTTTTAAGCTTCTGTAAAGGTTTAACCTCTTTTAACAATAGACGTTAATCACCGGCTAAATGTTACTTGCGGTTAATGTTTTTATGAAACTGATAAATTTTTCGCTGGCATAATTTGCTGCCCCGGCCTCGTTATAAGCCAGACGCCCAAATTTATCGAATACAACCGTGGTCGGCAACGATCCTTTAAAAACCGCTTCCGGCATGCTGCTCGCTACCTGATATATTGGTAACTTATAGCCTTTGCGATCCATAAATTTTTGCGCTTTCAGCAAGTCATTGTCTGCATCTACCAGGATAAAAACCACACGCTTATCGTCTTTGAACTGTTCATACAGTTTGTTTACCGAGGGCATTTCTGCCAGGCATGGCGGGCACCAGGTAGCCCAGAAGTTTAAAAAAACAACCTTACCTTTTAAATTACCCAAATCGATCACCGTTCCATTGGCATCCTTAAACTTAATTCCCTCCGGACCGTTCGTCAGCGCCGACGCTTGGGTATCTGCCGGGCTTTCTACAGCTGGTCTGAAAAGCCCAATTTCCATCAGGCCTCTGATCATCAAAGCCTTGGCTGAAGGTACAAAGATCAGTACCAGAAAAGTTCCGATCAGCAGTACATTAATGATATTTCCTTTATTGACAATCTTCTTCATAGGCCTGATTGAAAGCATTTTTTGTAAAGCTACGAGATAGAAGTTCAATCGGGACTTTTGAAGATCGCTTTTGACATTTTGCTGTTTAATTCGGTGATAAACCTGTCCCTGTACTTAAAAATCAAATTTCAGTCTCACGCCGGTGCCAATGAGATATAGGTTTTCCTTCGTAAATTCTTTCATAGGCAGCTTCAAAAACGGCTCTACAGAAAAAGCTTTGCCGTCTGATATCTTCTGCTGATAACCAAAGGAGATATTGTAAAATCCTAAATATTTATTATCCCTGAGTTCTCCGGGTGGCACTACTTCTGAAACTGATCTTGTCTTAAAAACAGCATTGAAACCCTTAACATTTGATGAACTCGCGACACCATGTTCAACAGCACCCTGAATATAATTGTTATTCTGCTTTTGATTTAAAACAGCAAAAGCGGATACACCAAGATTGGTATAGAACTTCTTCGTCAGGTAATACTTAATGCCCAGGGGAATATCTATCCCCACAAGATTCGCGTCAACAGACTCCAGGCTTTTTGTATCATTAACCACAGCCATTGTTGCAGGCGAATTCATCATGCCCTCGCTGCCCCCTCCCGTGCTTTTTGACGCGGTCAATTCATTATAGGAAATGCCTGAACTGATGGAAACCTTGTCAGATAAAGCATAGCCCATGCTTAGTCCATAGCCCATATTTATTTTTTTACCGTTGCCAATAGAGGGTGCAATCATTAGCCCCATTGCCCATTTATCCGCTTTTTTGGGACTTATCTTTGCGGCAGCCAATGCCCCATTGGCTTTTACTTCTTCGTTCAGAAAATCCTGAAAACTGCGTGCCGGCTTATCCCTTGCAGGCAGCTGTACGTCAACCGTTTTTTTAGCAATCGCCGACAAGTCCGGAACTATCGATATTATAGTTGTACTGCCCGCAATCAGGTTATTGCCGGAAATGATTTCCTCAGGTTGAACAGGAGTATCTGAAACGCGGGCTGCAACAGGCGCTGTTGGCCCGACAGATTTGCCCATTACAATTAAAGGGCTGTTCACCATGTTGTTATTTTTCCTTTGTTGAACTATATTTTTATTTTCTGAGACTTCGGTATTCAATTTTTTTACCACATCCCCGGGCGCACTGACCTTCGGAAGCAGCTCGCCCAGGATACCGGCACCAGGCTTATCCAGATTTGCTTTGATCTGCTGTTTGGGTAAAGGATCAGCTGTTTTTGGCGCGGTAAAAAATACAGCGTACCCTATTAAAAGTGCCGCAGCGGCACTACCTAAACCTGCGAGCCAGGGCCATCCTATTGTCTTCCTGTCTTTTTTGTTAAAACGCTCCCATGCACCAGGAAGATAGGCTTCCTCGTGTTCCGTCAAACTTTCCTTTATGTGAGCAAAAAGCTCGTCATCTACCGGTTTCATATTCTTCGGATTTGAATGGTTGTCGGTTCATATGAATTCATCAGGGAGTTTTTATACAGCGTTCTCAACTTATTTTTCGCCCTGGTTAAATAAACCCTGCAGGAGCTTTCGGGGATGTTCATTAATTTCGAGATCTCTTCATGTGAAAAGCCCTCAACCTCATAAAGGTTAAAAATCACCTTATGCGTTTTAGGAAGTTTATTCAGGAGTTTCATGATATCCTGTACATTCAACTGCACTATTGCGTTTAACCCGGTGAGTGGCTGCTGCTCTTCCGGGATATCATCAACGTATAGAAAAGTTTTTCTGCTCCGTAAAAAATCTATCGCCGTCCGGGAAGCAATTCTGGCGATCCAGCCTTTGAAGGCCTTCTGTAACTGATCATCCTGTTTGGGGCTGTTAAACTGCCCGATACTTTTAAACACTTTTATAAAAGTATCATTAACAAGCTCTTCTGCATCATTTCTATCTTCTACATAACGTAAAGTTACGCCCATTAAATAGCCATAGAATGATTTATATACCATCTCTTTACTCTTATTATCGTTCCTCAAACACCCCGCTATAGTGTCCTCAAAGTTGAGCATCCTTTCTTAAGCAATTAAGGGTTAGTTTATACATTCTCCATGGTATACATTCCTTTTTATAGGTTAAACTGCTAACCCTTAAAAAAAGAGGATATCCTGTTATACACAGAACACCCTCTAATATAGGCAGATTATTTGTGTGTGTAAATTGCTGCGCCTAATTTTAAACTGTCTATCGCTGCAGTTGAAATTCCTTTTGCATAGACGGTATAGATCTTACCTTTCTCGATCTTAATATTTGGGATCGATGTTTTAAAGGTTGAACCTTCGTTGATATCAAAGGTTATGCTTTCCCCCGGATCGACTGCTGAAAAGCTGGTATACTCATAAAAGGCCTTGTTGGTAAACAGGGCAGTGTCTTTGCCATGAACCTGAAGGCTCAATGCGGGGGCATCTTTACTTAAGTTGATAAAACGTACTTTTGCTTTGTCAGCAGCCGGCGCACTTAAGTCATCCTCAACCATGAGGTATTTCTTATCGTTTGAATTCAGGGTATCCAGGATAAAAATAGAGTACCCTACACCAGAGGCAAGGCTAAAATTTTTATACGCCAAAGCCTTATTTCCGCCTCTCTTAGCTACGCTTAACGTTCTGTTTCCCGGAAACAGGTTTAAATAGTCAATTTTGCTGTTGAATTTTAACGCTTTGTCATTCGCCCTGGTCTGATCGATATAAAAATCTAAAGACATGGTATCAGGAAAGGCACTGATGATGGAAAGGCCAGCGACCTGCTGAGGTTCGATCCTGTCTTTCGAACATGCTGCAAAAACCACTGAGATTGCAGCTGCAGCAAAAAACGTTTTAAATATCGCACTTAAATTATTGGTGTTTTTCATAATCATATACTTTTTAAGATTATAAAGCCTTCATGATCCCATCTATGATGTAAACTAATTAGGACTTTATGATTCATTTTTTTAATTTTATAAAACAATAAGTTAATGGCCATTAACTGTTTTTTCTTCTTAAAACGATATGGGATACAAAAACGCTACAGCAAGCGGCATTTTTTTAAAAAAAGGGTTACTTTTGACATAAAATTATACTCAATAACCAACCAATTATGCAAGAGAGCAATTCATTAAACCAGGTAGCGGAGTTCCACAAAACATTTAAGCATCCGATAAAAGAAACCCCGGGCATCCCATCCATAGAGCGGGCAAATTTAAGGGTATCGCTCCTTGCCGAGGAACTTAACGAATTGAAGCAAGCCATTGAGGCCAACGATTTTGTTGAAGTAGCAGATGCCTTATGCGACCTTCAGTATGTGCTTTCAGGAGCAATCCTCGAATTTGGCCTGGGCGATAAATTCAAGACCTTGTTTGATGAAGTACACCGCTCCAACATGAGCAAAGCCTGTAAATCACTTGATGAGGCCAATCAAACCATCCAGCATTACAGAACAACCCAGCAATGTGATGCTTATCATAAAGAAGAAGAGGAATTGTTCCTGGTATACAGAACCAATGACAACAAAACCCTAAAGTCAATCAACTATTCTCCGGCTGATCTTAAAAGCATTCTTTAACTATTTAGCAGGGTTCCCCCCTGCTAAACTTCGTTTCAACAATCTTTCGATTTCTCACAATGAATCCATATGCCCTCTCGCTAAACACAACAATAAACTAGACACAAACCGCCTTTAAACGACTTCAGGAAGAGATATCGTAAAAATGCCGTAAACAAGTCGTAAAGAAAAAAGCACAACTTGTCTTAGTTTTGGCTCAGAACTAAAAACGAAATGATGAAAAACATCCAGTTGGCGAAGAAAATTAAAGAATTACGAACCCGAAAGGGTTTTAGTCAGGATGAACTGGCAATAGCCGCTCGGCTGAACCTGCGAACCGTCCAAAGAATTGAAAGTGGAGAAACAGAGCCAAGGGGCGATACACTAAAGCGGCTGGCCACAGCATTGCAAGTTAGTTCTGATGGATTGATCGACTGGGCCGAAAAGGAAGATACAACCATGTTAATGCTCTTAAACATCTCCGCATTAAGTTTTATTGTTTTTCCACTATTAG
>CAMLDJ010000246.1 GCA_946478755.1 uncultured Pedobacter sp. | reverse complement strand
GTAGTATTAAAACAACAATGATAGAGTTTTTAAAGGAAAGTACGTTTGCTGTAAACGAGGTGATGGGTAAGGCCTGGACCGTAACAAAAAGAAACTATTTTTCTATTGCCACGCTTTGCTTTTTAATGTTCATTACCTCGAACGCATCAGGTTTAATGGCATTTTTCCTCAAAGATGTAAATATGGGACTGAGCATTCTGATGGCATTCTTTTTTGTGATGTTTTATTTCACCATTAACCTCTCGCTCTTTAAGTATATTTTTCATCTTTTGGATGATGAATTTAATGTGAGCATCGTGAATACGATCCCTACCAGGAAACAAATCATCCGGTTTTTGGTGGCCATGCTCTATTTTATGCTGTGTATCGTTGGCGTCTATTCCTTTGTGATCCTGGTGGCTTTTCCTTTTATATACACCGGAATAAGAATGGAGGTCATTACCAATATTGCCATTTCAGTAGGTATAGTAGCCATATTTATTACCTGGATCAGAATTTCTTTCTTTCCTTTTTTCATTATTGATAAAAACCTTCCGCCATTTCTTTCTATCAAATTCAGCCTGGCAACAACTAAGGGAAACTTTACTAAAATTTTGTTGCTGTTACTGGTTTTAGGGGGCTTTCATTTGCTCTACTTGTTTTTTAGTTATTTGCAATGGCCGGTAGTCGCTTTCTTTATCAATGTATTGAGCTCTTTTATTATCGTACCTTTATCCAGTGTCGCCTTAACCATTGCTTATCGAAAAATGATCAGTGAATACAAGGGAGAAGGTGAGCCTGATATTATTCATAATATAGTTTAAGATACGTTTATGGGATTAAAAGCGGCATTGAGCAAGCCATTTGCTGCCTTTATAGTAAAAGGCATAAATAAGTGGAAAAAAAATGCAGTGAAGGCTCAGCAGGATACGCTCAGACAACTGGTGAGCATAGCAAAGCATACTTCATTTGGCAAGGACCATCATTTCGGATCGATAAAAACTTACGAAGACTTTAAAAAGCAGGTTCCTATCAGGGATTATGAAGAGTTGAGACCATATATTGACAGGGTCGTGGCGGGAGAAAAAGACGTCATGTGGAAGGGTAAGCCGCAGTACTTTGCTAAAACATCCGGCACAACATCTGGTGTAAAATATATTCCGATCTCAGCAGCATCCATGCCTGAACATATAAAAGCTGCCCGGAACGCGTTGCTTACTTATGTCCATGAAACGGGCAATACAAAGTTTATAGATGGAAAGATGATCTTTCTGCAGGGCAGTCCGGTAATGAGCAAAAAGAACGGCATAAATGTTGGTCGTTTATCAGGCATAGTCGCCAATCTTGTACCTGCTTACTTACAGAAGAACCGCATGCCTTCTTACCAGACCAATTGCATTGAGGACTGGGAAGAAAAAATTGATGCAATTGTTGAAGAAACCATTCATCAGGATATGACCTTGATCTCGGGCATTCCGCCCTGGGTGCAAATGTATTTTGACCGCCTGACAGATCAAGCCGGGGGAAAGAAGATTAAAGACATCTTTCCGAACTTTGAGTTGTTTGTGTATGGTGGAGTGAACTATGAGCCGTACCGGTCTAAGATTGAAGCCAGTATAGGTAAAAAGATAGCTTCTATTGAAACCTATCCGGCATCAGAGGGCTTCATTGCTTATCAGGATAGTCAGGATGATAAGGGCTTATTGCTGCTGGCAAATGCAGGCATGTTCTATGAATTTATCCCCACAGATGAATTTTACAATGACCGTCCTACACGGTTAAGCCTTGGGGAGGTGGAACTGGATACAAATTATGCATTGGTTTTAAATACCAATGCCGGCCTTTGGGGATATGTGATTGGTGACACCGTTAAGTTTGTGTCGAAGGATCCTTACAAGATTATGGTGACCGGCAGAATCAAGCATTTTATTTCGGCCTTTGGAGAACACGTCATTGGCGAAGAGGTTGAGCATGCCCTGCTTTCGGTGGCCAACGAAGAGGGCGTCGGAATTACCGAGTTTACAGTTGCGCCTCAGGTCAATACACCTGTAGGTGAATTGCCTTATCATGAGTGGTTTATCGAATTTTCTACACCACCAAAAGATATGATCGCTTTTAGTAGAAGGGTAGATGAGGCGCTGCAAAAGAAGAATATTTACTATTTTGACCTTATTGAGGGTAAAATATTGCAACCTTTGATCATTCGGTCATTACAAAAAGACGCGTTTGTAAGCTATATGAGAACGCAGGGGAAGCTTGGCGGACAAAATAAAGTTCCGCGTCTGGCTAATGACAGGAAGATAGCGGAGGAATTAGGTGGTTTTATAACTCGTCAGCATGACGAAGAAACAGGGGAGATTTAATTGAAAAATATATCCATTTTAGGTGCTACAGGCTCTGTTGGGACCCAGGCTTTAGATGTTATTGCGGGGAATCCCGGTTTGTACAAGGTTGCTGCGCTCACTGCGCATGCCAATGCAGAACTGCTGATTGAACAGGCATTGAAGTTTAAACCCTTGCTGGTTGTCATTGCAGATGACAGTAAATATCAAACTGTGAAGGCTGCCTTATCGGGGACAAATGTCAAGGTTTTAGCAGGGGAAGAAGCTTTATGTGAAGCTGCGGCGCTGGATGGTGTGGATATGGTACTTACGGCAATTGTTGGATCGGTTGGTTTAGGCCCTACAATTGCGGCAATAAAGGCCGGGAAGGATATCGCCCTGGCGAATAAGGAAACACTTGTTGTGGCCGGTGATCTGATCACCAGACTGGCAAGAGAGCACGGTGTGAAGATTATTCCGGTAGATTCAGAGCATTCGGCTATTTTTCAGTGCCTGGTTGGTGAACCGGCGAATTCGATCGAGAAGATTTATCTTACCGCATCTGGCGGACCTTTTAGAGGAAAGGACTGCTCTTTTCTTAAAGGGGTTACGAAGGCCGAAGCCTTAAAACATCCCAACTGGATAATGGGTGCAAAGATCACTATTGACTCTGCCTCATTGATGAATAAAGGACTGGAAGTGATTGAAGCCAAATGGTTGTTTGATCTGGAAGCCGACCAGATAGACGTGATCGTTCATCCCCAATCTATTATACATTCATTAGTCCAGTTTAACGATGGTTCCATGAAGGCACAAATGGGTTTGCCAGATATGAATCTGCCTATTCACTATGCTTTGGCTTATCCTGACAGAATAAGCAGCGACTTTAAGCGTTTCAGTTTTGTTGATTATCCTGAGCTCAATTTTTATAAAGCGGACCGGGAAACATTTAGAAACCTGGAACTTGCTTATATTGCTTTACGCAAAGGGGGAAATATGCCTTGCATCATTAATGCAGCCAATGAAGTCGTGGTAGAAGCATTTTTACAAGACAGGATCGGGTTCCTGCAGATGAGTGATGTAATTGAGGCCTGTATGGAAGGAATCGGTTTTGTGGAAACGCCCAGCCTGAACAATTATTTAGAAACAGACCAGCATACCCGTATATTTGCGGGCCAACTGGTAACAAAATAGAATTTTTAAGATCAAAATAAAGAACATTAAAAGAAAAATATGAGTGGATTGATTATGGCGGCCCAGTTACTGCTGGGATTATCGATATTGGTAATTTTACATGAATTGGGACATTTTCTGGCGGCGCGTGCCTTCGGCATTAAAGTAGAAAAGTTTTATTTATTCTTTGATGCATGGGGTTTTAAGCTGTTTAGTTTCAAAAAAGGTGATTGCGAATACGGAATAGGCTGGTTACCGCTTGGTGGATATGTAAAGATTTCGGGTATGATAGACGAATCTATGGATACCGAGCAAATGCAGCAGCCTGCGCAGCCATGGGAGTTCCGATCCAAACCGGCATGGCAGCGTTTGATTGTGATGCTTGGCGGGGTCGTTGTGAATATCATAGTGGGTATCTTCATTTTCTGGATGCTGACCTTTAATTATGGGGAAACCTATATCGCGAACAGCTCTGTTCGGAACGGAATCAATCCGGGAAGTATTGGTAAGGAGATAGGCCTGCACAAGGGAGACCGGGTGATTGCTGTTAACGGAAACAAAGTTATTCGTTTCGAAGAACTGATCAGCTCAAAAGTATTGCTTGGTAACACCAGTCTGACCATTGTACGGGGCGATAAGACCATGGACATCAAGGTTCCTGACAACATCCTGAACAAGGTTTCTGATCTGGGAATAGAGGAGTTCATCAGCAGGGCGCCACTCTTAAGCTCCACAGTTGACAGTATTGTGCCGGGTAAATCAGCTGCTAAAGCTGGTTTGAGAAAAGGTGACAGGATTACGGCGGTAAATTCCATCCCTGTGAAGTATGATGTGGATGTGAGGGCGTTGATCCCTAAATACAAGGGCAAAACAATCACTTTTGATGTAAACCGGGGTACAACGCATTTAACTTATGCCGTTCCCGTTGATACTGCGGGAACAATTGGTATTGCATTTAATTTGAATGAAATTAGGGAGGAAACCATTACATATGGGCTCTTTGCTGCGTTGCCGATCGGTGCAGGACAGGCATGGAAAACTTTTAGTGATAATGCGAAGGGAATCTGGAAAGTGCTGACCGGTAAAATCCAGGCGAATAAGGCCTTTTCTGGTCCTGTGGAAATCGCGCGCAAGGTTTATGGCGGCGAGTGGATCTGGGCCAGGTTCTGGGCTTCCACCGGCTTTATATCAATTGCACTTGCATTTATGAACCTGTTGCCTATTCCTGCACTGGATGGCGGACATGTTGTATTCCTGGTCATTGAGATGATTAAAGGAAAGCCACTTGGCGATAAATTCATGGAACGTGCACAGATCGTCGGCTTTGTAATGCTGCTGTCGTTAATGGTGTTTGTACTGGGGAATGATATTTTCAAGGCTTTCTTTAGGCATTAAAGCGCATGACCGATTATTTTGATTTTTATGGTCTGCCGGTTAGTTTTAATCCTGATCCTGCAGCTGTAAAACAGCGATTCTATAAATTTAGCAAGCAATATCATCCTGATTTTTATATCAATGAAACTGAGGAGAAACAGGCTGAGGTACTGGAATTAAGCACGGTTAACAACAAGGCTTACCAGATACTCAGCGATCCGCAAAAAAGATTGCAGTATATCCTGGAATTAAAAGGCGCCTTAAAAGAAGGGGAAAACTACATCTTGCCACAGAGCTTTTTAATGGAGATGATGGATGTGAACGAGACCTTAATGGACTTGCAGTTTGGTCCAGATCCCAATCGTCTGGCTTCCCTTAAAGAAGAGATTGCTTTGATTGAACAGGCGATAGCCCAGGATATTGCTGAACTGACAGCGACCTTCGATACGCAGGATCTATCACAGCAAGCGAAGTCGCTTGCCACTATAAAGGATCTATATTACCGCAATAAATATTTGCTGCGGATCCAGGAAAGTATAAACAAGGCTGCATCTGGCCTGTAGTTGTTAAAGCATTGTAAAAAAGCCATGCTTCGCTTTTTTACAATGCTTATTTGAGGTATTTTCGGCTTCAAATCAATTGTATGGATACATTATCAATTTTTAGGAAAATAGCAGTAGCGGAGGGGATTTCTTATGTCCTGCTGGTATTTGTTGCCATGCCTTTAAAATACTGGGCGGAAATGCCTTTGGCCGTTAAATATACAGGTTGGGCACATGGATTGTTATTTATGCTTTATGTGGTGCTTTTGGTTATGGCATGGGTAGAATATAAATGGAGTTTTAAGAAATCGGCCCTGATCGGAGTAGCTTCTTTACTCCCTTTTGCACCTTTTTGGGTAGACAAAAAGCTTAAGGAAGATAATTCAAATAAAAGTTGGTAATTAGTAATTCAATTGATACATTTGCAACCCGCTGAATAAGCAAATGCCCAGCTGGCGGAATTGGTAGACGCGCTGGTCTCAAACACCTGTGGGAAACCGTGCCGGTTCGACTCCGGCGCTGGGTACAACCCCTTTTTACACAAGTAAAGAGGGGTTTTTAGTTTAAAAAATTTGCCTCGTGCTTCAGAAACAAGATTTTTAAGGATCAAGCGGAATTCTTGGGGGGAAGAAAATAAATTCTTTCTTTTGCATCTTTAAACCAAACGATATTTTTATTTTGAGTCAAGCCGCAGAAACCCTAATCAGTTTATTATTGCCAGAAGGTATCCTGGATTATTTCGAATTAACCCAAGTAGAGAAAGAAGGTAAGATGTTGAATATTTACCTTGAAGAGAAAAATATCGTTCCTGAAGGCTATCAAAAGGGCGATTTGGAATCCAAAGGCTTCTTTCCAGAGGTTAGTCGTCTTGGACGGTACATACCGGGATCGAACACATCGATTCCGGTTTTTTAATGCCTTTTCTTAGCTTTAAGATGCTTCAAACTCTGTTCAAAGTATTTCTGCTAAACCTCATTAATTTTGACATTACTAACGGGCTATCTTTGAACCAAATACTTGGATGTTTAATATAAAACACCATGTACCTCATTCTAAGCGACGCAACAATCGCATTACACTATTGATATAATAAATTAAAATCTTAACTTTTCAGGATTAAACCTACATCTCGTTATGAAGAACTTTTATTTGTTGATCTGCATGGTGGCTTTAACCATATTGTCTTGTAAGAAAAGTGACCCCATACCAGCTCCAACTGCTGGTTTTGAGCTCGCCATGGCAATTGCAACACCGGGCGCTGTCATTACGCCTCTTAACACATCTCAAAATGCAACATCCTATCTATGGGACTTCGGAGATGGCACCACTTCTAGTGAAAAGGCACCTACTTTCAGGCTAGTTACAATCGGTGACCATAAGATCTCATTAACGGTTACAAATGCAGACGGCGCTATCAGTACTTCTTCAAAAAATATTAGAATTGTTGCGCCTATCATCACATCAATTACGATTACAAACCTCCAGAACTGGGAGGGTGCAAGTTTTTCATCTCTCAAAAGATTTTCCGGTGGCGATGTCTGGGTGGAAATCAAGAAAAGTAAAACAAACGCCAGTTATGATTATTATCCTGACGGATCTTATAATTATCCTCTGTTTTATAAAAGTCCAGTGGTGAGTGTTCCGGCTAATGTGACTCAACCCATAGTAATTGCGATCATGGATAAAGTAGTATTAGATGGGGATCCAACATCATCTGATGAAAGATACAGCTTTAATTTATACGTGAAGGATATTGCTGGTGTTCATATGTTATTTACATCAGACTTCATAGGATCTTTATATCCCGATAGCTTTTTCAACAACAGGTATTCATGGAAGAGCAGCTTCGGTGTCGGAGTAGAACTAAAAGGTTCTTATTACTAATTATGACCATTGTAGATTAATTATTTACTTCTCACTATTCCCTCATTAATTGATAATGAATTAGGCTTAAAATATTAGGAATTTATCCGCTATTATACCTTCCTGAAATTCATTTCTTATGACTGATTATCATAAACTCATTCCATAATTCAATCAGATTTTTAGTTTTTGATGATGGGTTTTTGATAAATTAAATGATAACAAATTCCTGCTTACTTTCTTTTATTGATTTTATATTTTGCATTATATAAAAAAGAAGGATTAAATGCAATCCGAAAATTCTAATTCAGAATTACGCTATTAATTTTGATAGTAGGTTTCTATGTTGTTTAATGGTATAAGGGCGATTTTTACTAGATCTTCCATAAATTGGTTCGATCTTAGTACGTCCGGGAGTACAGAGCCGTGCATATGACGTATATTCGTTGTGGCACGGCTTTTTTTATTGCCCAATCCTTTGTTAATCTGGCGCATAAGATCGGCTGCTGAATTGGTAAGACCAGTTCGATGTTTTGCCCCATCGAACACTCACTTTTCCGGAAAGATCGAACTAATTATTTTTTTCTTGTCTTCTATACTAGAGACGAAATATATGTTATCAATTATCTATTGCGGCATCGACAAGCTTCTCAACTTGGTTAGTGGAGTCGGTTTTCTTCGATATTACGTCTGAATGGAAAATTGTCCGACTTTCGAGAGAGTTTTTCATGAAAAAGACAACATAAAAATCTAACCATTTTGAACAATATCTCCCAATTTACCCACGTCCTCTAGATTATAAGGCGTTTCCTGGTAAACAAAGTAGTTGAGCCAATTATTGAAGAGTAAATTCGCATGACTTGTCCAACATACCAATGGCGCATTCTCTGGATTATTGTCCCGGTAATAGTTTTTCGGTACAGGTACATCAAGACCTTTCTTCCGGTCT
>CAMLDJ010000245.1 GCA_946478755.1 uncultured Pedobacter sp. | reverse complement strand
CAGTTTCGACGCATCGTCCCCAAAAAAATATTCCGTTGCATTGCCTGCACGGCTTGCGTACTCCCATTCCGCCTCAGTTGGCAATCGATAAAAAACCCCTGTTCGCGCATATAACCATTTGCAAAACTGAATGGCATTATAATGGGTCATTGCCAGGGCCGGATGATTCTCCTTACCCATACCAAAAGTCATGTCCAGATAAGGCTTTGTTGGCCTGGTGACCGCATCGACATTTGCAGGCACAGGGCCTGTGCTTTGTGTGCTTTCGTAATCCTTGTATAAAAAGGGCTCATAAATATCCCAGGTAACTTCAAAAGTACTCATCCAAAAAGGATCCAGCTTAACATTATGTATGGGCTGCTCATCCGTTTTACCTTTTTTGCTTCCCATTAAGAACGCTCCTCCAGGAATAGCTTTCATTTCGAAGCTTAATTTTGTCCCGTTGATCTGCTGTGTATAAGCTTCCTGTTTTTCCTGGGCTAATGTTTCCAGCAAACAGAAGATCAGCGGTAGTGCCAATGCTAATTTAGATTTCATTTACAATGTTTTGATACAATAATATTTCTTAACCTAACCTATTTAATATCTAAAATAGAGGCAATTATCTAAATAACCAAAATCCTGGGACACATAATTTCGTAAAACGTGTAGAAAAGACACTAAGTACGTTAAATGATCAAAAATAAACCCAACAAAAAACCCTGATAAACATGTTGCTTATCAGGGTTCCTCTCGGTTGTGTGTATTACTCTACACTTCCTTCTTCTTTTTTCTTTTTCTTGCCAGGACTTCTGTTCTCGACCACTATTTTATCATTTTCCTTGTCATAATCTATTTCCAGAATATCCCCCTCATGAATTTCGCCTTTAAGGATCTCCTCCGCAATCGGATCTTCCAGATATTTCTGGATCGCTCGCTTAAGCGGTCTGGCACCAAAATTTGAATCGAAGCCTTTATCTGCGATAAATTCTTTGGCTTTATCGGTTAATTTAACTTCATAACCCAAATTATGGACACGTCCGAACAACGATTTCAATTCAATATCGATGATCTTGAAGATCTCTTCTTTACCAAGTGAGTTAAACACGACCACATCATCTACACGATTTAAGAATTCAGGTGCAAACGCACGTTTCAATGCGTTTTCAATTACCCCTCTTGAATGCGAATCTGCCTGATTGGTTTTTGCAGAAGTAGAAAAACCGACACCTTGTCCAAAGTCTTTCAACTGACGTGCACCAATGTTTGAGGTCATAATAATGATTGTATTTCTAAAATCTACTTTACGGCCTAAGCTATCAGTCAGCTGTCCTTCATCCAATACCTGTAAGAGTATGTTGAACACATCCGGATGCGCCTTTTCAATCTCATCCAGCAAAATCACTGCGTAAGGCTTTCTGCGCACTTTTTCTGTCAGCTGTCCACCTTCCTCGTAACCTACGTATCCCGGAGGCGCACCCACTAAACGTGACACGGCAAATTTCTCCATATACTCGCTCATATCAATCTGGATGAGTGAATCATCACTATCAAACATAAAGCGTGCAAGCTCTTTAGCCAGTTCAGTTTTTCCTACGCCGGTCGGGCCCAGAAAAATAAAGGATCCGATTGGCTTTTTAGGATCTTTTAATCCAGCCCTTGTACGTTGAATGGCTTTGGTTAATTTTTTAATCGCATCATCTTGTCCAATGATCTTAGCCGCCACGGTATCATACATGTTCAACAACTTTGCACTGTCTGTTTGTCCAACACGCTGTAAAGGAATACCCGTCATCATGGAAACCACTTCCGCAACGTTGTCTTCTGTTACGGTGTAACGTTTCGTTTTCGTTTCAGCTTCCCATTCCGCTTTTGCGCGATCCAGCTCCTCTAAAAGGTTCTTTTCCGTATCCCTTAGTTTCGCAGCCTCTTCGTATTTCTGACTTTTTACAACTTTATTTTTCTCAATTTTGATCTCTTCGATTTTGTTCTCAATACCAATAATGTTATCTGGAACATGAATGTTTGTTAAATGCACCCTGGATCCAGCCTCATCCAAAGCATCAATCGCTTTATCTGGCAGAAACCTATCGGTAATATACCTCGAGGTTAAAGCCACACAAGCGTTAATGGCTTCATCAGTATAGGTTACGCCATGGTGCTCTTCATACTTTTCCTTGATACGGTTCAGGATCTCGATCGTTTCATCCGGCGAAGCAGGCTCGATCATGACTTTTTGAAAACGACGGTCTAAAGCTCCATCCTTTTCAATATACTGACGATACTCATCCAGGGTAGTTGCCCCAATGCATTGTATTTCTCCTCTTGCTAAAGCAGGTTTAAACATGTTTGATGCGTCGAGCGAGCCAGAAGCACCACCAGCCCCCACAATGGTATGGATCTCATCAATAAACAGGATCACATCAGTAGATTTCTCGAGTTCATTCATCACCGCCTTCATACGTTCTTCAAACTGTCCGCGATATTTAGTCCCTGCCACCAAAGAAGCAAGATCTAAGGTTACCACGCGTTTATTGAACAAGACCCTCGAAACTTTACGCTGAACAATACGCAATGCCAAACCCTCTGCAATAGCAGATTTACCGACACCCGGTTCACCAATCAAAATAGGGTTATTTTTTTTACGGCGGGAAAGGATTTGAGACACACGCTCTATCTCTTTTTCGCGACCAACAATCGGATCCAGACGCCCTTCTTCAGCAGCTTTAGTCAAATCTCTTCCAAAATTATCCAGAACCGGGGTTTTGGACTTAATGTCTGAAACCTTTTTAGGGCTGCTAAAAGCTTCTTCTTCACGATAGTCATCATCACCACCGGTTGACGCACTATTCTGGGTCTCGTCCCTAAATCCGTTTTTGTTCACTTCAACCTCCTGTTTAAATATCTCGTAATTGATGTTAAACTGCAATAAAATCTGTGAAGCGATGTTATCGTCATCACGCAGGATAGAAAGCAGCAAGTGCTCTGTTCCTATTAAATCGCTTTTGAAGATCTTTGCCTCCAGGTAAGTAATTTTTAATACTTTCTCTGCTTGTTTGGTTAAGGGGATATTTCCCAGATTAACCGTAACACTAGATGTACCTCTGACTGAATCTTCTATTGACCGACGAAGTTTTGAAGTATCAACACCGAGTGATTTTAATATCTTGATAGCCATGCCATCGCCTTCGCGAATGAGGCCTAACAAAAGATGTTCCGCGCCTATGTAATCGTGGCCCAATCTCAGGGCTTCTTCCCTGCTAAAGGAGATCACATCTTTGACTTGTGGTGAAAATTTAGCTTCCATATATACCTTTCTAATTCGGGAATGCTCTAAACTATAAAATTTGTTTTATAAAATAGCACCCGTATTTTTTTTAATTTATCAACAATTACGCCATAGCGCTGGAAAGAGCGGTCCAACCTGCCATTATTTCAGAAAACTTACGGTGTTTTGACCGTAGCTACACCAGGCGTTTAAAACAGCAGCAGGTTGAATAGACCTTCCAATCCCAATACCAAGAGTTTATGGTATCAAAAAATCAGATTTGTCTTCAAAGTGTAATCTAACATTGGTTTTTATCCTCCTGTCAAAAAAGGTTGTAAACGTCTTTCCCCCTAGCAAAATGGCAGATACTGCATTTAATAAAACAAACGTCAGGGAGCACAATTTAGTTTATAGTGAGAGTAATATCTTCGTTATAGAGATATGCCTCTCTATGTTCAGCAGGCCACAGATCTAGTTTGTTAACTAATTCATCAATTCTATGCCACCAGAAACACCTTTTTTAAGTAAACCATGTATTTTTATGCCTGCTAAGGTGAGCCACTTTGCCTAATGAGTTCCATATTCTTTAGTATTCTTTTCACTCCTTAAGCTATTGAATGGAATATCAGAACACCACTTTTTTACTGGCTTACCTTTATTATCTTTGCTGTAAATAAAGGGTTCAGAAGATGGAGTTGACATAGTTTTCTTTTAGTTAATAAAAGCATGTCGCCGTTTTGTTCCCATTTTAACGAAAAGCACGCTAAAGATACGAAATAACGATTATGGACGAAAAGATCATATTTTCAATGGCTGGGGTAAATAAGATTTACCCACCACAAAAACAAGTTTTAAAGAACATCTACCTTTCCTTTTTTTATGGAGCCAAAATCGGTGTAATCGGTTTAAACGGGTCTGGTAAATCCTCTCTTTTAAAAATTATAGCTGGCCTTGATAAATCCTTCCAGGGCGAAGTTGTATTTTCCCCAGGATATTCAGTCGGCTACCTGGCGCAGGAGCCAATTCTTGATGAGACGAAGACCGTCAGAGAAGTGGTAGAAGAAGGCGTAGCAGAAATTACCGCTATACTTAAAGAATACGAAGAAGTGAACGAAGCATTCGGATTAGAGGAAAATTATTCCGATGCGGATAAGATGGATAAATTAATGGCCCGTCAGGGTGAGTTACAGGATAAGATCGATGCAGTTAATGCCTGGGAACTAGACGCTAAACTGGAAAGGGCGATGGATGCCCTGCGCTGTCCCGATCCCGAAACTAAAATTGCTGTATTATCGGGAGGAGAACGCCGCCGCGTGGCGATGTGCCGATTGTTGTTGCAGGAACCGGATGTATTGCTGTTAGACGAGCCTACCAACCACCTTGACGCTGAAAGCATAGACTGGCTGGAACAATTCCTTCAAAACTATAAGGGAACGGTCATCGCGGTAACCCACGACAGGTACTTCCTGGACAATGTTGCCGGATGGATACTGGAACTTGACCGTGGCGAAGGCATTCCGTGGAAGGGCAATTACTCTTCCTGGTTAGACCAAAAGGCCAAACGCCTGGCACAGGAAGAAAAAACGGAAAGCAAACGTCAGAAAACGCTTGAACGCGAGCTGGAATGGGTACGTATGGCACCCAAAGCGCGCCATGCCAAATCCAAAGCGCGTTTATCTAACTACGATAAACTGGCATCAGAAGATTCGAAAGAAAGGGAAGATAAACTGGAGCTCTTTATTCCTGCCGGACCAAGATTGGGTAACGTAGTCATTGAGGCCAACAACGTAACAAAGGCATACGGCGATAAGCTGCTGTTCGAAAACCTGAGTTTCTCTTTGCCTCCTGCCGGTATTGTTGGAATTATTGGTCCAAATGGTGCAGGTAAAACCACCCTTTTCCGCTTAATTACCGGACAGGAATCTGCCGACACAGGAACTTTCCGTGTTGGAGACACTGTTGCCTTGGGTTATGTGGACCAAATGCACAATGATCTTGATCCGGATAAAACTGTTTATGAAAACATTACGGACGGCCTTGACAATATCCAGCTTGGTAATAAGGCGGTGAATGGCAGGGCTTATGTTTCAAAATTTAACTTCAATGGCGGTGATCAGCAGAAAAAGGTCGGGATACTGTCAGGTGGTGAACGCAACCGGGTACACCTTGCTATTACGTTGAAAAAAGGGGCCAATGTATTGTTGTTGGATGAGCCGACCAACGATATTGATGTGAACACGCTTAGGGCATTGGAAGAAGCTCTGGAAAACTTTGGAGGCTGCGCAGTCATCATCAGCCACGATCGCTGGTTCTTAGACCGGATCTGTACACATATCCTTGCTTTTGAGGGAGAATCGCAGGTTTACTTCTTTGAAGGGAATTACAGTGATTACGAAGAGAACCGCAAGAAAAGATTAGGCGATGTAACGCCGCACAGGATTAAATATAAAAAGCTGGTTTAATTGCTGATTTAACTGGCGATAGAAGGGTCGCACAACTAAGGTTGTGCGACCCTTCTCATGTTAACACGGATCTCTGTACTTGCTTGTGTGGTGGCTGACCGATGTTTATTTTACCTGCTGAAATACTTTTTCTAAAAGCGCCTTTGTCTTCCTGATCCCTTCGTCTTCAGACAGTCCTTTGCCTTCATATTCAATCCCCACTATGCCGCTCCATTTTGCTGCTTTGATAATTTTGAACATGCGGATATAATCTATCTCGGTTTCGGTTCCATCTGTATTGAAATTATAAGATTTAGCACTTACCCCTTTTGCAAAAGGGATTAGTTCCTGAACACCAAGGTATTTGTCATATTCTTTTCCCTCACTCAACTTAAAATTGCCAAAATCAGGCAAAGTACCACAAAACGGACTGTCTACCTGTTTAATTACATTCGAAAGCCACTTTCCGTCAGAGGAGTATCCACCATGGTTTTCCACAATGATATTGATCTTATTTTTCTTTCCATATTCCGTAAGCTTGCTCAGCCCGTCAACTGCGGCCGCCTTCACTTGATCGGCCGTACCAGCCCCTGCTGCATTTACCCGAATGGTCCTGCAACCAAGGTACCTAGCCGCATCAACCCATTTGTAATGATTTTCCACCGCCGTCTGCCTTGCTTTAGGATCAGTATCTCCCAGGTTACCTTCGCGGTCAACCATGATCAAATGGTTCTGGATACCTTCAGAATCAGTTCTGTTTTTTAACTCCTTCAGATAAGCAGGATCTTTTTCTTTCTTATCGAAAAAAACGCTTACATACTCAACGATGTCGATGCCGAAGTCTTTTTTAGCCTTAAGTGGGAAATCCAGATTGTTTAGCTTCCCTGCAAGCAAGGTGTTGTGCAGCGACCACTCGGCCAGCGAAATCTTAAATAACTCATTTTTACCGGCACTCATGCCCGATAAAGGGAATAAAGAAGCCAGGCCCGCGCCTGCAGTTAAAGTCCCTAAATCTTTAATAAAACTTCTGCGATCCTTTCGTTCCATATATATGTTTTTGATTAGTAGTTTAACAAGTTACTAAATTACTCAGCAGAAAACATACCTTCTCTGGCGAGAACTGTTTATTTTTCAACTTTGTTGAAGAAATCATGGAAATACAGCAGCTGATATTTAATGGCATTTGCCCAATAATCCCAGGTGTGCGCACCCGGCCGAATGATAAAATCATGCGGGATATTGCTATACATTAATTGTTCGTGTAATTTTATATTCACCTGGTAAAAGAAATCACTTTTACCACAGTCTATGATTAATGCCAGTCGGTTTGGAACCAGCAACCCAGTCATATTCACGATGCTATTCTCCTTCCAGCGCTGTTGATTGCTATTATAATCGCCCAGCCTTTTAGCAATATTCCAGTTTAAGGGAAAAGGGGTGATGTCTACCCCTCCACTCATGCTTCCTGCTGCTCCAAATACATCCTGATGCTTAAAAGAAAGGTATAAAGCACCATGCCCACCCATACTCAGACCAGTAATTGCCCTTCCTTTGCGGTCTCCTATCGTCTTATAATTTTTATCTATCCAATTTACCAGTTCAATTGCCACATAGGTTTCGTATTTCCACTCGGGGTCTACCGGACTATCAAAATACCAGCTGGTCACATTGCCATCCGGACACACGATAATGGTTTGAAACTGATCTGCATATTGCTGAATGGCGGGAACCTTTTTAATCCAGCCCCAATAAGTATCTCCAGCACCATGCAACAGGTAAACAACCGGAAGATTTTTTCCCTGGGCATAGCTATCTGGCGTAATGACCACAGCTTTAATATTTTTCTTCATTGCAGCACTATAAGTTAGCACGGTGTCTACCTTAGCAGCAAAAGTAAGTTGGGTACCAAACCATACTGCAAGGCTTAAAAGAAGTATTTTTTCCATTGAATATAGTTGTTTCAGGTGTTTAATTTTATCCATCGAGATAAACACCGAGCCTTAGTATTAAGGTTCCGTCTCCAAATAAAGCTATTTAAACCGCTTAACTGAAATGTTATCTCAAATTTTTTATATTACTCCGTTCACCGACAGCGAGGAGCGCTTCATAAGTCATTCCATAAAGCTTCGCAGCTTTGTTGATTAAACTGTCAGTCGGGTACAAGAAGTCTTCTTCAATTCTCTTATAGGTACTCAAAGCCAACTTTAACTCTTTTGCTATTTCCCTTTCAGTTTTTTTAGCGTTTTGTCTTAGAAACTGGAATTTCTCTCCCAATGTTAACTTCATTTCGTTCATTTGAATGCTGTTCAGAGGATTACTCATGCAGCACCAAATATATAAAAAACAACTTAAACAACCATAAATTACACTATAATTAACATTTTACTACTTAAAATACATATCTGCCTTATTTAGCATAATTTTTATGGATGACTGGAATTACCAGAAGATTCAGTACCAACCTGGAAATGGTGATGTCGACCATCTTTTTGCCGTATCTAGTCTTAGCCTGGTCTGAGAAAATTTTTAAGACACTTTCTTATCTGAAA
>CAMLDJ010000244.1 GCA_946478755.1 uncultured Pedobacter sp. | reverse complement strand
GTTGCTCTGGCGGGCCGGCAGGAGCGGCTCCGGGCCATGGGTGCCGACACGCTTCTCACATCGTCATCCAGTTGTCTCAAACAGATGGATTCAATCTCTTCTTTAGTTAAATCCTTATAAGTGTAGGTTTTCAACGTTTTATATTTTCAGTTTAACTATTGGTTAATGCTGTATTTAGTGTTTTTTAGTCAAAAATTATAGCTTTTTGTTACCTAACGATTACTTATGTAATGATTTTTTCGATTGGCATCACAACAATTCCTTCGGCACCTGCGGCTTTCAGGCTATTGATCTTTTCCCAGAAGTCGTGTTCTGCAATTACCGAATGTACGGCTACCCAGTCTTCATCAAACAAGGGAACAACGGTCGGACTTTTTACACCTGGCAACAGGTCCACTACTTTTTTGAGGTTGGTTTTGGCTACATTCAATACGACGTACTTGGTCTCTTTGGCACGCAGTACCGAACGGATACGCTGCAACAATTCCTGGACTTCGGGCAGCAGATCCGATCCTTCTTTTCCAATCAATACCGCTTCGGATTTCATGACTTCTGAGAAAGGTTTCAGTCCGTTGCTTTTTAATGTCCCTCCTGTAGAAACGATGTCGCAGATGGCATCACTCAGCCCAAGTCCCGGGCCAATTTCAACAGATCCGGAAATGGTCCTTACCTCAGCATTTACATGGTTATCTCTCAGGTATTTTTCGAGGATCACCGGGTAAGAGGTAGCGATGGCTTTGCCTTCCAGTTGAGCAATTTCTGTAATCTGGCTTTCGTTAGGGATGGCAATTTTAAGGGTACATTTGCCAAAGCCCAGTTTTTGAAGATAGGTTACTTCGGCTCCGGCCTCAACAATTACATTTTCGCCAACTATTCCTAGATCTGCGATTCCGTCCTGTACATATTCGGGGATGTCATCGTCTCTCAGAAAAAGGATTTCTAACGGGAAATTAGTAACAGTTGATATTAATGAACTTTTATAGTTTTCGAAGGATAAACCACAATTTTTAAGGATCTCTACAGATTTTTCGTTTAACCTACCCGATTTCTGGATAGCAATTTTTAGTGTTTTCACTTAGTGCTTTTAGAATTATTGATTGAACAAGAAGATATTTCGGAAACAAGTTTTGAAGTACAAAACATTACATATACATCGCCGCAAGGCGATGGTGCAAATGTAAATGATGGTTCAAAAAGTGTTTCATATAATATTTTATTTCCTTATCAACAATGACGAGCATCTGGAGGAGCTGCAAATATAGGGATTGAAATTGCAAATCCAAATAACATTTGGTTGAAAATCTATTTTTAGGGACGCAATTCCTGGGATACGCAAACTGGCACTTAATTTGATTAAACGCTTATATATTCTGAAAACCGTTTTTGAATCCAACCACTTTGAAGAGAATCCTTTTTTTAATCATTCCCCTTTGTTTGTTATTAAATGCTTGTAACTGGTTTAAAGAAACACCTGAAGTGGGGCTGGTACTTGCAAAGCATTTTGACAGCAAACTCTACAAGAAGTTTGATACGGCTGAGTATAACGTCATTTTTAAAAGGCACTTTGATTCACTGCAAGCTAGCTTTTCCAATCCAAATACATTGAAGACCTATTACCTGAGTATCCATAATGAGCCAGGGCTGGTCACTAAATATTTTGCCAATGGTGCATTGGATACCCTTAGCAACTATATCAGCAGGAGTAGACTCCACGGTTTTAACCCGGAGGTGTTCCATTATAAAAAGCTTAAAGCCTTATTGGAACAACTGTCGGCCAATAAGTTTACTTCTATTGCCGAAGTTTATCCTGTAGTGGCCGATCTGGAACTAAACGCAGCAGAATGTCTGATCAAATACAATAACTTTATCTATTATGGCGGCATAAATCCACGTAAATTGTTGTCAAGGTATTATATCCCTGTCAAAAGGCCGGATAGTGCAAGCATGTCTGCGGTGCTGGCAACCCCTGATCTGCAAAAATTACTTAGAGACATACAGCCTGCTTCATCGCAATATCGTGAACTGCAGCTCGCCATGCTCAAGCAAGAACAAAAAGACGGCAGTGATGATCAGATCTTGAAAACCATAAGTGTAAATATGGAAAGATTGAGGTGGAAATTACCCGATCTTGGCGAGGAATACGTCGAAGTAAACATTCCCGATTTTTCATTAACATGGTTCAATAAAAAAGATACGTTGAGTCATATGAAGGTTTGTGTAGGTGCGGCGCGGGAAAAGGATTATGCTGAAAAACTAAAATTATACCTGAAGTCCGGTAACCTGGATGATAAGCCTAAAAACCATGCAACGCCAATACTTTATAGTAAACTGAATTCCATACAGGTAAACCCGATATGGAACATCCCGGTAAGTATTGCAAGAAGTGAAATTTACTGGCAGGCACTCAGAGACCCCTATTACCTGTCGAACAACAATATAAAAGTTTATTATAAAGGGAGACAAGTTGGCGATCCTGATACCATACAATGGAACAAATATCCACGTGAAAAGCTACCTTTTCAATTTAAGCAGGGCTCTGGTGAGGGCAATGCACTAGGGAAGTTTAAGTTTATTTTTGATAATGGATCGAGCATCTATTTACATGATACGAACTACAAGAGTGGTTTTTCACTACGCAACAGGGCTATCAGTCATGGTTGTGTAAGAGTAGAACGCCCACTGGAATTCGCCCAGAATATGGTGAAGGATAACTACCAGTATGATCAGTTGAGGATGGAAGTAAATCTGGCACCAATTGATACGACGCGAATGGAGGTCTACCGGAAAAAACTGGCGAAGAAGGCCGACACTGTAAACTTATTTAAATTGAAACCTAAATGGTTTGGCACAAAAAAACCGATTCCGCTGATCATCAATTACATCACTGCATGGCCGCAAAATGGGGTGATACAATTCAGGCCGGATGTTTATGGTTTAGATGAAACTTTGTATGCAGCCATGAAGAAATTCATGTAAAAGTGCTAACTTTGTTTTTTAATGAATTTCCTATATCCAGGTTTTCTTTTCGCAATGCTGGCAATAGCCATTCCTATTGTAATTCATTTATTCAATTTCAGGAAATTTAAAAAGATTTATTTCAGCAATGTCCAATTTCTGAAAGAGGTAGAGGAGCAAAATTCATCGAGGGAGCGACTCAAGCATCTGCTGGTATTGCTCAGTAGAATCCTGGCCATCATTTTCCTGGTATTGGCTTTTGCCAGGCCATTTATCTCTTCATCAGATCAACACCACACAAAGCCTCTGGGCAACCTGGTGAGCATTTACATTGACAACTCTTATAGCATGGAAAGTCTGAATAAGGAAGGCAGTCTGCTGGAAGAGGCAAAGCGTAAAGCAAAGGAGATTGCCGGGGCTTACGGTATGGCCGATCAGTTCAGGCTGCTGACCAGCGATTTTGAAGGTAAACATCAGCGCGCCGTAAATAAAGAAGAATTTATAAGATTGCTTGAGGGAATAAAGATATCGGCAGCAGCCAGGCCGCTGCAGCAGGTCATAAATAGACTGGGCATCGATCCTGCTGCGAACAAGAATCAACGGGCTTATTTACTGTCTGATTTTCAAAAGGGTTTTGTGGGGACAGCATCCCTGCAAACCAATAAGGAGATGAGCTATTCTTTTGTTAAGCTAAATGCCAATGCCTTGCCGAATATAGGGGTAGATAGTGTTTGGAGCCTTTCGCCAGTACATCTGCCTAACCAGGCTGAAGAGTTTGTGGTACAACTGCACAATTATGGCGACGAGGACGCTACAGACATACCCTTAAAACTGACCATTAATCAGCAGCAAAAGGCGGTGAGTACCTTGAGTATTGCTGCGGGTAAGACAGTCAAAGATACCCTGTCTTTTAGCGGCCTTCAAGCCGGATGGCAAAAGGGGAGACTGAGCATCAGGGATTTCCCCTTAACTTTTGATGATGACCTGAATTTCAGTTTTGCGGTAGCAACCCATCTCGAGGTATTAAATATCAGTGGTAATCCATCTGAAAAATATATCCGTTCGCTCTTTTCGGCCGATGCCTACTTCAAGCTGACAGAAATGCCGGAATCAAACATCAGGTATTCAGCCTTTGAAGACTATAGCCTGATTGTATTGGATGGTTTAAAGGAACCTTCATCAGGCTTGGCGCAGCAGCTGAAATTGTATGTGGAAAATGGTGGCTCCGTAGTCATTTTTCCGGATCTTGATGCCAATGCAGCAGTATATACCCCATTTTTAAAGGGCTTATCACTACCTGCGGTACAGCAGTTAAATGTGGGACCGCCAATAGCAAGTACCATTGATCTTAAAAATCCGGTATTTAAGGATGTCTTTGATCAGGTCCCGGAAAACATTGACCTTCCCGTTGTAAACCGGTATTTTACTTATGCCGAGCAAAATTCCAGCAATAAGGAAAATATTCTTAAACTGCCGCTAAGCAGATTCCTTTTCGCCAGATACAATCTGGGCGGGGGCAAAGTATATTTATCGGCCAGTTCACTAAATCCTAAAGATGGCAACCTGGCCCGGCATCCTGTTTTCGTTCCGATCATGTTTAAAATCGCATTTGCCAGCAGCAAGGAGCAGCCATTGTATTACACAATTGGAAAAAATGATGTGCTGGAAAGTGCAAAGATCAGCCTGCCTGCCAATCAGTCTCTAAAGCTGGTGTCAGCCGGTTTCGAAGCGATCCCCGAGATCAGACAAACACCTGGAAAGACGCTGTTGTATGTGGCTGACCAGGTAAGGAAATCCGGTTTTTATGAGCTGAAAAAGGCTGATGAGCTGCTGTCGGTTATCGCTTTTAATGAGGACAGAACAGAGTCGGATATGCATTATGCCAGTGAAAATGAGATTAAAGCCTTTTTTGGCAAACAGGATATAGCGTTTTACAATTCCAAAAAAGATGCTTTATCGATGAATATCGCATTGAAAAATAACAGCAGTGAGTTATGGAAACTTTGCCTAATTTTGGCTGTTGTTTTTTTAGCCATTGAAATCCTATTGATCAGATTTTTTAATCATACAAAAAATATACAAACAACATGAATCTTCTCATCACAGGCGTAACCATTGCCGATCCCAACAGTCAGTTTAACCAGCAGAAATGTGATGTGCGCATTGAAAATGGTAAGATAACGGTGATAGACAAATTGGGTGGTTTGAGCGCTGGAAAGGGTGAAACCGTTTTTGATGGCACCGGTTCGGTACTTTCACCTGGTTTCTTTGATCTGAACTGCTCAATCGGAGATCCGGGTTTCGAAACCAAGGAAGACATATATACGGCTGCTGCTGCTGCTGCTGCCGGAGGTTTTACAGGCCTGGCAGTTTTGCCACATGCAAAGCCTGTAGTTCAGGCTAAAGGTCAGGTTGCTTATATCATTAATAAAGCGAAAGGCAATTTGGTGGATGTCATGCCTGTGGGTGCAATAAGCCAGGACCTGGAAGGTAAGGAACTTGCCGAGCTGTACGACATGAAGCAGGCCGGTGCGGTTGCATTTTCGGATGGAACGAAATCCATAGCAGATGATGGCTTTATGAGTCGCGCCCTGCAATATGCCAAAGGCCTGAACGGTTTGTTGATGGTCTACCCTGAAAACAAATCCATCGCAGGAAAATCGCAGATCAATGAGAGTAAGAATAGTGTCCTCCTGGGCATGAAAGGTTTGCCGGCTCTGGCCGAAGAAATGCACATCAGCCGGGATATATTTCTCGCATGCTACCATGATGCGCCTGTTCACATCAGTAACATATCGACAGGCGGTTCGGTGGCACTGATCAAAAAAGCAAAAAAAGACGGAGTCAGAATTACCTGCGATGTGGCCGCACATCACCTGGTGTTTACCGAAGAGCTGCTGAACGATTTTGACAGTAATTACAAGGTGAAACCTCCGCTACGGGGCAAAAGCGATGTAAAGGCTCTATTAGCTGGTTTAAAAGATGGAACGATTGATGCCGTAAGCTCGCAGCACCGCCCGCATGAAATTGAGTTAAAAGATGTAGAGTTTGAGATTGCCGCCTATGGTATTATTGCTTTGCAAACCGTGTTGCCCTTGCTGCTTAAAGCAGGACTGGATGCTGTGCAGATTGCGCAAAAACTGTCGGTCAGCCCGCGTAGCCTGCTAGGCCTGGCTGTGCCCGTCATATCAGTGGGGGCAGAAGCCAATTTTACGGTTTATCATCCTTCAAAAGAATGGATATATAATGCTCAAAGCAATTTCTCTAAATCGGCAAACTCACCCTTACTGAATAAAAAATTAACCGGCAAAGTAATGCTGACCTATAATAACAAACAATTACAATCGTATGGATAACTGTGTAATGTTCTATTTTACGGCGAAGTACATCGCGACACCAGGTCGTCTATTTTTTATTGATAAGGCCTCGTAAAACATGTCGCCTTATAAAATGCAGCGCTACTAACCGTAAATTGCTTAGCTAATGCTCCACTAATTGGATTATAAAACTCAACAGTATTTGTATGCCAGGATGCGGGACAACAGTTATTAGGCCTTGACTCAACCAAATAACTGTTATCAGGTTGGTTACTTATGCCCTTCACTTCCGTACGGTTCGCCGCGCCAGGAAGTGGACTGAAAACTTTAGTTATTTTATCATAAAGATAGACACCCCCTAAGTCCGACACGAGCAGTTTATCTACATTACCAAAATATGGCGAAATTTGATGAGGATATCGTCCCGGCGTCGTATCTCTTTTGCTAACCACTTCAGTGAGTGTTGGCGCAGCCCGTGTTCCTCCAATGGTTAGAGCGGTCAAAACACCCTTACCACCCGATCCAGCTTGTGTATCTCCACAAGTCCACAGCACATTATATGCCGGATCCCAGGTTACCGCATGTGCCTGTCGTAAATTAAATTGGGCATAGTTACTTCCTACGGTATTATACACACGTACCCATCCGCCATAAGTAGCATCCGTGGCAACGATAGCTATATTACCATTAGTCAAAACTTCACCAGAATGTACATTTGGACTATTAGTCTGCCAATATTTTTCCCACAACTTAGTAAACCTGGCTGAGCTCCCCTCCCATACTGCCAGGCATGCAAAACGATTATCGGTTACTGCCATAACCGATGTTGCATTTGAAAATGCGGTATTGTAATGTACTTTAGCATCAGTCGGGCCATCAAACAATGACGAACCCGTTGACGAATAGCCTAAAGCCGTTGTAGGTTTAAAAGTAAATGAAGGCGTATTCCAATTGGCCGCATCAGGATTGTAAATCTCAAGCTTTTTGGAATTCGTGTTGCCTACAGCAATATAAGCATGACCTGATATCCAGCTGGCCAAAGCTATCTGATCCTTTTCAGCGGACGTTTCCACTTCAGCTTTTGATACCCCTTTCAGCATTTCTTTTTCTACCCCACTTTCTTTGCAGGAAAGCATATGCAGAAATGCAATAAAGCATCCCGCATAAATTTTTAAGTTGACAGTTTTCATGT
Source organism: uncultured Pedobacter sp. (assembly GCA_946478755.1). Next base: position 920 of record CAMLDJ010000244.1, on the reverse strand, counting down.
TTGATTAGATTTAATTTATAATTCCATTATATACTATCCCCCTCAAGCAAGAGTTGAGGGGGTAACATAGATTCATACGATGAGCCATCGCCAACACCGCTGGACAACTAGGTGGAAGCCGATAACATCGACGCAACCTCCTAGTAATTGGGGTTTTGTGCCAAATTCTTATTCAGGTCACGTTCTGCCTGCGGTATAGGCCACCAATAATCCCTCGCTGGATCAAAAGACCTGATGGCCAGGGGACTGTTTTCCGAATTATAAATCGTGCCATTCAGATCCTGTTCTGCTGTTTTCCACCGTCTAATATCTGTATAATAAAGCCCCTCTCCCGCAAATTCTATTCGCCTCTCATGTCTGATTAGCTCGCGCATCGGCACTTGGGTTTTGCCGGCAGGAATCTGGTAGGGAACCAATCCCGCACGTTGCCGCACCCTGTTAATTGCATCATACACAGTTTCGTCTGGTCCGACAGCTTCATTCTGAGCTTCGGCATACATCAGCAAAACATCTGCAAATCTCAATACGATATAATTTGTTTCAGATTGGTTGCCTTGTAGGATTACTGTAGCTGGTTTATCGTCGTATATATTGTACTTCTGCCAGCTATATCCAGTGATCTTAAACGGATCAGTCGGCGTAGTCACATTACCCATAAATACTCTGCCTGGGTAAATGATGGTCTCGTAGAAACGCGGATCGCGGTTTTCGTATGGTTTTGAAGCAACGTATAACGGTGATTGACCCGGTGGCAAACCGTCTTTCATGTCATATGCATCTATGATGCCGCGCAATGGAGAATTGGAATTGAACTGCCGGTTGATCAAATCAAAAGAATTGCCCTGATCTGGTACCGGCCATTTAAACTGCACATCGAAAATTACCTCCAAATTGTTTTCATTGGCAGGCAGGAATAAGTT
>CAMLDJ010000243.1 GCA_946478755.1 uncultured Pedobacter sp. | reverse complement strand
TCCGTGACTGAAGTTCAGACGTGTGCTCTTCCGATCTCTAATTACAGAATCAAAGTTCCATAAAATTCAGAACGTTTTAGACGGAAAAGTAAAAGGACGCGGCTTACCAATTGCTGCTCCAAATGACCTTCCATTGAGAGGATTTTTAAAATGCCCAATCTGCTCAAGAAAGCTAACAGGCAGCGCCTCTAAAGGTCGTAAAACACACGTTGTATATTATCATTGTAAATCTCCCTGCAAAATCAGATTCAATGCAAATGCGCTGAATAGAAGCTTTTCCGAAGAACTCAGATTATTTGCAATAACTAAACTTGATAAAGAAAGGCTGAAACAAATCATACTGAATAGCTATGACGTTCACAGACTAACCGTCAAGGAAACCCGAAAAGAATACAGAAACAAAATGGACGTGCTGGATGATCAAATTATCCAAGCAAGGGAATTTCTCATGCAAGGAACTATTGATGCGACAGATTTCAAAGCCATAAAAAGTGATTATCAGCAAAAAATTGAGTTATTACAAGCCAATTTATCAGAGCTTAATAATCAATTTGATTCCAAAATGGACATGGCCAGCCTCATTGAACAAGCGCTAAGCAATCTTTCCAATCTACGTAACATATATGAAAAGGCTAGTGTTGAAGGAAAAAGATCCCTAGTAGGGATGATATTTTTAGAACCTATTGTTTATGATGGCGAAATATATCGAACCACTTTAATGAACGAGTTCGCAAGTCTAATCTACCTGAAAAACAAGGAATTACAAGAGCAAAAAAAAGGGGAAAAGTATCTAAAAAAGACTCTTTTCCCCGGTTACGGGTCCTTTATGGTGCTAATTAATTCTCGTTTTGTGGCTGATTTGAAGCGGTTGGCCGATTTAAAAAGAAAAATGGATGAAATGGATTCAATAGGTAAGCGGTTAAAAGGCTAGCTCTATATTTTAGTCCACGAAAATGATTTTCTGCAAACAGAATTTTATCACTACTATATACCTTGTTAAGCAGCATCGTTTTTCAATCGTTTTAAGACCTTTTCCAGGCTAGCTATTTTTGCCAATCTGAATTTTTCTTTATACTGTTCGTAGTCATAAGGAATAAAATTTTCTTTTTCTGACCATCCTGTAGTAGATAATTGCTATTTTTCTTGCGGTTGCTATGATCGCATATTTATGTCCGCCTTTTGCTTTAGTCCTCCTGAAATAATCACCAAGCCAATTGTTACTTGCCATTAGGCTAGTGGCGGCCATCCTGAAGGCTTGTGCAGCGAGATTGGCTTTCTTTTTTATATTCAGTGGGATACTGGTCTTGCTGCACGAAGCTTATATAAAGTTATTATTAACTAAACAAAATTCCAATTGTCGGGATACTACTAGAGATGTTTATTGATCTCTAGTAGTGTTAAACCATCTGATTATCTAGCATGGACAATATTGGAAACAAGTGTTTTAATCTATAATGATATCCTGGTACATTAAAAGATTCCGCATTAACTTGTATTATCATATTTTACAGAGTTTTCGATCAATTTAATTGTCAATTGTTATATATAATTTGCAGTACAAGAAATATCTTTTAAATTACGGTATGATAAAATCTTGAGCATGAAATCCCGAAATTATGAGATCCAATATTTACCTTCAAGATTAAAGCAGAAGGAAGAAAAGGAAGATAGATATGTTGCCAAATTAGATAAACACATAGATGATGCGAAGGAAGCTGTTAAATATTCCTCTGATCGTTTTGATGTACTGATCATATCTCTATCCACAAGTGCTTTGATTTTATCCATTGGCTTCGCAAAAAATGTAATTCCAGATCTTAAGAATATAAATACTTCTTTATTGAAAACCGCTTTAATTATTTTAGTAAGTTCTTTGATTGCTAATTTGGTCTCGCAGGTTACAGGATATTTCTCAAATAAATTAGACATTAAGGTCACCAGAAATTTAATACGAAAAAGGCGTGGACTAACACCTAAAGGAAAACAAAAGAAACTACATTTTTGGTGTTCTTTTTTAGATTATCTGACCTTAACATTGAATGGATCAAGCTTATTTCTATTAATCATTGGAATCGTCACATTAGTAATATTTTTTTCTAATAATATTTAAACCATAATTATGAACGACAACGAAGAAAGTAAAAGACATCAGGAAGAGATTAAACGAAGACAAGAAGAACAAGAGCGTAGGATTCAAGAATCGGAATTAAGGAGACTTAGGGAAGAACAAAACAGAAGAGAGAGAGCAGACCAAGAAATTCAAAAAGGGCGTGGTACTGGAGAACGGCCAGATGAGGACGACTAAGTAATACTGCTTTCTGCCTCAATAAGGGGCGGGGATAAATCATAATTTATCCCCGCTTTCTTTTATTGTATATTTCAGTGAAAGTACCCCCCTAAATACGGAGCAAAGTGACCGCCAGATTGGCTGCCGGCATGGTGAAAAACCAAGGCTTGCGATAAGTGGATATTCCGCTGCATAGTACGCCACGATTCCGCTACAAAGTGAATATAATCATTTCCTCCTCTCGACATCAAACTTCGATTTCCACCTTTCTAAGAACTGAACCATCTTTCTTCCAGTCGCATTTTCCTAAGAAACCAGGAGCATTTGAATAGTCTGTTCTTTCCCTTTTAACAAAACACCTCAAATAAAGCCCTATAAACGGTTGGAGCGTACCAAACGACATAACCCCAAGCATTGATCCACTTGGCAGCTTACGACCTTTTATTTTGGCTTAATCGCTAAAGAAGATCCTCAGTCATTGATGTATAAAAATAGCCTGGAGCAGTCCGAACGGTCACTTTGCTCCGGAATTAGGTAGTCAATTTGCAGCGTAATTTGATGTCAGCTTATTTGCGGAATGAGTGATCACTTTCACCGAAATGCCCATCAATCAGAAAATAAGATATTTAACACGAACTTATCAAACTATCACACGGACAAAAAAAGTGCCTTACTAGGATTCACATTAAAAGCACGTTACCTGGGTGGTTAAATTGAAGATACAAATGGCAAGCCTGTCCAGTAATTGTTTCCGTTGAAAAACTAAAAGGCGAATTTTGGATCGCAGAAAACAATCCTTACCTAGTAAAATAAGATCAACCTACGCCTTTAAATAAGGCAATAATCATAAACTTTTCGTAAGAATAGAAAAGTAGAAAATCACAAATTAATTAGGCGAACTATCCTTGTTAAGCTGTTGTAGTTCTTTCATCTTACTTTATTGTAGCGCTGATTTCTTGAAAATTCTCTTTACTGATAGGTTTAGGTCCTATTTTAATATCGTAAAGCGTCTTTTGGAGTTCGTAGATCGACGAATAGATTAGCGGTATTTGTTCAATCCGAGAATCGCTTTTGGTATTTGCAGTGAGGTTGAGATTATCGAACATTACTTCTGCTCGTTTTAACCATTTTTTTTCTAGTGTTGTATCAGCCTGATCCCAATAGGCTTCAAACGTTTTATAACTAATCGTTTGATATTCCTCACCGTTTTTCACCAGCATAAGATCACCGATAGCTTGTTGCCAGTCACGGTAAATAAGTCCCAATTTCACAGATACCTCATCCACTACTTTATCCTGAACTGTTTGAAGTTCAATCAAAGTAATATTGACAGGTTGTGCTATTTTGGAAAGGTCTTGGATAAAATTGTTTTTCGTCGCCTCGTCCCCTTGGTTAATTCGAAGAACCTTGTTCATGCTACACGTCGCATGAACAAGATGGTCAATTTCTACAGAGAATTTCTTCAAATCTACTTTTGGTACTGAATTGGTGTCTTTGCCCACGTGCTGAAATATAGCTTTAACAACATACATTTCAACGCGCTGACCATCAGCTAGACTTGACTCAATCGCCTGTATCCGTTCAATGATCTGATGACTTGTTGTCGCTTTCTTTTTGATCACCATACTCGGCTCTTGGATGCGATAGATACGAAGCCAACCCAATAGTGTGCAAAGCCTGAACACCGTACTTCGGTATTTGTAATCATAAAATTCTATCAACGGTGTTTGTTGCCACAAATAATGGGATCTTGTTCGGAAAATTTCCTTCAAGCGGTGATTGAAGGAATTTGCCGAAGAAAAAAGATTTCGTTTGGCCTTTATAAACAGTTCTTGCCCTTTTCTTCTTTTCGTGCGGTTTTCGACTATCCAAGGAATTAAATAGTCCTTTATTAAAAAACCAAAAAATACGGTAATTAGTGTGGTAGTTGCCGCAATCAGTGCAGTCTGCACTGAAACCTCATTCAGTTTTAGACCGACATTATGATTTTCTGTTACCTTTTTTAAAGAGTCGATTTGATGATGCAGATATTTTAGACTATCGGGAGCGGGTTTCATTTGTTTAGGTTTTCTGCAAGATACTGCTTTTCATCTTATAATCTGATCGTTGACAAGTTACCTGTTCAATTTCACGCCGAAAACTTTAACCTGGCTTTGTTTACGCTTAAAAACTTATACCCCGAAAGGTGGGCATTTCGCTGAAAGTGGTTCTTCGTCACTTTTGGTGAATTTAGGCTGATTTTGCGAGTACTATTTTTCTCAATACCTCAAAACCAGCTATGCCGTACATTTTTCTTTTGTATTTTTAATGTAGTTTACCTGCCCTTCCACCTGTCCATTATTTATTGTAGTTATAACTGCATTATTTACTACTTCATAACTGTCAGTCAGGAGGTTTTTAGCGAAATTTTTAAGGTCACAGTCTGATTGTAATGCATCTTATGATGCTAACACAGTGGGTGTAAGGTTCTATCTTGTATATCTGGTTGCCTTAGACCATTCAAGCAGAAAGCTATCTGAACTTCATAATATAAGCTTTAAACAAATAACAAATTGGGTACATAGATTTGGAAAAAACGGCATTGAAGGACTAAAAGACAAAAAAGGACGCGGAAGACGCAGTACGTAATCAGATGAACCATTGAGAAGGATTAACACATTAGTGCGAAAAGAAGCCCCGGCAAATTATGGTTTTCAATCAGAAAAATGGAAATGACCTCTACTGGCACAATGGATTAAGACGGAATATGCACTGGAGTACTAAAAAGCGCGGATATATAACCTTCTAGAGAAAGTCGGAATTGCATCTGAAAAGAAAGCGGGATTAATTAGTAAAGTGTAAATATTTAATAAACTTTTAGCAAAAGTGACGAAGAACCACTTTTACTGGAAATGTACACTGATATCGAATTAACTAACGAAAAGACATAGTTTTGAGCGCAGGTTCTTTTAGGACAGGATTATAAAAAAACGGTGGTTTTTTGTGATTGATATATTAAACATAAATAACTAACTTTCAGTAGTTTAAAACCTAAAAAAAATTCTTATGAAACCACTTATGATTGCAGTTTTGCTATTTATAGTCGTTGACACCAAAGCTCAGGACCTCGTATTTGAGGTAATAGGTAAAATAAGCCCGCAAACAGGTAATGGTGGGTCGAATTCTGGAACCCCGTTAGGAGATCCTTGGGCTAATTCTGATGCAGGCAAACGACGGGAGGCAATTAGAGATGAGGCGAGAAGAATTTTTGACGGAAACATGGCGGCAATAAATAACAAGGCTCAAGATTACCAAGATAATTCAAAAAAGATTGCAGATGTTATTTCGGGTCCTGCGAAAACCAAAGAAACACAAGATTGTCCAAGATTGAAGAAATGTTATAATGAATGCCTTGGGGAAATTACTTCTTTGAATAACCATGTGAATAAGTTGATGAGTTTGAAGAACCCAAATAGAGACTATGATGTTTACAATCAAACACTAAATGAGTTGAGGTCATGCGAAGCATCCTATGACAAGTTAGGTAAACTTACTTCTGTTGCTAATGCAACTGAAAAATTATATAATACTCAGAATGAGATAGCAACTTTAACAAAACAAGAGGTTGCTAAACGTGATAAAATTTATGATCAGAGAATTGCCCTTCAAGAAAAATTGCTCACTCAAGCAATGAGGGAATATTACGCAACAGTACCGTTGACAGTTGGTGGTACTGGTGCTATCATAGTTAAATCATTAGCAGATTATACAGCAGATGTCTTTTTAACTGAATTGCCACAAGTAAAACCTATATACGTTTACACACAAACATTTTGGGAAAGTTATGTAGATAAACATATTATTGAAGGAAGTCCAATAACAGCAAAAATGTTAAACGATATTAATAATCAAGCGGTGTTCAGAGCAGAAATGGCTCTTACTCCGCTGACAGACGAATTTGAAGATTTATATGGATCTAAAGAAGCAGCCGAAAAATTGGTTAACTTTTTTAGTAATCAAGCAGTAGTAATTAGGCTCCAGGGACAAGTTATCGATGATTTAACAGAGAGCATTGCGAGAACTAAAAAGCTTAAGAAATTAAATTTAGAACAAAACGAAATTACTCTTAAGGGTATCAACTTGTATTTACAATCGATTGATGTTCCTCCTAAGATTCTCCAGTTCAGGCCGATATTAATAAATAAAGATGAATTAAATGACAATTACGAACCGTTTGTTGAAATACGATCGTTTAATTCATTTGGCCCAATACCGGTATTTTCAAGACTAGAATTTAACAAAGTTAAAGAACGGTCTAATTTAATGTTCAATTTGGCCGCAAAAAATGTCAACGATTTAAAATCAACCGACTGCGTATTATATCCAATTTTTAAAAAATACCGAGATTTAGCTAATCAAGATTTTAACGTTGTGTTAAAACTTAATGCTGACGTGCAAAAATATCCTGGGACTTCAATGGCAATCGATCCAAATTGGATTGAAAGCACTGGAGGATTTATACCGTCATTTCTCATCATTAAGCGTACATTCATCAAAGCCAATAACAACCTGTTGAGATTAAGGTTGTGCCAAGATTTGTTCACCGATACTGGAAATGTTTTTCAAAAAATAGTTAATATAACAAAAGCAAGAGACGAGTATTACGAGCGACTATTTAATAAAACTTCAAAGTATACGAATTCAGTTACGTCCAAAAAGAATAATCGATCATTGGCAGAAGAAAAAACACTTGCTTTAATAAATACTTATTTTGATTATAGTGGTAGAGATTTGCTAACTGTTCCATTCGTTAAATTGTCTAAACAAGGTTTAATTGCAGCGAATAATGATGATTTGACAGAAGGATTTGTGTCGAGGTATCTGACCGATGCTGTTGACAAAGAAGCAAGTAATACAAGTGAGATTTTGTTAAGTTTATTTATGCGCTTGGAAAAAGCATATCTTTTAAAACAGAAAGTATTAAAAGGAACTGCTCAAACCGATACAATAAACTTTCTACAAGGTGACGATGTGAAGAAATCCTCAACTAACTTAAGGGAACAAATTAAGAAGTTTAAGGCCCTTAAAGAAAATCATAAATTAATTTTCAATCTGATGGAAAGCGGGAAATATAATTTTTTGCAAGGAATTTAAAATGGATGTCTAATATTAGCATGTGACAATGGTTTGTAAGGTGTAGGTTTCGGGAAAAGCACTTTCACTGAAATATACAAGTTTGGCAAGTTGTTAAAAGGATTATTTATACACTAATAAATTGAACTTCTAAATTATTACCGGTCGAATGTAACATCGCTATTTGAACACTATCGCACCCTCATTTATACAGTAGACCAAATAAATAGCTTCTACTAATTTTTCTAAATAAGTTAGAATGGGAATTATAAGGTAGCCTTGATCTGTGATTTCATCGTAACCCTCGGAACTATGAGCGCTGCTTAAAAGATCGTCTAAAATCATAGCCCAATCGTTAAAGCTTTTAAAAGAAAACAGTTCATCAAAAAATAGCTTGACATTGTTGACCTCATGATCAAGTAATGTCCTAAACGAAACCCCTGGATATGATAACTCTCCGCGCTCGTCTAAATGCCAGCCCCACCAGCCCTCACCTTTTCGATATAATAAATTGTCCTCTGTTAATGTATAATCTTCATCACTGCATTTAAGTACAAATGCCAATTCCAAAAGCTTAAAGCATCGTCGCTGATCAAAAGCATATTCCTCCGGATTCCCATACGTAGTTGTAGACATATCAGGCCGTGTAAAGGCTGCTCTAATTAAATTTAAAAGATTATATCTTAAATTCTCTACGTAGATCTCATTAATGAACAGCACACTAATAGCCTTGTCGGGGTGCTTGATTTCTTCATCTGTCAAATAGCGAAATCTAGTACTCGCCGGAATGATATTTTTTTCCTCACTCATAAAAAAGGATTTTGTAATATTAATGTAGTATTGAATAAAAAAAAGGGTTTTTATTTAGCTGACTGGTACATCAATCTTATTTTTTCTGTAGTTTATTCTTTGTTCCTTTTCTCCGGCCACCAGTTTTTGTTTTGCCTTTCTCATATCTCGCCATAACACTATATGCATATATCGGAGTATAACGGGCCACCTGTATCGGTGATACTGGGCCAGTC
>CAMLDJ010000242.1 GCA_946478755.1 uncultured Pedobacter sp. | reverse complement strand
GTACGGAGATGACTGATGTGCTGGATCCCAAAGTTGTAAAAGGCTGGGAAGAAGGTATCCCATTGAAAAGGGCTGGGGAAACTGAAGATGTAGCAAACGTATGTGTATTTCTGGCTTCAGAAATGAGCTCCTATGTGACCGGACAGGTACTGTCGGTTTGCGGCGGAATGCTATAATTAACCCTGATCAGAAAAAGGCTGCACAAATGATTGTGCAGCCTTTTTTGTTCAAATAGCTTGGCCTGCTGCAGATTTGTCTTCATCGGTTTGCCATGCCCTTAAACTGGAGCCGATAATGGAAAGTTGCACTGGCTGGTGATAAAAAACTCAAAACACATTCAGATTTTGGCAGCCTGTGTCATAGTAAACTTAGGTAAAATGCTTCGCAGATTGGTTGAAAATTAGCATCTTTATCGAATACGTATGAGCGATTCTTTTAACTTATCTACTTTCTTGTGCCTGCTGGCCTGCCTGCTCATAGGTGGATTGTTTGCCTGGCTCTTATACGGCAGAACGAGGCATCTGGATAAAAAACTGCGTTACTTATTGGCCGCAATTCGCATACTTGTAACGACTGCAATCGGATTGCTGCTGTTTGCTCCTTTGATCAAAACGGTGTCCTATAAGCCAGAGAAGCCCATTATTATAATCGGACAAGACAATTCTCTGTCTGTAGGGAATATAGTGGCTTCTGGTTTTAATCCGCGTCGATACGAACAGGAAATGCAAGGCCTTGCCGATCGGCTGTCTGAGCACTATGACTTGAAAATCTATAATTTTAGTGACCGTGTCAAAAATGGCTTTGATTTTTCAAACAAAGGCAAATTGAGTAATTCAGCCCTACTGATCAATAGGCTGAACGATGAGTATCTGAACAGAAATGTTGGTGCAGTGATCCTAGCCTCTGATGGAATTTTTAACCGTGGCGGAAGCCCGCTTTACGAACTAAATAAGTTAAGAGCTCCTGTATATACCATTGCGCTGGGAGATACGATTCCAAAAAAGGACCTGCTGATTGCCAATATAAATCATAACAACCTGGTTTATCTTGATAATGAATTTACCGTTGAGGTGCAAGTGCAGGCCTTTGAAGCTGCCGGCGAAACAAGCCTGCTTTCAGTAATCGCAAATGGCAAAAAAATATACGAAGAAAAGCTGGTGGTTAATTCGGCTGCCCTTGTAAAAAACATCCCTGTTAAGCTCAGGGCTACGAAGGTCGGTTTGCAAAAATATACCGTGCAGCTAAGCCCCTTAAAAGAGGAGATATCCGAAAAAAACAATGTACAAAGTATTTTTGTCGATGTAATAGATACAAAACAAAAGGTATTGATTGCGGCTGCAGCCCCGCACCCTGATATTACCGCCTTGAAACAGGCCATCACGCTAAACAAAAATTTTGAGGTAAAGGTTGTCCTGGCCGGGGATATGAATGCGCTGAACGGGAATGATTATGGTCTGGTGATACTTTATCAGTTACCTTCGACACTATATGATGCGACTGCATTTATCAAAAAACTGGGTTCGGAAAAGGTTGCTTTGTGGTATGTACTTGGTGCCCAGACAAATTTAAATGCATTTAATCAGCTGCAAGATCAGGCTAGATTTAGTGGGAGCAGCAATGCATTGCAGGAAACATTTAGTCATGTGAATAGTGGCTTCACGTTATTTGATATGGATCAGGTGACAGTGAAGCAAATTGAAGCTTTTGATCCGTTGCAAGCTCCCATTGGCAAAATGGTTTTAAATGGGAACAGCTCGATCGTATTGAACCAGCGCATTGGAAAAATTGACACCGATGATCCGCAATTGTTTTTTATGCAGGACAATGGTCGGAAAACAGGTTTTTTAGTGGGCGAGGGGTTGTGGAGATGGAAACTTTCTGAAGCTGGGGAGACACAACAGGAACCCGCTATCTTCAATAATCTGGTCTCAAAGGTAGTTCAGTATCTTTCAGTTAAAGACGATAAAAGGAAATTTAGAGTTTATACCTCGGCAAATACTTTTGATGAAAATGAAAATATAGTTCTTAATGCGGTTTTATACAACGACAGTTACGTTCCGCTAAATACACCTGATGTGAATATTACCATAAAAAACGAAGCAGGTACGGACTATAAATTCCTTTTTTCAAGAACAGACGCCGCTTATCAGCTCGATGCAGGAATGTTGCCGGCAGGTAATTATACCTATACTGCATCGACCCTTCTGGGCGATAAGAAATACATGGCTCAAGGGGTTTTCTACGTAAACGCGATGGTTGCAGAGTACCAGCAAACCGTTGCCAATCATCAGTTGCTGAATACCATGTCGGCCCAAACCGGGGGTAAAATGTATATGCCTCAGGATTTATTAAAAGTAATTGACGCCATAAAGGCGAATGACCAAATCAAAACATTGAGTTATGAAGATCGGAGATATGAAGAATTGATTAACTTTAAATGGCTGTTTGCACTGATCATGTTATTGCTTACAACGGAGTGGTTCTTCCGTAAAAGGAATGGCGAAATTTAATTATACAGGCTATGCAGATTGATACAGTGGAAACCATTGAAACCCTGGGAACTGTCTCCTTCGCGATATCAGGCTCCTTTGCCGCCATGCAAAGAAGACTCGACCCTTTTGGGGTGCTGATCATTGCTTTCGTAACTTCAATCGGGGGAGGAACGGTCAGAGATCTTTTACTGGGCGATACACCCGTTGCCTGGATGAGAGATGTAAATTATTGCCTGCTGATTTTACTGACCAGCCTGGTAACCATTTTCTTTAAAACACATATCAAGAAATTTAAGGTGACGCTTTTTCTGTTCGACTCGCTGGGCCTGGGCCTGTTTACCATGCTCGGTATCCAAAAGGGGATGATGTTTGGCTTAGGTCCGGGTATTTGCATCGCATTGGGTACGATTACCGGCTGTTTCGGCGGGGTCATCAGGGATACGCTGTTAAACACGATTCCTTTAATTTTTCATAAAGAGATATATGCCACTACCTGCATTTTCGGGGGCGTGCTATATTATGCTTTGAAATATTTTCAGCTGACTGATGATGCGGCAACGATTATTGTAATCGCCTTTATATTTACACTGAGGATAATTGTGGTCCGGTTTAAACTCGCCTTGCCTAAATTCGGATATTAATCTTTAGGGGCTTCCTTAATGATAACAAAGACGTCTTCATTGTCCTTTTTCATAAAGTACTTCTCCCGGGCAAATTTTTCCGCAGTATTTAAGTTGGTATTTAATTCGTTCAGATCCTTTTTTACCTGGGAGATTTCTTTGACGTAAAAGTCTTTCTCTTCCTGAAGCTTGTTCACTTCAGATTTGAACTCGTACTGGGACATCATATCGTTCCTGTCAAAAAACAACATCCATACAACGAAAGCTGCTACAGACAGGAAGTATTTATTGCGGACAAGTTCTAATATGCGACTCATATAAATCAAAGATATAAAATAAAAAACAACCGTTCTCTGCTGAGCCTGCATGAATTTAGTTTTTTTTTAGCAAAAAAACTAAAATAAAGCTAGGTCTCATCAGAGAAGGTAATTTTTTCGTCAAGCTGGGTGCTGAGCATGATGCCCATTCTTGCACCATTGTATAGGAGTAATTATTATAAAATGTCACCTTCTGAGAACCGGCATAGCTTTCTTGTTGTTTTTCTGTTAAGGAAAAACGATAAGTAATGCAGCCGGTGAACAGAACTGTACTTTTTTTTATGAAATATCTTATGCTAGGATTGATACAATTGCATCGAAAACACTATACTGAATGCAATTGCCGCAATCGCGTAAACGATAGATAGGGCACTGATTTTGCTTCCCTTAAGCCAGCCGACTATGATAAATAATAGTGCCAGCGGCGGAAACACAATCAATAACGATGGTATGGCCGATGTTTCTCCCTCTTTGTTTTTTGTCATAGGTTAAATCCAGTCAGTAATATTGAAATATAATAAAAAAAGTCCTGCAATTGCTTGCAAGACTTTTTTTATTATAGCCGATTTCTGGCCCGGATTATTTCTTGGCGTATTTGAAATCTTTGCCAATAAACCTTGCAGCGGCACCTAGTTCTTCTTCGATGCGTAGCAACTGGTTGTATTTTGCGATCCTGTCGGAACGTGAAGCCGATCCTGTTTTAATTTGGCCGCAGTTTAGGGCAACAGCTAAATCAGCAATGGTCACATCTTCAGTTTCCCCCGAGCGGTGAGACATTACCGAAGTATAGCCATTTGTTTGCGCTAAAGAAACTGCATTGATGGTTTCAGTTAAAGAACCGATCTGGTTTACTTTTACCAGGATAGAGTTGGCGGTGTCGTTATCAATTCCTGTTTGTAACCTTTTAACATTAGTCACAAACAAATCGTCACCCACCAGCTGTACTCGGCTTCCAATTTTCTCTGTTAATAGTTTCCAGCCATCCCAGTCATCCTCGCCCATACCATCTTCAATAGAAATGATCGGATATTTTTCAGTTAAAGATGCGAGATACTCGGCCTGCTCCGCACTTGTGCGAATGGCACCTTTATCGCCTTCAAACTTGGTATAATCATATTTGCCATCTTTATAAAACTCGGATGCTGCACAGTCAAACGCCAGGCAGATCTGCTCACCTGGTTTGTATCCTGCTTTTTCAATCGCTTGAAGGATGGTTTCAACAGCGTCTTCAGTGCCTTCAAAAGTTGGAGCAAATCCACCCTCATCACCCACTGCAGTAGAAAGGCCCCTGTCGTGTAAGATCTTTTTTAAGTTATGGAATACTTCCGTTCCCCATCTTAGTGCCTCAGAGAAAGAAGATGCGCCTACAGGCATGATCATAAATTCCTGGAAAGCAATAGGGGCATCAGAATGAGAACCACCGTTAACGATGTTCATCATTGGAATTGGCAGTGTATTGGCATTGACACCACCGATATAACGATATAAAGGCTGGCGACTTTCCTGTGCCGCAGCTTTAGCCACAGCTAAAGAAACACCCAGGATCGCATTCGCGCCCAGGTTGCCCTTATTCTCGGTACCGTCAAGTTTAATTAGTAAGCTATCGATCGCATTTTGTTCAAATACATCAATACCTTTTAATTCAGCAGCAATTTTATCATTTACGTTGGTAACAGCCTTTAATACACCCTTACCCATGTATACAGATTTGTCGTTATCGCGAAGTTCTACCGCCTCGTGAATTCCGGTTGAAGCCCCTGAAGGTACTGCAGCACGACCAAGAATGCCATTTTCTGTAATTACATCTACTTCAATTGTAGGATTGCCACGGGAGTCAAGTATTTGCCGTGCATGAACATCGATTATTAAACTCATTTTTATTGGTTTTTTTTAGTAAATCAGCCTTAGTGTATAAAGTACAATTACTAAGGCAACATCCAAAGTTATAATAAATTTTAAATTATCAGCAAAAAAGGCCGTAATTACTTACGACCCTTTTGTTTAATGCTTTTATTGACGATGATATTTGTTTTTTTTCAGGGATTATGCAGCTTCTGGTTTTGCGGCAAAAAATGATTTATACACTATTCCGGCTAAAATAGCACCGGCAATTGGGGCTACCCAGAATAGCCAAAGTTGACCTAAGGCCTCGCCGCCGACAAAAATCGCCTGACTGGTGCTTCTCGCCGGATTGACAGAGGTATTGGTTACGGGAATGCTGATCAGGTGGATCAGGGTCAGACACAGGCCTATAGCGAGGCAGGCAAATCCTTGCGGTTCTCTGCTATCTGTCGCGCCAAGTATAACAAGCAAAAAGATAAAGGTCATAACGACCTCGCAAACCAGAGCTGCGGCCATACTGTAATGTCCGGGTGAAAGCTCCCCGTAGCCGTTGCTGGCAAATCCACCGATAGCACTTCCGTTGCCTGTGGCAATTACATAGAGAATGCCGGCTCCGGCTATGCCTCCCAGAACCTGTGCCAGGATATAACCGATCACTTCCCGTGAATCAAAACGTCCGCCTACCCATAGGCCGATGGTTACGGCTGGATTCAAATGTGCACCTGAAATGTGTCCAAGGCTATAAGCTATCGTCACCACAGTCAATCCGAAAGCAAGGGCAACGCCTAAAAAGCCGATCCCGGCATCCGGATAATTACAGGCTAGTACGGCACTGCCGCACCCACCCAACACCAACCAAAAGGTTCCAATAAATTCTGCTGCTAATCTTTTCATAAGGATGATTTTAATTTAGGAAGCTATCGTGTTTAATACGCGCGATTACTGCTCACGATAGATCCATAAGTTGTTTGTTTGTTAAATGTTAATGGAATAACTGTTTTGTTAAATAAAATTAACTATAAATATTTAATATTCCTAATGAGAATATCAAAAGCCAGGTTACTCCCATTTAAATACCTTAACTGCAACAGCATAGACGCCAATGCCCCAGATCACCATGACCAGAATCTGATGTTTTACGTCCCATAAACCGGCACCTTCAAATGCTACCTTTCTCAGGGCGTCATTCAGATAAGTTAGGGGCAAAGCGTGGCTGATTGGCTGTAACCACGAAGGGAAGGCATCAATGGAGAAAAATGTGCCTGATAATAAGAACTGAGGTAAAGTGATGATATTGGAAATAGGGGGGATGGTACTCTCACTTTTAGCCACACCCGATACGACAAAACCAAAACCCATAAAAACGATAAGGCCTATAACAGAAAGCAAAAGCATGTTTAATACGGTTATCGCACCGTGGATTAAAGTAAAATGAAAAAAGAAATGCCCGAGAAGGATAATGAATATAGCGCCCAACAATGCAAATCCTATTCTGGCTATGCCTTCTCCAAATACAATGCTCGACTTTTTCACCGGTGTTGCGAAGAAGCGCTTAATGACCAGGTTTTGTCTTAAACTAAAGAACACAAAGGCAGTTCCGAATACCCCGGTACTCAATAAAGAAAAGCCAAGCTGTCCCGGTAAGATGAAATCAATGGTACGATATATTCTGCCCTGTACAGTACTTTCCCGCAGCTTGGCGATCGCAGGTGCGGTGTTTTGTGTGTTGATGGTATAGAGCAGGTCGTGCAGCAGCGATTTTAAGATGCCACCCTTATCAATTGAAGCAGAGGTGTACTGAGCATCTGTCAGGTACGCAGGGTCTCCAGCTGCATTCTTCCGGACAATGATTACTGCGTCAATTTGTCCTTTCTCAAGTCCTGTTCTGATGTACTCATCGCTTTTACCGGTGATCAGATGTACTAAGCCGTTCCTTTCCAATCCTTTTATAACCGGGTTGTCCAGGTCAGACCTTCCTGCAATAGCTACATCTAATTTAATCCCATTGCCCCCTATAAAGCCGAAAACAAGGATGAATATTAATGGGAAAGCTAATGTAAATACAACTGCTGAAGGGCTCCGTGTGATGGAGCGGAAGCTCGCTTTGGCGAGCGCCAGTGTCGCTTTGGTATGGTTGTAAGGTTTGCTCATATTGATTTAATTATCCTCCCGCCATTCTTTGCCGGTCAGGTTAATAAAGACATCTTCAAGATTGGCTTTTTTAACTTCTTTTTTCCTTTCGAAACCGCTGTTTACCAGGTTGTCGATTAAATTGTCAGGGGTGTCAAGGGCAATGACCTCTCCGCGTTCCACAAATGCAACGCGGTCGCACAGTTGTTCAGCCTCATCCATATAGTGAGTGGTGATCACTACCGTAGTGCCATTGTTTCTGATCGCGATGATCAGGTCCCATAGATTACGGCGTGCCTGAGGGTCTAATCCGGTAGTTGGTTCATCAAGAAAGATTATTTTTGGGGCGTTGATCAACGTTGTGGCTATAGAAAAACGTTGTTTTTGTCCGCCTGAAAGTGCCTTGTATTTTGCCCTGGCCTTATCCTGCAGGTTTACCTTTTCAAGCATTTCCATTGGTTTAATATCCACTCCATATAAACCGGAGAACAATTCCATCAGTTCAATGAGGTTTAAGTTTGGATAGTACCCGGCAGCCTGCAACTGTACACCAATGATTCTTTTGATCTTACTGGCATCCTTTTCAACAGAATAGCCATTTACAAGGATTTCTCCGGAGGTTTTCTCCCGAAGGGTTTCTATGATCTCTAAAGTAGTGGTTTTCCCAGCTCCATTGGGGCCTAATAGTCCGAATATTTCGTTTTCATAAACGTCAAAGCTGATGCCTTGAACTGCTGTGAAATCGTCATATTTTTTTACGAGGTTTTTTACACTGATAATGGCATTCTTGCTATCCATGTTATAAATGTAAGAAGGTTCAGCCAAATAGGAAATGCTAGTCCGCTAAACCTTCTAAAATGTCGGTAATATGATATTTTGATCCGGTAAAATAATTTACCAGGTCAGTTCACCTTTGATCATGCTGATGAAATCGTCAAAAAGATAACGGGAATCATGCGGGCCTGGAGAGGATTCGGGGTGGTATTGTACAGAGAATGCTTTTTTACCCTTTACGCGGATTCCTTCAATGGACTGGTCGTTTAAATTAATGTGCGTGATTTCAACCTTATCAGAGTTTCTTACCTCATCAGGTACCACACCAAAGCCATGGTTCTGGGAAGTTACTTCGCAGTGGTTTTTAATGATGTTTTTTACCGGAT
>CAMLDJ010000241.1 GCA_946478755.1 uncultured Pedobacter sp. | reverse complement strand
TAGACACAAAGACTGAAAATCCATGTGTCGCCGGTTCGATCCCGGCCCATACCACTGCAAAAAGCTTCAGAGAAATCTGGAGCTTTTTTGTTTTTAAATCGTTTTTTGGCGGCTTTGATTTACTAGACATCAATCGGTAGGTCTTTGTAAATAACTTAATCGCCTGTATTATTGTAATTATCAATAAACCATTTTAGTGCGGGATTTCTATTGGTCTGTTTAAATGCTACCACTACCTCTGTATTTACAGGGATATCTTTTAATTCAATAAAGGAAACTTTTAAATGATCATATTGTCTTTTAAGCGATAACGGCAAAATTGAGACGCCAAGACCTGCTTCCACCAATTGCAATATAGAATGTACATTATTAGCTTCATGTGTAATATCAGGTGTGAACTGCAGGCGTTTGCATATTTCGATAAGTTTGATGTGATAGTGAGGTGCAAATTCTTTATTGAAAAATATAAAAGGACTGTTTCTTAAAAAATCGGCAAGCTCCTTATTGGTCTTAAATTTTGGTTCCGAAAGAGGAATTACAACGATAAAAGGGTCGAAAAATAAGGTTTGGACGATTAATTTTTCAGAAAGAACCGGCGCTCTTAAAATGCCTACATCTAATTTTCCCTGCTCCAATGCGTCTATTTGGCTTATAGTTGGCATTTCAAATAGCCCCGTTTTTATATAAGGAAATTTTTGGCGCATCGCTTTTAAAATCTCGGCGAGGTACGATTGATAAACCGAACTGATGTAGCCGATCTTTAATTCTCCACTGGCACTTAAATGAATTTGACGGACTATATTTTTATTTTCTTCCAGTTTGGCAAAAATTGCATCAACCTCGTTTTTAAAATACTTTCCAGCGTCTGTTAATGTGACCCGTTTATTGTTACGTGTAAATAATTGCACTTCTAACTCCTGTTCCAGCTCTTTAATCTGGCGACTTAAGGGGGGCTGTGAAATAAAAAGTCTTGCTGCAGCTCTTGTGAAATGTAATTCTTCTGCTACCGTTTTAAAATATAAAAGATGTCTGAGATCCATATCTATAATACCTAATAAGTATCATCAATTGATAAAATTGATATTTTTCAAATATGATAAAAGCCGTTAGTTTTGACAAATAAAAAAGGTAAACTATGGAAACAAATTATCCGGGAAAAGCGACTAACCACGAAATTAAAGTACGGTTTGATAATGATGTTGAACGCTTTTCAAATCTTGAATCTGGGCAACAAACCACCATTGATGCACCGCTTACGATGGAATTATGTACTGAGGCAGCAAGATATACTACACCTCAGGCGACCGAATTGCTCGATATCGGTTGTGGGGCCGGCAATTATACCTTGAAAATGCTCAGCAAAATTCCTGAATTGAATTGTACGCTGAATGATTTAAGTATGCCAATGCTACAGAGAGCAAAAGAAAGAATAACTTCAAGGACAAAAGGCAAGATAACCCTTATACAAGATGATATGCGTAACCTTGATCTACCTGATAATTCTTTTGATATTGTGCTGGCCGCTGCTACATTCCATCACCTACGCGTTGATAAGGATTGGGAACTCGTTTTTACCAAAGCATACAATCTACTTAAACCCGGCGGAAGTATTTGGATTTCTGACTTGATCGCGCACGATTCGAAACTGATTGATCAGCTGTTTCAAGATAAATACAGAGCCTATCTTGAAACACTGGGAGGTGGTCCGGAATTCGCACAGAAAGTATTTGATTACGTTGAATATGAAGATACACCACGTTCCTTAACCTATCAGCTTAATTTATTAAATAAAGTAGGATTTAAAGCTATTGACGTACTGCATAAAAATTCCTGCTTCGCAGCCTTTGGCGGAGTAAAATAAAGGCAACATCTTATTTAAAATCTGAAAGGAAAATATTTCAAGATTTGCATAACTGCCTCCGTCGGTCCGGGATGATTTCGTGGTATGTTTTTTTTACAAATATGAGATATAGGAAACTATTCCTCAGCCTCTGATCTGAGCAATAGGGATTTGGCTTAATCATTAATTAGGTTTACCTTTGCCGGTAGGACCCTCCATTGTAAGTTTAACATGAGCTATAACAGACAGGTAACTTTAAACTGTGAAAACAATCCTGATGTTCATTGTGCTGTTGAGGCGGCACTATCGATAATCGGAGGGAAATGGAAGCTTAAAATTTATAAAGCTTTAAAAAACGGCGTTCCGCAGCGTTTTTCCTCACTTAGCAAGATGCTAACTGACATTTCTGAAAAAACCCTTAGTTCACAGCTCCGTGAGATGGAAAAAGACGGCTTACTAACCAGGGCTGTATACCCTGAGGTACCACCCAGGGTTGAATACCAGCTGACAGATCTGGGGATTTCTCTAGATCCAGTATTCAATTCATTGAATATCTGGGGAAAATCTTATATAGACAAAAGGAAATCGGGGCCTGTTACTGGTAAGAACCCATCAGATCTGAATTTGACCATTTTATAGGCTTAATAGGCTAATTTTATCGGGATCCATATTGCAAATTAAAGATAGTCTTCTGTAAAAGAGCACTTTGAAATCATTTGTCATTTAGGAGTTAAAACAAAAAATACCCGGTTTTCTAAAGGTCTGACTTTAAGTAATGCCAACTCTGGCTTCCGTAACTTACCTTAAGGTAAGTTATTGTAAAACATGGTATTATCCTTTTTCTTTGCATAAAAATAATATCGTTATGCAAAAGAATATAATAATTACAGGTGGTTCATCTGGAATCGGGGAGGGCTTAGCAAGACACTTTTACGATAAGGGCTGGCAAGTTTTGATAACTGGCCGCAGTTCAGAACGTTTAGCTGCATTGGCGCGTGAGCTCCCTGGACTGAACACAATACACTATGATAGCTTAAAAGCCGGAGAGGAAAAAGCAATTTTTAATTTTGTTGAAAACAATTGGAACGGAAAACTTGATGTCCTTGTTAATAATGCTGGACATGTCGCTATAACACCAATTGAGGGAATTACTCAGTCTACTTTAGAAGATATGTACCGTGTACATCTTATAGCACCAAGCTTACTCAGCTCTGGATGCATCCGATTTCTTAAAGAAACTAAAGGTCAGATTGTAAATGTCAGTAGTAGTAATGGCACCAAGGCATATGCACAATTGAGTGCATACGGCTCGGCCAAAGCCGGTTTGAATATGCTCAGCTCCATTTGGGCATTGGAACTCGCGCCTCTTGGAATCCGTGTAAATGCAATAGCCCCAGGTCCGACCGATACTCAGGTTCTTGCAAATGCAGGGCTTCCTGTTGAGATGATTCAGGCTATCCATCAAAGTGAAAGAACTTCAATACCATTGCAAAGACGTGGTCATGTCAGTGATATCGTCGCCCACGCTGCCCTACTAATAGACTCTGGATCTTCTTGGGTTACTGGTGTTCTATTACCGGTTGACGGCGGGGTTTCAATTAGTTAATAAGAACGTACAGTCACTGCAAAAAGTGGTATCAAAAGCTTTGATGGTATACTTCAGCTGCAAAAACACGCTGATGCAAAGATTCACTCTTTAGTTAGAGCGCTGGAAATACACAAAAAAGGCCTCCTAGACAAGTAGGAGGCCTTTTTGTGCTTAAAAACCATTTACTTGTGCTGGGTTAAGCAAGGGGCAACGTAAACCAGAATGTGCTGCCGGCGCCTACTTCGCTTTCTGCACCAATAGTGCCGTCATGCTTTTTTACAATTTCGGCACAAATGTAAAGTCCGAGTCCCAAACCTGTGTATTCGCTGCCGCCATGGTTAATCCTGTAATAGCGGTCGAAAAGAAAACGAAGATTTTGTGCGGGGATACCTACGCCCTTATCAATTACCGATACCTTGGCCATTCCGAGTTTCCTTTCGACGCTGACTTCTATTTCTTTGGAATCAGGCGCGTACTTCATGGCATTATTTACGAAATTGATCACGATCTGTTCAGTACGGGAAATATCTGCATAAACCTCCAGTGTTTCATCGCCTTTAACATTGATTTTGAAAGCACTATTTGACGACAGATGGTCACAACATTCGCTGATAACTTTCAGCAGCTTGAACTTTTCCGGATGGATTTGAAGCTGACCTTCATTTGCCTTACTCGTATTTAAAAGATCCTCAATGAGCATGTATACCTTTTCCAAACTCTTATTGGCCTGGGTAATCAGTTTAGGAAGTACCGTGGCCGAAGGATTGTCTTTCATCCTGTCCAGCAATTGTAATGAGGCCTTCAGCGTAGTGATCGGTGTTTTTAGTTCGTGGCTGGCAATACTGATAAAGTCGTCTTTGTTTTGTTGTAATATTCTTAATTCCTGTATATCAGTGGCCGTACCGACCCATTGGAGTAACATGCCATCATCATCTTTAACAGGCATCAGCCGGATAAGGTGCCACCGGTAAAGCCCGTCTGCACGTTTGACACGGATCTGAAACTCTCCGCCATCAATACGTTCAGTAAGCACACCAAATTCATTTAAACTTTCTCTGAGGTCATCAGCGTGGATCACGTTGATAAAATCCCTTACACGAGTTTGCGCCCGGCTTAACCCGGTATAATCATACCATTGCTGGTTGTAATAATCAACTTTGCCCATTATAGTGTTTGTCCAGGCAATTTGCGGGATGGTTTCCATCATGTTTCGGAAACGGTTTTCACTTTCTGCAAGGGCTTTCGTGCGTGCGGCCACCCGGTCTTCCAGTTCTGCATTTAGCTGGGACAGCTCCTGGTTGATTGACTTGATTTTTTCTTCAGCAATTAATTTCTCCCGCGTGATTTCGGTATCCTTTAATGCCCTGAGGATTTTAGCCGGAAGGGAAAAGAGGTTATCCTTGGAGGCGTAATCAGTCACCCCGCTGTTGATCAAAGCCACTGCGTTTTCTTCCCCGATAATACCAGAAACAATAATGAACGGAATCAGCGGAAACAGACTTTGTTTAATATGAAAGGCAGTCACCGCATCGAAGGCAGGGAGAGAATAATCGGAAAGAATAATATCAGGATTGAAATCCTGAAGTGCAGTTTCATATTCGGAGCGGTTTTGAACAATTTTGCTGACGAAATTTAACCCTGATTTTTTAAGTTCGCGGCAAAGCAGATCCGCATCATGATCATTATCTTCAAGGATCAGAACTTTAGAGCTAATTATCATCTAATGTGGAGGCTGGCTTAATATGATCCAGTATAAACCGATCTTGTTGATGGCATGAAAGAAGTTATCACTGTCTACAGGCTTCACGATATAGCTATTGGCCCCCAATTCAAAGCATTTTTCAATGTCGGGCCCTTCATTTGAGGAAGTAAGCATGACCACCGGCAGAGATTTAAGGTTACAGTCTGTTTTTACAGTTTCCAGTACCTGAATTCCCGACACTTTTGGCATTTTAAGATCAAGCAAGATCAGTTTCGGATATTGCGAACTGTCCCTTTCTGAATAAATTCCCCGGCAGTATAAAAAATCGAGTGCTGCCGCTCCATCAAACACATGATGAAGCTTATTTGAAAAGCCACTCTTGGAAAGTGCACGTATGGTCAGTGCAGCATCATCAATGCTGTCTTCGACAAATAATATTTCTACGTCGTCGTAATTCATAATCTGTTTTATTGTTTAACTTTTGGTAAACTGAAATAAAAACATGTTCCCTCATCTAATACCGATTCGGCCCAAACGGTTCCCCTGTGCCTGTCGACAATTTTGTGGACGATGGCGAGGCCAATGCCCGTCCCTTCAAATTCTTCCTGGGAATGTAATCGCTGAAACACCCCAAAAAGTTTATCATAGTATTGCATGTCAAATCCGGCACCGTGGTCTTTAACATAGTAAACCACCATCCTGTCCTGCTCAAAAGCACCTATCTCTATTTTAGTAGTGGGCTTATGCCTGGAATACTTGATTGCGTTTGAAATCAGGTTGATCCATACCTGCCTAATCAAAGACCTATCGCCTTTAGCAGAGGGAAGAACCTGGACATCAAACACGGGTATTTTATCCCCATCATCAAAAGTCAATTCGTCTCTGACTGATTGTACCAGCTCATTCATGAGGATCTCCGAGAAGGTCACCTGTTTTCTTCCGAGTTTGGAGAATGCCAGCAGGTCATCAATCAGTTCGCCCATCTTTTTGGAATTTTTGATGATAGCATAAAGGATTTTGTTGCCTTCAGCATCCAGCTTCTCCTCATAATCTTCCAGCAGTATCCTGGTGTACCCATTAATGGCTCGGATCGGTGCACGTAAATCGTGCGACACCGAATAGGAAAATGATCCCAGTTCTTTGTTGACAGCCTCCAATTCTGCGGTACGTTCAATTACTTTTTGTTCCAACTCTTCATTCAACTTATGGATATCGTCTTCCGCGTTTTTTAATTCTCTGTTAGCTACTATTAATTCCTGCGCCCTCTTTTCCTTTTCTTCATTCTGAAAAGCTAATTCCTTATTGGCAATAATCAGTTCAGCAGCACGCTGTTCTTTTTCTGTATTTTGAAAGGCCAGTTCTTTATTGGCAATGACCAGTTCGGCCGCGCGCCGTTCCTTCTCTTCATTTTGAAAAATAAGTTCCTTATTGGCAATAATCAGTTCAGCGGCACGCTGTTCTTTTTCTGCATTTTGAAAGGCCAGTTCTTTATTGGCAATGACCAGTTCAGCTGCAAGGTTTCCCTTTTCCTCATTTTGATAGAGCAGCTCTTTATTAGCAATAATTAATTCGGCTGCGCGGTCTTCTTTTTCCTGATGCTGAAAAGCAATTTCTTTGTTTGCAATAGACAGTTCATCAGAATCACTATTAGTGCTCATGCTTGTTTATATTGAAATATAAATTGGGATAATTAAAGTAGTCAGGAAAGTACTTTCGCTTTGTATTTTCTAAAGCTAACATAATACTAACCGAAATAAGCTTTTATTCTGATAAAAATTGAAGGAGGCCTTGAAATTTGCTCAGCCTTCTTCATTGAGCCAAAACAACTTTAAGTCCTATCTCGTTATTCTACGCAAATCACGAAGGAAATGGTTCGGGATTCTTAACCTTGCCACCACTGCAAAAAGCTGCAGAAAAATCTGGAGCTTTTTTACGGACTTCGATGGGGGCAGTGCCGAATCAATACGCCATGAAGAAATCCTATGGCAGAGCCATAAAAACATAGGCTGCTAAAGAGTACTGTTGGTTGAAGAGGTTGGACAGGGAATATTACCCTGGTCAATTTAAAAAACGAGGTATACAGTGTAGGAGAAAAAAGTGGCTGTTTTCGGTTTGATAAATAGGGGCTTACGTTTTAAGCCTGGATTTGTTTGTTAAATTTTTGTGTTTACCTCCCCATTCACTTAATTGCCTGAAAATGGGCAAAAATTCCGATGCCATTGGCGTGAGTTCGTATTCAACTTTTGGTGGTACTTTAGCAAAAACTATTCGTTTAACCAGACCATCCTGCTCCAATGCGCGTAATTGCAAAGTGAGCATACGTTCGGTAATGTAAGGAAACTCCTTTTTAAGTTCGCCAAACCTTAGTTTATGGGTTCCCAGTTTATCTAAAATTAGTATTTTCCATCGACCGCCTATTTTGTTGACCGCATAGGTGAGGTCGCATTCAATAATGAATTTTTCGTTAAGGGTATAAGTGGAATTTTCTTTTCTCGCTGTCATTACTTACATATTTGTTAGTACCATACAAATGGTTGCGCAACCTATAAAATTAGCTGGTAGCAGCTATTATTGCAATGTAATTTTTAAATAAATAAAATATGGATCTGCATTTAAAAGGAAAAACGGCAATAATTACAGGCGCGAGTCAGGGAATTGGCCGCGCTATAGTAAAAGAACTGGCAGCAGAAGGCGTTAAAGTGTTTGCCACCGGTCGTAACCCCGATTTATTAAACAGTCTGGTGCGGGAGATCAAAGCCGAAGGTGCTGTTGAGCCTGTCATTTTTGCTCAGGATCTACTTGCACCCGCTGGGCCGGAAAACATCGTGGCAGCAGCTTTAAGAGCGCTTGGTCATGTCGATATACTCGTTAACAACGCCGGACAAAGCCAACCTGTCGATATTGCAGGACCGGAAGAACCATGGACCCGATCAATGGGGCTTGATTTTGAACGGCCAAGGCAACTAGCTCAACAGCTATTACCTCATTTTATAGCGCGCAAACAAGGTTGCATACTCAATTTAACCAGTACTTATGAGTTGCGTACACTCAATGTCTCAGCAGTTGCCAAAGCGGCATTGGTAATGTGGTCTAAACAATTGGCAGGTGAACTGGGTAAGTATGGTATCAGGGTAAACTGTTTGCAACCGGGGCTTATAGATACCGAGAACATCCGCCCTTATTTTCCCGGTGATGAACGCAAGAAATTTGCTGAACGTGAAATCCCGTTAGGAGATTTTGGCGAAACGCAGGACATTGCGAATATGGCCGTATTTCTGGTATCGCCCCGGGCCAAATACGTTACCGGTACAGTCGCCATAGTTGATGGCGGCGGAAGGCGCAATGCATTCTGACCGCTAGTTCATTCATTTATTCCATCATCAGCACAACTTCCTGTTCTTTTAATTTGGGGGTCGACGCATTACGCTCAAGCCATTTGGTGCGTAAAAAGATCGGAAGAGCACACGTCTGAACTCCAGTCACGGAAGCTAATCTC
>CAMLDJ010000240.1 GCA_946478755.1 uncultured Pedobacter sp. | reverse complement strand
TGTTAAACAAGTACCAATCCGAGTTTCAAAGCTGGATTGAAAAAGAAAAGAAAGCAATTGAACTGATCAATATTGTAGGCCAGCTGTGGTTCGACAGATCAGTTGAGCTTGTATTATTCCGAAAGCCTTTATTCGATGTTGGCAGCAGCGCGATCCTGGCGCATCATCAGTATGCAAAAGAAATCAGTGGCAAAGATATTAGTATCTATACCACATTGGAGCTGGCTGCCGCCATTGTTAAGTGCAACCTTGCCCCTTCAAGAGTAGATGTAGGCCGGCTGGCCTCGGAATGGCTGGGAGACAACAGCAATTACGCTTCTATTCAGGACTTTGTGGTAAACAAACTCGGCAAACATATTGGAAAAGATAAGATCAGCTTAAAACCTGTGGATGTCGTGCTGTTTGGTTTTGGCAGAATAGGCAGGATTGCTGCACGC
This sequence comes from uncultured Pedobacter sp., assembly GCA_946478755.1. The sequence goes on along the minus strand of CAMLDJ010000240.1, from coordinate 8,194 downwards.
GAGTTAATCCTGCAGGCTGGAAAAGGCGAACAACTTCGCCTGAGGGCAATTGTAACCCGAAGTTATAGCGATGAAGAACTGATCAAAAGAGCGGAACTGCTTCGTACCGATTCTATTCACGGGCCCTTTAATGGCACCATCGTCGAAGATTTTGAGAACAGGGCCTTGATTATTAACGGACAAACTGTCCATTTTATTCAGGCGGCTTCGCGAGAATCTGTAGATTACACCACCTATGGCATTCAGGACGCACTTTTAATAGACAACACTGGGATCTATCGCGACCGCGCAGGACTGAGCCAACATCTTAAGTCGAAAGGCATTGCAAAGGTGCTGCTCACCGCTCCTGCTAAAGGTGATATCCCCAATGTAGTCGCAGGAATAAATGATACCCAGATTGATTTTGATGTGGAAACCATTTTATCGAATGCTTCCTGCACAACAAATGCGATTGTTCCTGTACTCAAGATCGTTGACGATGCTTTCGGTATAGAAAAAGGACACATAGAGACCGTACACTCTTATACCAATGACCAGAATTTACTGGACAACTATCATAAAAAGTACAGGAGGGGCCGTTCGGCCGCTTTAAACCTGGTCATTACAGAAACCGGGGCAGACAAGGCGGTAGCGAAGGTAATTCCTCACCTGGGCGGGAAGCTGACAGGCAATGCCGTACGTGTGCCTACACCAAATGTATCACTGGCGATATTGAACCTGTCTTTAAACAAGGTAACCTCCAGGGAAGAAATCGCGGAGGTCCTTAAACAAGCGTCCTTGTTTGGCGATCTGTCCGAGCAGATTGAATACTCCATATCCAATGAGCTGGTCAGCTCGGATCTGATTGGTAACAGTCATGCTGCCATCATTGATGGACCGGCAACAATTGTTTCGAGAGACAATAAGTCCGTTGTCCTGTATGCATGGTACGATAATGAGTATGGCTATACCAGGCAGGTCATACGCCTGGCCAAGAAAATGGCCGGTGTGATCCGACTCACCTACTATTAATTTCATAACAGTATATATAAAGGGGCGTCAAAATTGTTGGGGGTTATCCCAACACTTTCTGACGCCCTTCTGTAGTTCAGACCAACTGTGCTGATCGGGGACTGCCGAATCTGGCTAGAACTGAACTATTTTTGGCCTGGTCTACACAATTTCTTCGATTTTTTCCATTACGGCATCGGTAAGCAAGGGCAGGACTTCCAGCGCAGTTAAGTTTTCTTTTAACTGTGCTGGTTTCGAGGCACCCAGAATTACGGTGCTTACATGAGGGTTTTTCAGGCACCATGCCAGAGAAAGCCGGGCAAGGGGCACTTCCAGCTCGTCGGCCAGCGTTTGCAGCTGCCGGGCCTTCTGCAACTTATCCTCGTTTAATACCGCATCCTTCAACCACTCCATTCCTTTCAGTTCCAGACGTGTATCTTGTGTTTCCCGGGAGGTATACTTGCCCGACAGCAGACCAGAGGCCAGAGGCGACCAGATGGTGGTACCCAGGCCGTATTCCTGAAAGAGCAGGAGGTATTCCTTTTCCAATTTATTGCGTTCCATCAGGTTGTACTGTGGCTGTTCCATCGTGGGCCCGATCAGGTGATATTGTTTTGCGGCACGAATGGCTTCCATGATCTCCGCAGCGCTCCACTCGGATGTCCCCCAATACAGGATCTTTCCTTGCTGCAGCAGGGTATTCATGGCCCAGACGGTTTCTTCTATCGGTGTACTCTTGTCGGGCCGGTGGCAGAAGTAAAGGTCCAGGTAATCCACTTGCAATCTCGCTAATGCACCGTTGCAAGCCTCTATAACGTGTTTACGTGACAGGCCCACCCTATTGGGGCCTTTGTTTTCGGCTCCAAAATACACCTTACTGGAAACGACAAAAGATTCCCGTTCCCATTTGTGTGATTTTAATATTTTTCCCATTACAATTTCCGATTTGCCGGCGGCATAGCCTTCAGCATTGTCGAAGAAATTGACACCCGCATCATAAGCGATACCCATCAGCTCATCTGCGGTCTGATCGCTGATCTGGTTTCCGAAGGTAAGCCAGCTACCCAGCGATAATGCACTCAGCTGCAGACCGGATTTTCCTAAACGTCTGTATTCCATTTTCGATTGTTTTATGATTATAGTTATCCGCAAATTAGCGGGATTCCAATAGAACAGCAGCGCTGAAAGGAAGTTTTTACAAAAATAGGATGGTCGGTTGTCGCACAATATAATTACCTTTATATGATGATAAAGCCTGGGCAAATGAATACTTATCTGCTGATATCCCTGGGATTGCTGCTAAGCTGTGGTTCCATAAAACAAACTCCCGGCACAGAAGCCGACAGGCAGCTGCTGAGCGATGTCGAGATCCTGTCGTCGGATGCTTATGCAGGGCGTAAAACGGGTACAAAAGGCGCTGAAATGACCAGGGTTTATTTGGATAAACGGTTTAAGGCCATCGGCTTGAAATCCTTTCCACAATTGCAGAGCTATGAACAGCCATTCTCTTTTGAAAGGGGTACGGAAAAAGTTCAGGGGAAGAACATGATCGCTTTTATTCCCGGAAAAACTGATGAAGTGATGGTCATTTCGGCCCATTACGATCATCTGGGAATCATTAAAAATCAGGTTTATAATGGCGCGGACGACAATGCATCCGGCCTGGCCGCCCTTTTGAAATTAGCTGCCCATTATCAAGCCCATAAACCCAATCATACCTTAATTCTGGCTGCTTTTGATGCGGAAGAAATGGGCCTGCAGGGGGCAAAGGCTTTTGTTGCCAATCCGCCGGTAAGCATCGGACTGATCAAGCTGAATATCAATATGGATATGATCAGCCACAATGACAGAAATGAACTTTACGCCTGTGGAACTGCCAAATACCCTTCATTGAGGAAGTACTTTTATATCAGCAATCCTAAGCTGAAGGTTTTGTTTGGGCACGATGACCCTAAATCAGGGAAAGATAACTGGATCAACCAGAGCGACCATTCGGCCTTTAACGACAAAAACATTCCGTTTATTTATTTTGGTGTAGAAGACCATAAAGATTACCACCGGTCGACAGATGACTATCAGAACATCAATAAAACATTCTTTATCGATGCCAGCAATGCTATTCAGGAGATCATTACCAACATCGATAAAGAGCGCGATAGTCAGCGGCTCTTCCAGGACAAGCTAAAAATGAAAAAACAATAGCTTTTTAAAAATCTATGTCAATCAAACTGCTTAATGGAAGGTGTATGCCACTTTTGAGCAGCAGATAATTTTCTGTTACTGACCATACGGTGGTAGAAACTGTTTTGGCCCCTTGTTTGGTATTGAAGGTGATATCTGCCTTCGACTTAAACTCATTGCCCAGTCGCTGGGCTGCATTTAATTTATCTCTTAATTCTTCGGTATGATTTTGGTCTGCCGGTACGACCTGACTGATGTCGATCGCTTCTTTCTCTATTAATTCCCCTAACATAATTATATGACTAAACTCAGTGTTTGTAAAAGCGTTTTTTTGTTATACCAATAAACAAAAAAAGCGCCACACTTCAAAAGCATTTACACGATTGTGTCAATAATATTTCTGATACAAACGAAGGTACTGACTGACAGTTTTTTAAGCTTATTTACGTTTAAAGCGATCTTCGATCATGCCCACAAACTCAGCATCTTCTTTAACTGGCTTAATCGTATTTCCGGAACTGAAGCTGACCTGCTGATCACCAACTCTCATTGCAGAGGTCCTCGCACTTCCCTGTACTGCCAGCCCAGAAGGATTTAATACCGTAATTGCTTTTGCAAGATAGGGTTCATTTTTATCACCATCCTGGTATCTAGGATCATCGAAAAACGTCGGCTCGTTAGTGCTTTCCCCATAATCCGGAGTCATTCCCGAAAAATAGCCTCCCTGATCCAGTGCGTTTTTAGTTTCAAATAGTGAGTAAAAGACGTCATATTTATTTTGTAAGCGAATCGGAAAGAAACCAATCGGCTTGCCATAGGTTTTTTCTCCTACCAGTTTAACATTCAGCTTTGGCTTCAGACAGTTAATGACCAATTCGCTTGCTGAGGCCGTGTTGCCCGTTACAATAAATACAACATTGGCCACTGTAGTCAAATTCCCGATTTTACTGAAATTATAGGTGTTTTTAGCAACGGAATAATCAACGTCGTCGTATAGGTTCAACATTTTTCCATTCTTATATTGAATGATATCATTTTCAGTGAGCGGCTGGTTTTTCATGATGGTTGCCGTCTTATTTTGCAGTGTTGAATTAAAGTATTCCTTATACATCACTCCGGTTACGTTTGTTGGGATGATCAAGTTGATGAGCCGCTCCGCCGTACTGATGTATCCTCCACCATTGTAGCGCAGGTCGACCACCAGATCGGTAAGGCTCTCTGTCGCAAAACTACTGAATGCGGCATCTAAGACAGCAGATGAGTTCTCCTCATTGGAAAAGCGTGCCAAAGACAGGTAGCCAATTTTTTTAGTGCCCGCTGTAAAGACCTTCGACAGGAGAATTGGATTACTTTTATAAGAGGTCTTACTGAGGGTAACATCAAAGGTCCCCTGCTTTATTCCACCAACATATTTAGACCCCTGCAATCTGACAGAATTCGCAGATAAGGAATTATTTACATTGTTCCGCTCGTTATTATAATTGGCTCCGACGGCCTGTCCATTAACCCGCTCAATCAACCAGCCTCTCTGTACCCCTTTCGCAGCTGCATCTGACCCGGGATAAACTGCTGTGATAAACAATAAATAGGTCGTACCATCAGACAAATAGAACACCGGACGTATTCCTATGTCATTACCGTTCCCTTCCAGGTCTACGGATAACCGGCTGCCAGGCACTACTGCAACAGGGTTCCGGGTGGTGATATCTTCTATATACGAATATTTTGGATAGGCCGAGGCGCTTTGGTAGTCAACAGATCCCGACACCTTGACAATATTGAACAATTCATTATCGAAATCTGCCCCGTACTTTCTGGGCTCAAACGCATCATAAGAGGGCAGCGTACTGTTCCAGTAATAAACTTGTTTGGCATACAGAAACAGCGAATCGTTAGTCAGCTCGGTTCTGTTGGTGGTAGGCGTCTGCTTGGTGTTGGGACCAGCCGAAGGTGGTTCCGGTTCCGGATCTGGTGTCATCTTAGACTTTTTACAACCACACAGACCCAACACTACAAGCAACACTAAGAGGAAATTTGACTTTCCAGACCAGAATACGGATTTCATATTTTACAATTTAAGCAAAGATACTGATAATATAAATTCAATTAAATTTTAAATAATTCTTTGACATTCAGATAGTCAACAGTTGAATCCGCTGCAATGTTTTCTGCAAACATCGAATTACCGATCAGCAATACTTTATCTTTTGGAAGCTGCTGTTGTTTCAGAACCAGCTTCAGGGAATCCTGCTCAGGTTCAAATTCCGCCGTAAAAAAAACAGTAAGGTATTTTTCAAGTCCCGCCCATTCTGTCTGCTTGATTTTATTGAGCTGCATTGCAGGAATTCCTTTTACAAACAAAAAGAGCTGTTTGCGTTCCAGAACTATGGCCTGTAAAAAGCTCAGCACTTCTGGATAGATCAATAGCTTCAGCGGCAGGCGTACGCTCTGCAGCAGCATCTCAAAATTAACACTGTACTTCCCGGGGATATTGAATTTTGCTATCGTTTTAGGAAAGACCTCAGCGGCACCTTCCTGCAGGTAGAGGTCCTGCATATATTTAAGGATGTCGACAGCATTCAATTGCTCACTGTATTCTATGAATTGTGCAAACAGGTAATACACCTGCAAAAGATAGTCCTTTTCAGGATAGATCACATTGTCGAGTTCAAAAATAAAAGACTGCTTATCCTGGAGGTATTTTTCAAAAATCATGATAGTTAGCGTTTTGTATCCGCTGTTAATATGTCGATATTAAATTCTTTAAAAAGTACACTTGACTTTAACAGTTCTTCCAGTTCAAAGGCATTCAGGGCCAAAACAGCATCTGCCGCTTCGTTGAGACAGTGGTTTAGCAAATTATGGGCAATGATGTCGTCGTTCCTTTCACCAAGGGAAAGGAATTTATAGGTCGTGGATGGAAAGCTGGGCATCTCACCGTAGTCGGCAAGTATGATGTTATCCCCTTCAAATCGTTTAGCCTGTTTCAGTGCATTGGCCGACTTCCCGCCTGTAATTAATATGGTCATATGATTAGTCCATCTTTCATGGTTACTACCCTGTCGCTTATTTTTGCCAGTTCTTCATTGTGCGTTACGATCACAAAGGTCTGCTGAAAATTATCACGAAGTGTGATAAAGAATTCATGCAGGGAACTCGCATTTGCCGAATCTAAATTACCTGAGGGCTCATCGGCAAGGATAATTGCAGGATTATTGATCAGTGCCCTTGCCACAGCAATGCGCTGCTGCTCACCGCCGGACAATTCGTTTGGTTTGTGGTCTGCCCTTTCCGTTAAGCCAAGCAGATCGAGCAATTTCCTGGCGCGTTGCTCCACCTGTTTTTTCGGCGTTTTGGCGATAAAGGCTGGAATACAGATATTTTCGAGTGCAGTAAATTCAGGCAGCAGGTGATGAAACTGAAATACAAAGCCTATATTACGGTTACGAAAAACACTGAGCAATTCGCCGGAAAGCCGGCTTACCTTTGCTCCCTTCAGCTCCACTTCTCCTTCATCGGGCTTATCTAAAGTTCCAAGGATGTGTAAAAGTGTACTTTTACCAGCCCCTGAGGCCCCTATAATACTTACAATTTCACCTTTTGACACTTCAAAATCCACACCTTTCAAGATAGGCAGGTTTCCATAAGCTTTTTTTATACCTGTGGCTTTTAGCATAACCGCAAACTTACAAAAATAGCAGGCAAGGTTAAACATATCGCGGAACAATTCCTGTTAAATCGGGTACGGCGGGCAGGCATTAGCGGTTGCTTTCTATATTTCATCCGCTCCAACTGGCTGCTAATTTAAAATTAGCCCATTTTTTTTCAGTAGAAGGTAAAAATATAAAGGCTGAAAATACCTGTAGTCATTTGTTATAAAGCTTTTGAAGTTGTAGATTTGGACAAATTTTTTCAGCATAATGAATATCCACGAATATCAAGGTAAAGAAATACTTAAAAGTTTTGGAGTAGCCGTACAAGAAGGTGTAGTAGCCGAAACGGTAGAGCAGGCTGTAGAAGCTGCTAAAAAAATGAAAACCGACTACAACTCTGACTGGGTTGTGATTAAAGCGCAGATCCACGCTGGTGGACGCGGCAAAGGTGGTGGTGTAAAATTGGCCAAAAACCTGGATGAGGTTAAAGAGAGAGCTGCCGCTATATTAGGCATGCAACTGGTAACCCCGCAAACCGGTCCGGAAGGAAAGAAGGTGAACAAAATTTTAGTCGCTCAGGATGTTTACTATCCTGGCGCTTCGGAAACCAAGGAATTCTATGTAAGTGTGTTGCTAAACCGCTCAAACGGCAGAAACATTATTATGTATTCTACTGAAGGTGGTATGGACATTGAAGAAGTTGCTGAGCACACGCCTCATTTGATCTTCAAAGAAGAAATTGACCCTAAAGTTGGCTTACAAGGCTTTCAGGCACGAAAAATTGCTTTTAACCTGGGTTTAAGCGGTGCTGCTTTTAAAGAGATGGTTAAATTTGTTAGCGCACTTTATAAAGCTTACGACAGTACTGATTCTGCTATGTTTGAAATCAATCCTGTATTAAAAACTTCTGACGATAAGATTATTGCTGTAGATGCTAAAGTTGATCTGGACGAGAACGCCCTGTTCCGTCATCCTGACTACGCAGCTATGCGCGATAAGCTGGAAGAAGATCCTACGGATGTAGAAGCAAGCGAATCAAACCTTAACTATGTAAAACTTGATGGAAATGTAGGCTGTATGGTTAATGGCGCCGGATTGGCAATGGCTACTATGGATATCATTAAAATTGCCGGTGGTGAGCCTGCTAACTTCCTTGATGTAGGTGGTACTGCAAACGCACAGACCGTAAAAGCTGGATTCAACATCATCCTTAAGGACCCTAATGTAAAAGCGATTCTGATCAATATTTTTGGAGGTATTGTACGTTGCGACCGTGTGGCGCAAGGTGTTATTGATGCTTATAATGAAATCGGTAATGTTCCGGTTCCAATCATCTGCCGCTTACAGGGCACCAATGCAGAAGAAGCTAA
>CAMLDJ010000239.1 GCA_946478755.1 uncultured Pedobacter sp. | reverse complement strand
CCTATTTAAAAAAGGGCGACAAAATTGCAATTGTTTGTCCAGCCAAAAAACTTCCAGGTAGTATTGCTCCTGCAATCACCATCCTTGAAAGCTGGGGACTAGAGGTGACAATCGGTAAAACTGTTACGGCTGATCATCACCAGTTTGCTGGTGATGATGCCTTAAGGGCGGCGGATCTGCAAGGCTTTCTGGATGATTCCGAAATTAAGGCCATTATTGCCGGCAGAGGAGGCTATGGCACCATCCGAATTATTGATGAACTTGATTTTAGGCAGTTTAAGAAACAGCCTAAATGGATAGTTGGCTTTAGTGACATTACGGTTCTGCTTTCACACTTACTAGCCGATCTAAACACCCAAAGCATCCATGGACAAATGCCTTATACCTTTAATAAAGCAACACCAGCATCATTAGAATCTTTAAAGATGGCTTTGTTCGGAGGGCCGGTTAGCTATGAACACAACAGCACATTTCCAGGCAGGAATGGAACTGCCGAAGGCATTCTGGTTGGCGGCAATCTGACGCTTATGGTGATGGTCCAGGGCTCTGTTTCAGAGGTAGATTATACTGATAAGATCTTGTTCCTTGAGGATGTTGGCGAACATGAATATTCCATAGACAGGATGATGCGTATGCTAAAGCGGGCCGGAAAGCTAGCGAAGCTAAAGGGGCTGATTGTAGGTGCTTTTAATGAAGTTGCGATTGAATCAATTCCTTTTGGCGCCAGCCCTGAAGAGGTGATATGGGACCTTGTGAAAGAATATGATTATCCCGTTTGCTTTAATTTCCCTGTAGGGCATATTGATGACAACAGGGCGATGGTGGTAGGCGCCGGATTTGATATGATTGTACAAAATCAAACAACAATATTAAAATCTACAAATCGTAAATAGAATACGAGGATAACTGAAAGCACCCCTATTTTACTCCTTCTCTAATTACAAATTGAGCTTAACAAAAACGGCTGCACCGGAAAATTCGGAGCAGCCGTTTTTATTTTTTTATTAAAACGTATGTTACTGGTGCTTTTTATCCCACCAAACCGGTGTATAAATGGTCTGCAAGCCTGGGAAGTTTTTGTTAGATGTCGCTTCCGTGCTAGGATAGATCATACGAAGAGGCATTCTACCTGTGCCAATAATGGAGGCAGCAGATTGCACAAAGAAATCCGGATATCCAGTTCTGCGCCATTCAGTCCATGCTTCAAAGCCTTGAAAACCGCACATCGCATAATATTTTTGAGTAATGATAGCTTTAACGCGGGCTTCGGTGTTCCCTCCTGCTGCCACTAAAGCAGCAGCTCCATCAGGCGCGGCAGCGATATAGGCTGTAGCATCGCCGGCACCAACAGCAGTGAAACTTGCCTGTATACCCTGAGCATAAAGCGTCGCTAAAACCCCGCCGGTTCCATTTGTCCATCCTCTTGCTACTGCTTCAGCTTGCAAGAAATAGCTCTCAGCAGCTGATATCAATTTAACAGGGGCCGTAGCAGAAGCGGTATTGTTCGCCCTGGCACCAACTAAAGGGGACGGCGGAGAGACCTGCTTACCGGTGTTCGAATTGTAGCTTCCCTGAACAATTGACCGTTCGGTTTTAGCGTTTGCGTCAGTTACAAACAGCTCATAAAACTTAGCAAGCCTCGGGTCATTGTTATCAACCGGATTATTAATGTCATCAAAGTGATTAACTGCTGTAGTACTGGCTACAAGATTTTGTACCTTATTGAGAACTGGGCTAGCCATCTCATTATATAACGGGTTTTCATTTCCACCAGTGCTTAAATATTTGATAGAAGCATCAACTGTCAGGAAGGGAGGACTAGTTGCCGGGGAAACGGCTGTAGCGTACAAAGCTTTTACCCCCGCCTCAGCTTTGGCTGGGTCAACATATGCAAGCCTCAAATAGGCTCTTAGCTTCAATGTATTTGCAAAAGCCTTCCAGCTGGCCATGTTGCCCTGGAACACCATATCCTGAGCACCTGGAGAGGCAGAACTTGGCACACTTATCAAGGCCATACCCTGGTCGATATAATGGAATATACTATCGTAAACTACTGCCTGAGCATCATATTTAGGCGCTGGAAAAACACTAGGCTGTAAGGCCTCGTTAATCGGAACATCACCAAAAGCATCTGTTGTTACCTGAAACGCGTAAGCCTTCATCAGGTAGGCGATACCTTTAGTATATTCCAGGCTTGAACCTTCGGCTTTCGTGATCAGATCAGCATTGATTAGCGCATTTCGATATAGTATAAGCCATGGCCTGTCAAAGGCGGTAGCGGCAGGATTATACTGGTCAATAGATCTGTATTGCGATGACGTTGGATTTTGAGTCCAGTACTGTGCCCAGATATTACCATAAATCTGGAAGAAGTTACCAACGATCTGGCCTATTGCCGCCTGCGATGCCGGCAAAAGCAAATTAGGCGCTGCCGAATCCGGGTTATTGGGATTTTCATTTACATCTAAAAACTTCTTACATCCCGACAATCCTGCAATGGCAATAATTACCATAAGCAGCAATTGCTTAGTTTTGAATATATATTTTTGGTTCATGACTTTATAATTAAAATGTAACTTTCACATTAAACCCGTAGTTACGAACAGATGGCTGAGCCGTATAATCCAGCCCTTGTTCATTTGTTGCACCCCCTGAGTTGATCTCCGGATCTACATATTTGTTTTCTTTTGCTGTCCAAATGAATAAATTGTTACCAAACAAACCTATTGACATCGCGCTGAATGGAAGGCTTTTTAACTGGCCTTTATTAAAAGTATAAGAGATTCCTGCACTACGCATTTTAACATAGGACCCATCGATAATATTCACACCAGGATTAAGGTCAGGGAAATAATCTTGTTTATTGTAAAAAACATCGGTATTGACAACACTATTACCATTTGCATCCAGATATACCGAGTTAGGGAATGGCAGGCCGAACCTTTGACCGCCAGTTTCTTCTGAAACGCCAACAAAGGCCAGAATATCTTTCGTCCTCGAATACAGTTTATTGCCTTGTTTGGCGTCAAACAAGACATTAACATTCCATTTTTGCTTAATCGTAATATTTGCACCCCATGAAGCTTGATACTTTGGATTATAGCTACCTAAATACTGAGCACTAGCGGTTGGCAATGGCAAACCGGTTTCTGCATCAACAATCGTACGTCCCTGAGCATCTGTCTGGTTAGTTACCGAGTAAAATTCACCATAAGGCTTTCCTTCAGCAGCAACAATTGACATGCCACCAAAACCACCAAGCACCACTTGGTCGATATCTCCCAGGTCTACAACTTTACTCCGATTTCTATAATAGGTACCGAACAACTCTACATTCAAATCAGGGGTTCTAACGACCGTACCCTTTAAGGCCAGCTCCAAACCTTTATTTTGAACCTCCCCAACATTGATCACACCAAACCCATAACCCGTTGAGTTAGGGATAGGCACGGCTACAATCTGGTTTTTCGACTTGTTTTGATAATAAGTAAAATCAATACCGAACCTGTTGTCAAAGAAGGACAATTCAGTACCTATCTCGTGAGCTGTTGTAATCTCTGGTTTAAGGTCAGCATTACCCAGTGTTGTTCCGGCCTGCAAGGCTGCAACGTTGCCGAACGGGAATATAGTACTTCCAAAATTGCTGGTAATGGTTCCTTTTGCGAAAGTAGTCAGCAGCTGATAAGGATCAGTATCATTACCCACCTTTGCGATACTGGCACGTAGTTTACCGTAACTCAAGATATTATTAGGCTTCATCAACTCACTAAACACAAATGAGCCACTTACACTTGGATAAAAGAAGGAGTTATTTTTTACCGGTAAAGTAGAAGACCAGTCATTACGAGCGGTAGCTTCTAAAAATAAATAGTTCTTGTAAGATAAGTTCAAGTCGGCATACAAACCAAAAAGTCTTCTTCTGGTAAATTCATCTTTAATCACATCTAACGGGCCATTACTGTTTTGAAGGCTATACCAGTCAGGTACAACCAAACCCGAACTTGCATTGGTCGCGGTTCTGTTTGTAGAAGTGGTTCTTTGACGAATGTTATTACCCACCATCAACGAGCCTTTAAAATCTTCAGTAAACGAATGGGTCGCAGTGGCCATCAAATCGTTCACAACCTCAGTCACATTGTATTGGTCAATCTGGTATCCACCATTACTATTGTGATCACTCTGGTTCGTATTCGCATCAATAGGTTTGAACGCAAACTTAGGTGCCAGCGCTCTTCTGCGTTCGGCATAAGTATCCGTACCGAGACGGTTCGTTATGCTTAACCAGTGAATTGGTTTATACTCCAGGTTAATGTTACCAGTTACCCTGTTGATTACATCATCGTTACTAAAATTTTCAATGATATAATACGGGTTTAAAGTATAAGAGCCATAGTAACCGTACTGATCTGCATGGAGAAGACCATTAGCATCCGTATAGCCAAAGCCATTGTATTTATTGCTCAGATCACTTAATTTATCTAAAGGAATATCCCTTGCAGTCTGCAGCACATTGTCAAAAACGGAGTTGTCATTTTGGCCGCCGGCAATTTGTCTGGCATCTATTTTATTATAATTGAAAGATATCCCCGCACTGAACTTGTCGCTAAAATCAGTTTTACCGTTAAACCTTACGCCATATTTATTATAAACGTCCTGAACTCCCGGAAAGATCCCGTCGGAATTCAGCGTATTCAATGCCAGATAAAAGGTTGATTTGTCAGAACCGCCTGAGAAACTCAGGTTGTTATCTGTTGCGAAACCTGTTTTGAAGAAATTTCTAACATTATCTGTCTGCGCCGAATAAGGTTTAATTTGCCTTACGCCGTCAATCGACTGACCCCATTCCTGCATTTCACCAGTAAAAGGTGCTCCCCAGCTCCAGTTTTCCTGACTATCGTTGAAATATTCATTGACAATGCTCGCGTCATAATCAGTGGCATAACCTTGTCCATACTCATTCTGGAAATCAGGCAATTTAAGTATTGATGAAAAAGTATTAGACGTATTAAATGTAATCTGGGTCTTTCCTTTTTTACCAGACTTAGTCGTGATCTGAACCGCACCGTTTGACGCTCTTGAACCATAGAGCGCTGCCGCAGCCGGGCCCAAAAGCGGTGTTATAGATTCAATGTCATCAGGGTCAATATCATTTGCCCTGTTACCAAAGTCAACACTTGAGCGGCTGTCTGCACCACCGATAACGCTAGAGTTATCCACAGGCACACCATCAATAACAATCAGTGCCTGGTTATTGCCTGCGATAGAGGAACCACCACGGAAAACCACACGGGTTGAACTACCGGGCGTATTTGAAGTGGAAGTAATGTTCATACCTGCCACACGGCCTACCATTGCGGTAAGCGGACTTGCGCTACCACTTTGCGACAAAGCATCAGCGGTTATCGTCGGTGCCGCATAACCAAGAGATCTTTTTTCCCTCTTAATTGCGTTTGCGGTAACAACAACTTCAGCCAGATCTCTCAGATCCGGTGCAAGCGTAACATTAATCACATTTCCTGAAGCTACTGCGATGGTTTGGGGAGCGTAACCCAGATATGAAAAGTCTAATGATGCCGCTCCGGAAGGCACTCTGAGTGAATATTGTCCATTTGCTCCTGTCAGCGTACCATTCCTGGTACCCTTAACTACAACTGTTACGCCTGGAAGCGGCAAGCCGTCATCCTTTCCTGTAACCGTTCCAGTAATTGTCCTATCCTGTGCCATCGCAGCTCCCGCGATAAACACAAAAATGAACAAACTCTGTAAAAGTTTTTTCATAAGAAATTGAAATTTAGGTTAGTTAATAATGACACAAATATACCGAATATGATATGCATGCATAGCATAACCACCAAGCAGCCAAAAGATATGACATTAAAATGACCATTCACCTCAGTGTGAATGCGCAAAAAACGCGTTAAAAAGCGAACAATATTCTAAATACTACACAATAGCGAAATTTAATTTCAAATCGAGGCCAAACCTTTATATGAAGCCAAACATTTAACAAAAATTAACACTTTTCTTTACCTTTTTTAACTAAAATTTAATTGATTTAACAGGTGTCGCTAAAATCGGGCTTTAATCAGAATGGAGCGCGGAATTTATTGGTTTACCAAAAAGACAGAATTTGCAAACATTTGTTTCCCGTTTTCCCAGAACGAACGGAAAAGTACACTCGCACCAAGGTAAATGATTGTCCCTTTTTCCTCAGGCTGGACCCCAAAAAGCATCCCCTCCCGGAGTTTTTTAAGCACTGCTTCACCGGCAATGCCAGCTATATAACTGTCAGGCTTTAAAATCCCGGTATTCCAGCCTCGTTTTAGGAAATCATATAGCCGATCGTCTGTTTTTAAGGTATAATAATAATTACCCAGACCCGTCGAAATCGGATGACTATGATCCAACTCTACTTTGAAAATGGCTCCTGGGATTGTGTTGGACAAATTAACCAGCTTCCTGCTAAAGTACTTCGGAATATCACCAACCGATAGTTCATCTTTAAAGTATTCCTTTTTTTGAATATCAAAAGGCTTCTTGCCTGCCAAACTTAATATGGCATCCTCAAGTAAGATCAGCTTACCCCCAATCTTTATCCAATCCTGTATTTTCTCGCCAATAGCAGCGCTGTAGATGCCATCCGGAAAGATTAATGTATTTATCTTATTGATATCCAGATTCGCAACATCTTCAGGACCAATCATCGTTACCGGGTAGCTAAGGTCCTGTTCAAAAAAATGCCATACCTCCCCCAGACTTTGGGCTGAAGCTTCGGCACTTGAAACAATGGCTATTTTGGGCACATTCAATACCGGATAAACGGAGGAGCCGAAATCTTTTCCTTTATCTACAAAACCACCCTTAACTGGATAAAACAGGGTCTTGCATTCCTTTTGGATGTTGGCCATCCTGACAGACAATGCTTTAACCGCCCTTTCATTTTCGGCTCTGTAAATCAGCAAAGAGCCTAGGGGATATGCTTTCCCGCCTGCTGTAAAGCCCTCTTCCGCGAGCCGCACCTTTATTCCTGCTTTTTGCAAAGCGATCAGCACTTTGACATCATCTAAAGAATTCCAGGGCAGAAGCCAGGCATAAGGTTTTTGTCCACCGGTTAAAATCGCCTTCGGCTCCTCAACCAATGGATACTTTCCCTTAACCGAAGTGGCGGTCGCGTATGCGCTTAAGCCAAAAGCATAAGGCAGGGCCCAGGCGGTAATATCATAGGTATTTGAATCGCTTACCTTTGTTTGCGGCTCAAATAACACATTGGCCAATACTGCTGCAGGCTGTTCCAGGTTTACAATCAGGTCATTCCGTTCAATTTTAAAGGTATCAGCCTTCCTGGTTTCGAAGTTAAATCCCTCTAAAGACTGGTCTCCACCAAAAGCAAATTCTACCTTGTTCTTCTTTAAAAGCGAAGCAAGCCGCTTTATTTTTCCCAGATTTTCCCCTTTAACCACATAGCTTTTAAAAACCCCAGGTGGGTTAAGCGTTGATCTCTCAAAGTATTTTTTAAATTCTTCAACCAGTCGACCCGCATTTTTTGACACCGTTTCCAAAGTAGCCATACCCGCAGTAAAATGATGGTCAATCCGATCTTTAAGCGTCAGGGTATCTCCATCAATAGTGACTACGGCCAGGCCTGCCCCTATTCCCCCTTGCTCGTAGGTCATTCCCACCGCACCATTATAAAGGGGATAGGTATCTCCGTAAGAAGGATACAGCAAGTCGAACTGCTCCTTCGTAAAATATTTCCAGCCTTTCTGATCAAAGTATTTTGCATTGTTCTTCCCTACCGTAATCTGAAATTCCCTTTGCCAGGGTGTTACGTCCTGGTGGATTGGCTCTGCCGCAGGAGCAAAATAATAGGGCTCATTATAGTTCTGCTCATGAAAATCTACATGCACCTCCGGCATCCACTCCTGATAAAGAACCAGGCGCTGCTGCGTTTCTATCTGCGATTGCCAGGCCCAGTCACGGTTCAGATCAAAATAATAATGGTTAGACCGTCCTCCGGGCCAGGCTTCCATATGCTCTCTTGCCATGGGTTCTGGATTCGGCCTGGTCCCCGAAACACCATTAAAATAATTTATGTAACGCTCACGCCCGTCAGGATTTAAACAGGGGTCAACAATCACTACGGTATTTCGCAACCATTGTTCAATATTTGACGTTTTAGCGGCTGCCAGCGCATAGAAGGTCTTTAAGGCAGATTCTGTGGCACTGGCCTCATTGCCATGTACGTTATAACTTAGCCATACGATGGCAGGCTGCTTATTTGTCTTTACCGGTTTGCTTCGCCTCGTGCTTAAAAGCTGGTTGTTTTGCCTGATCTGCTCCAGCTGATCCATATTTTCCTTCGCGGAAATAATCCCGACCAGCAATTCGCGCCCCTCATAGGTTTTACCGTAACTCACCACCTTGATGTTACGCCCTGCCTTGCCGAGGTATTTAAAGTATTCCAGCACCTTATCATGTGGGGTGAATTTACTTCCCAGACTATAGCCCAAAAACTCATCGGGCGACTTCATCTGCGCCTGAACAGCAGTCCACCCCAGCGTTAAAAACAGAAAAGGAAGCAGAAAACATTTCATAGTGAGGAATTAATATACCAAAGTACTAAAGAAAATTTTTTGTTTCTCTTTCATAACG
>CAMLDJ010000238.1 GCA_946478755.1 uncultured Pedobacter sp. | reverse complement strand
ATCACATAATCCAAAATGCGGCTTCCCGCTTCCTTAATGGTTTCATCACCATCAATAATGGGTCCTGTATCCAGATCGATGATATCGCTCATTTTATTAAACAGCTTTGTATTGCTTGATATTTTAATCACCGGAGCAACAGGATTGCCGGTTGGCGTGCCCAGACCTGTAGTAAAAAGCACTACATTGGCACCTGAACCAACTTCAGCGGTAGTTGATTCTACATCGTTACCAGGAGTACACAATAAGTTTAATCCAGGTTTAAATACCTTTTCCGGATAATCAAGCACCGCGACTACCGGTGAAGTTCCTCCTTTTTTGGCTGCACCAGCAGATTTAATCGCATCAGTGATGAGACCATCTTTAATGTTTCCTGGCGAAGGGTTCATGTCAAAGCCAGAACCTGCTTCTGTAGCTCTTTTACTATATGTTTTCATCAGGTACTCAAAACGTTCCGCGTCTTCTTTATCTACACAGCGGTCGCTCAGGTTCTGTTCAACACCACAAAGTTCCGGAAACTCCGCAAGAATTACAGAGCCGCCAAGGGCAACCAGTAAATCAGAAGCATAACCGATTGCAGGATTTGCCGATATTCCTGAAAAGCCATCAGAGCCACCACATTCCAATCCAATGCAAAGCTTACTTAATGGAGCGGGCTTTCTTTCGTTTGCATTTGCCTGAATTAAACCAGCAAAAGTCTGTTTAATGGCCTGACTTAACAATTCGGATTCTTTACCTATAGTTTGCTGATCAAGAATATAAAGCGGTTTATCAAAATTTCTACTTCTTTTTGCTATTTCTTCTTTAAGGATGCTTACTTGTGCATTCTGGCAGCCTAAACTTAAAACCGTTGCCCCCGCAACATTGGGGTGGGTGATGTAGCCGGCTAGTAAACCACAAAGTGTTTCAGAATCCTGACGGGTTCCCCCACAGCCACCCGTATGCGTCAAAAACTTAATCCCATCTACATTAGGGAACATGCGGTTCTGTTTTGCAGCATTCTCCGAATAGGTAAGCTGCGCATTTAAAATCTCATTTACGCTCGCACCTTTTTCGTACAGGGCCATTAATTCTTTGGCTTGCGACTGGTAGGTTTCATTCCTTCCATAGCCAAGGTTGTTCATCAATGCTTCCTGCAACACTTCAAGGTTCCTGTTTTCACAAAAAACCATCGGTATCACCAGCCAGTAATTGGCTGTCCCAACTTGCCCGTCTGTACGGTGAAAACCATTAAAGGTTTTATCTTTCCATTCGGTGATATCAGGTTTCTCCCAGTTGATATGCGCATCGGTAGCATTAAACTCTGTTGCAGCATGTTTGATATTGCTGGTGGTTATGATAGAGCCTACCGGAATGTCAATTTGTGCTTTACCTACCAGAACGCCATACATGATCAGCTGATCGCCAGCCGAAAGGTCTGTCGTTGTGAATTTGTGCTTTGCAGGTACGTTGTCTGTCAACAGGTAAGACTGTCCTTCATAAATTACCTCTTCTCCTTTCACCAGGTCAGTAAGCGCCACGAGCACATTATCTTTTGGATGAACTTTTAATATTCTTTGTTTCATCTGTTTATTTTTATATTTTTTATTTGTCAGATGTAGCCTTTGATGATTAATATAAGCACTACGTGCTTATATTAATCATCAAAGGGTTCATTATTTTGATACTTGTATTGATCGATCTATGGCCGCTAACGCATTAGCTACCCCATTGTTCAATATATTGTTATAATTCTCTTTTACCCTTTCATTGAAACCATCGAGGGCTTCAAGATCCGCAGTCCACAATTCTTTGTCTGCCAGTACTAAATT
Organism: uncultured Pedobacter sp.; assembly: GCA_946478755.1. The sequence goes on along the minus strand of CAMLDJ010000238.1, from coordinate 6,884 downwards.
TACGTAATCTGCGTCATTTCCCTGCGCTTTATCATAAAAATATGCTGCCTCGTCATCCGTAATTAAATATTCATTCCCATCATAATTTCCGAAGTACTGATTGCCATCTTTTCTGCTCACTTTCATAAACCGCAGGAATGCAGCAAAGCCAAAGGCGATATGGGCCGGCACTTTACCATTTAATTTATAATAGTTCAGCAATACGGGCAGCACACGTATTTTCATTTTCATCGTGTACTGAAAAGTAATATTGATCCAAAGATGTTCAATATTAGGATTTGCAAACCGGTCAATGACCGTGTTGGCAAACGCCACTGCCTCAGTTTCATCAACAGGATATGGAATGGCACCTACAATTTCCTGCATCATCAGCTCATTCACATAATTCCTTGTCGCCTCATTATTCATGGCTTTGGTCACAGTATCTATTCCTGAAAGATAGGCGATACCAGAAGTAAGGGTATGTGAGCCATTTAGCAGGCGTACTTTCAGCTCTTTAAAGATTTCGATATCCGGTCTTACGATTACACCATGATCGGCTGCTTCCAGTCCTAATAACGCAGAAACCTGTTCATCCCCCTCAATTGCCCATAACCGGTAAGGCTCTGCCATAATGATCAGTTCGTCTTTATAACCAAGTGCTTCTTCGAGTCTGGCTAGAGCCGAAGCATCAGGTTTACCCGGAACAATACGATCTACCAGTGAATTGCAAAAACGGATACGGGTATTTAACCAGCCTGTAAAAGCTTCTTCCAGCTGATTAAACGCAGCCAGTTCCAATACAATTGCCTCGAGTTTTTTTCCGTTATCCGGGATTAATTCTGTAGCTATTACTGCAAGATCTGCATCCTGGTCTTCTCCAAGTGCTTTATACCTGGCATATAGCACTGCCAGTAGTTTAGCAGGAAATGAAACGGGTGGCTTCTGTTCAATGCTTTCCTTTACCAATTGTATCCCCACTTCGGTGGTGTTAGATACGATGATATTTAATTCCCTGGCTCGTGCGATATCCAATATGGCATCCCAGTCCTGATCAGCAGTAAGTACACGGCTTATGGCCGACGATATAATATTTTCTTCAACAGGCTGTCCGTTCTCAATCCCCCTTACACATATGGTATATAGACCATCCTGCTCATCGAACTCTTTTGTACCGCCTTTGCTGGTCGACTTTACCACAGCTACCCTGCCTTTAAAGAGGCCATTTCTGTTTGCTTTATCTATAAAGTAATCTGGCAGGCCACGTAACAATACCCCTGTCCCGAATTGCAGTACTTTCTCCGGAAGGTTAAATAATTCTTCATTGGGAAGGGCTAATCCGGCAGACTTAATGCCGCTTAAAGTATTTTTTGATAAGTTCATCTCTAGTTTTAATATAGTCGTAAAACAAGTCTACATAATTATTACAACTTAAAAACCCTGTTCCGATTTAATTATTTACGCAAACGTTACCGATAACGTTTGCGTGCATAGGAGCATTAGTGTCTCCGGTAAACTTCTGTAATTCCAGACCTGGCTGCCGGCATAACCGGCAGCTAAAGTTTTTTCAACCAGGAAGGATATTTCTTTTCTAGCAAATTTTGAGGCCAGATACCATACCAGGCATATCCGATGCGTCGCTCATGCTCTATTTCAGCTACGGTTTTCACCTTCTTGCTGTCCCTTCCACTAAAAAACGGTTCGTTGGTATCAATATCGTAAAAGCGGGCCCATATTACTGAACCGGGCTTTTTAACCAGCAGACGGTCTTTGCCCATTGGCAAACCGGGTGCATCGACAAATACAAAATCATGGTCCAGTATTTTTGATCGCTCAAACCAGGCAACGGCACTTTTTACTGCCAGTTTTATTTCCTCAGAAGGATTTTTAATCCGCATCAAAAATTCTGTAATTCCAACAGACTCCATGCCGCTCAGCGAAATCAGCTCAAAGGACCTTGCTTTTGCTGGTTTTAACGTTTGCTCATCATACTGTGCGCACCATACTGTTAACGCTCCTTTTACATGAACCTGAGTTTTTAAGATACATGCTATCCCTTTGGTTACCGAAAGCTGGGCTTTGGACTTGTAAGTGGCGAGCTGGTCAAAATCATTCTTTCCGTCTACAATGTCCTGCATAATGTTCAATACATTGATCATAGCGTTGTCATTATAGGTAATCTCTCCACGGTAGGAGCTATGGTCCGGATAGTATTGTGACCAGCCCCCATTACCGTATTGTGCTTCCAGTAAATAATCTATTCCTTTTTGAGCGGCGGCAAGATAGCGTGGATCCGCCTTGGTTTTATAAGCAGCAACCAGGTACCTGATCTCCTTTGTTGTCGCTTTATTGTCTATAGTCGCATCATTGTGCATAGAGTCGGCCCTGATCAGTGTTCTTTCCTTTTCTGAAAGCACTTGTTCATAGTTTACCACTACCTTGCCTACAGCTTTAGGCCAGCCACCTACACTTCGCTGATACGCCAGCATATTTTCTGCCACAGCATCAGTTGAGGAGTTCTTTGAGTCAACCCCAGACTGTGCGTATACAGTTGCACAAAAAAGACCAATACCTGTGGTTAAAAGAAATGCGATGTTTATCTTCATAACTATTTTATTTTTTGATTTGCAATACCGACGCTCCGGCGCCATGACCAAATTCGGTTTCTGCCTTTGCTTTTGTTGTATCTGTTCCGGACAATTTGATATCTGCATTTTTTTCTCCGTTGATCCTGAACAATAAACCAGCATTGGTATATCCAATGTTCTTCAATGCAATAGACTTCCCATTCTGTATATAGATTAATGGTGACGCATTTTTTATATCAAGGTGAGCGTTAGCTATCTGGATATTTTTTGCTTCCTGAATGTCAATTCCTTCTTTAGCTTTAATCGTTATGTTATCCAGGTAAATATCACTGATGTTCATCTCTGGCAACCCTCTCACAAATACAGCTTTCTCTGCGCCATCACAAACGACATTGCTGATATAAAATTTTCTGAAGACAGGCGTTTCCTCAGTAACGGGAAGCAGTTCTACTTTAGGTGCTTCGCGTTTTTCGCCGGTAAGTGGTACGGGGTCTATCGCAGCATAATACATATCAAACAAAATGGCTTCGCCGGGAATATCTTTCATAATGATATTTCTGGCATAAATATTCTCCACTATACCCCCACGGCCACGGGTTGTTTTAAAGCGGAGCCCTATATCTGTTCCGATAAAGGTGCAATCGCTGACAAATATGTTTCTTGCCCCACCAGACATTTCACTTCCGATTACAAAGCCACCATGTGCATGATATACAGTACTATTACGGACCACCACGTTTTCTGTTGGCATACCACGCTTACGCCCGGCGGCATCACGGCCCGATTTAATACAGATACCATCATCTCCGACATCGAAAGTACTCCCCTCAACCAGTACATTTTTACAGGATTCCAGGTCCAGTCCATCACCATTTTGCGCATACCATGGGTTTTTGACGTATACATTTCGTATGGTCAGATCTTCCGTCATTATAGGATGCAGGTTCCACGCCGGTGAGTTCTGGAAAGTTACGCCTTCCAGTAATACCCTTTTACAACTGGTTAACACCATCAAATTGGGGCGTAAAAAGTCTTTGATTTCTGCATAAAAAGCTGCGTTTTTATCTTTGGAGATCACACCGGCATTTTTCATTTTGGAACCTTTAACAGATTTTTCAGAGGGGTACCAAATCTTTTTATTATCGCTCAGCACACCGCCTGATTCCAGAAGTTTATTCCATTGACTTTCGGTAAGCTTATCTTTTTTTACCATTCTCCAGGCTTCTCCGGCGCCATCAATGATGCCATCCCCGGTAATGGCGATATTTTGCTGATCGCGGGCCCATATTGGCGATTGGTTACGCATTTGTGCTGTACCCTCCCAATTCCCTTCAACCAGCGGGTACTGATTAAAATCTTTGGTAAACTGTAGTAATGAATTCTTTTTAAGGTGCAGGTTCACATTACTTTTTAGCTCAATTGGCCCTGTAAGCCATAACCCTTCCGGAATCATCACCACGCCACCACCACGCTTACTGCAGTCTGTTATCGCCTGGTTAATGCTTTTGGTGTTTAAAGTAAACCCATCGCTTTTTGCTCCATAGCTAAGAATGCTGATGGTATCCTTTTTAAATGAGGTTGTGGCAACCACGGGAAGGTTATCAAATGAATACGCTTTTGATGTGGTTGTATTTTGTGCAACAACATTAAATGAGAGAATAAACAAGGGAACAGTGAATATAGCAGCTACTATTTTTTTCATTGGAGAATAATTTTGTTTTTAATGGTAATGAAGCTTGCAAAGCTTACAACAGAAACAAGTCTACGTAGTTTTATATAACATTTAAACTAAAATGCTCAAAATAACTGCGCAATCGTTGCCGATATGATTCAATTCTTTTTGGGGTCCCATCCTCTGAATATCTGGCTTGTCGTGTATTCTTCCGCTTCCTTAGCACTTAACTGACGCGACCAGCCGACTCGTTTCTCATGAGAAGCACCTGGACCTTTATTTTTATATTCTGCATAAAAAGCTGTTTTCTCATTGCTTTCTTTCCCCCAGTTGTGCCAGCCTTCCGGCTTTATCACCGCAGTTAGATTGCAGTGTAAAAAGACAGTTTTTGCAGCCGGGCGCCAGGGGCGGCCCAGGTAAACAGTTTCATCAGGTGCCGAACCGCCGATTGTGCAGTTTATAAACACATAGCCGTACTTTGTGGTATCAGGGGTGGACGCCGCCGTAATATAACCTGCTCGCTTACAAAAGATACGGCAATCGTCGAAAATAGCAGTCGCCGAGCCAAATATAAAATCCACAGTGCCTGTAATGTAACACTGATAAAAATACTGTCTGCTTCCTTTTCCATAGGTATACAGCGTATCCTGAAAACCAAGTATCCTACAATTTAAGAAACGAGCCTTATCGCCTGCAATCCATAAGGCAACTGCCTGCCCAACAGGACCAGCTGTGTTTTCGAAAGTTATATTTTCAGCAGTAAAATCGTCGGCATATATATAAAACCCAGCAGAACCTGAAGTGCCCATTTCTTCTCCAAAGCTATTCTTCTTCCGGGCATAGTCGTCATAGGAAAGCACGGTTTTATCCGTGCTTTCGCCTACAAACTTCACCTTCCGCTTTGATGCGGATAGATTCAATTTTTCTTTATAGCGCCCATTTTTAATGAAGATGACAGTGGTCACATTTCTGAAATCGGGAACAGCATTGATCGCCTCCTGAACTGTTTTGAAATCCCCGCTTCCATCTTTTGCTACCGTCAGTTTCCGCTCCTCTTTTCCTGAAACATAGGAAAGGGTTAAGACATAAATTAAGGTCAATATTAATTTCTTCATTCTTTAAAATCTATCTCCATCGTGGATCGCCTGTGCTGGATTTTCCAGCAAACGCATCATCTTTTATTTTGAAATTTTTGGTGGCCGGCGCGGTAAACAGCATCGAACTTGCGCCACTATAGTCTATGACGCCAGGAAAAGGATTCGCCGAGATCACCGCGTCTGACGTTTTGTAATTATTGGCTACTGAAGGAGCTGTGGCTGACCTGATTCCTCTCGCTGTTCCTAGCGGTGATAGTGATTTCCCGACGATATTATTCTTAAATGAAAAACCACCAGAAATAGTCTGGGCGTTATAATCAATAAAATACCTGCCATCACCGATCACATTATAAAAGGTATTATTCTCTACAGTCACAGACGACGAAGGCGCACTATTATGAAGGATCAATCCATAACCCAGATTGGAGAAAGTGCTATTGGTTAGCGTAATGCTATTAATTTTACCTGTTCCAACATTTGAATTGATCAATGCGTAAGTCCCGTTAGCTCCATTGTCTCCAATATCGTCAATAATACAGTTATTGATGATAAATTTATTAATTGTAATCGCATTGCTACTTTGGATACGCATAGGTGAATTTACAAAGTGACGAATGGTACAGTTCTCATAAGAAACTTCATCCATGTTAGTCGCAACGCTTTGGTTAATGATATATTGCCGCTTCGTTGTGGCTTCATCACCATTTGCATAACCGGTTAATTCTACATTTTCGAAGTGCAATTTTCCGCCAGCGCTTGGAAGCATGATCTGGCTAAAGGAAACAATGGGTTTTACAATAGCAACTTCGCCGATTATGCTGATATCTATTCCCGCCGGAATATTCACTGTTAAGTCTGAATTGTATTTTGTGCCTTCCAATATCACAAATCTTGTGCTTTTATTGGCAACCTGAATCATTGCTGCGAGATCATCCGTTGCTCCAACATAAACAACGTCTGCACCGGTCGGCAACTCAGCAGGAGTTGTAAAAACTTTAGTTCCTCTGACTGAAGTATTCAAAAGTAACATTGCCGTATAAGTTGTTTTTGGTGCTAAGCCTGATATAACTGCTTCGCCGGCATTAATCTCCGAAGGTGTAACTGTATGGACAATATTTCCGGGCGTAATTGTTAAACTGGTCACATTCTGCCCTGCAGGCCAATTTAAGGTTACAGAGCTTGACATTAATTTTGTGGGATCGATATCTTCAAAGATCTGCTCCGCTTCTGTTTTAACCAGTGCAGTTACCCATTTTGAATCCTCAACATTTTCCCCAAGGGCTTTAACTCTTATCGAATATTGGGTGTTGCCAGCCAGACCGCTAACCGTATAAGGGACCTGCGCGAACGTAACATCAGTAATCGTCTTTAAGGGAGTTCCCGAAAAATCGGCATTTTCAAAAACTTCTATCGTATAGGTTTCGGCATTTTTAACTTCATTCCATGTCAGACGGATCCCTGTTTTGTTCACAACAGTCGCCACCAAACCTGTCGGAGAAAATGCCCGCTTTACCTCTAAATTGGTAATTTCAGTGAGTGCATCTTTAC
>CAMLDJ010000237.1 GCA_946478755.1 uncultured Pedobacter sp. | reverse complement strand
AAAGGTGAAGCCATTGGCCGCCACGACGAGGCGTTAGAAATTGCCCGTGAAATGCTAGCTGATCATCAGCCTATTGATAAGATCGTTAAATACACCAAGCTTTCAATAGAAGAAATTGAGGCCCAGGGGTCTCTCAAGTCATAACGGACCACCTATACCATCGATATCTCCTTAATTTTCTGTATTGGGCTTGAAAAAGTTTAGCAGTAAAAGTATTACATTTCGGAAATCATCACAACACTGATATCCAACCACATTTTATTCCGTCAAATTCAATATATCGGCGAATTCACTTGAATTACAGTTTAACGATGTATCACGATCATGATTACCGTAGTTTTGCCAGCATCATTCAATCCAAATGGAAGAAACAACTTAACTAAAAACTATACCTATGGGTACTGAAGAATATCTACTACAGAAACGGGAAGCTGAAGGAATTCAAAAGGGAATTCAAAAAGGTGAAGCCATTGGCCGCCACGACGAGGCGTTAGAAATTGCCCGTGAAATGCTAGCTGATCAGCAACCTATTGACAAGATCATTAAATACACCAAGCTTTCAATAGAAGAAATCGAGGCCCAGTCGCATATCCGGGCATAACGAATCACCAATATCTAGGTTCGGTTCTAATCAACGCAACTGTGAATAAAACTGAATGACGCACAAAGCGTCTGCAACTGACCACGACAGCATACAAGAACCGTAAAGGAATCATGAGTTTTAGTTAAGTAACCTTAACGAACTGTGGGATGGGCACTATCTTGGAAATATTCCATACGAAACCATACGAATTTTTTCTGAATATCGATGTAAACAGCTTTACAAAAAAATGTAAACGTGTTTACATTTTTTTGTAAAGCTGTTGCTAACGCTGCTTCATTTCATAGCTTAAATTTGGGTTAATAAATGAAAAGCTATGAGCAACCTTAGAGTAGTTTATTTAGTTATGCCGAAATGGGAAGATTCCATTTGTGCTGCATATGGATGCTTTGATACCCTGGACAAAGCTTTTGATTTTGTAAACCGGTTTAAAACCATTCCCGATCATGAGATCATGGAAATCCGGTTAAATCCAGATTACTATAGTTACAAGCAAATGGATCCTTATTATATCAAGATCGGAAAGAACGACACCGCCCCTATCGTTAATTACATAGCAGATATGATCGACGAAGTGGAGGATGCAAACGATGAGCATTTCCACATCACTTTTCCCGATAACTGCGGCTTTGAAGAAGGCGAGTTTGGGATGTACCTGTTTGCGTCCAGTAAAATAGCTGCCCTGGAAAAAGTGATTGCTACCAGAAATGCCGCTATCGCACAAGGCGAGTGGTTGGCCGCGTGGAAACGGCACTATTTAGAAAGTAACCGAATCCCCATTGCTAGATTTTAGGTCATCCCAAAATGCTTAAAACATCTTTAAACCTGTTATAGATTTAGCTTAAAAATATCATGAAAGAATTTGATTTTCAATCAAAAAAATTACGGACTGAAGGCATTATCAGAAATGAGATCGTTCCAAAAATGGAATCGATCGTAGGCCCGATCGCAAAACAATGCATAGAGTTATTAATTGCCAACAGCAAATGTAAACCAGTCACTAAAGAGCAGTTCATTGAAACGGGCGGATCTTTTGAGGATGGTAGCTTGTACTACCTGTATTCAGGCATTGCACGTAGCTGTTATTACGGTCCGGATGTGGAGAAGCCAATCATCTCACGTATATGGAAAAAGCACGAGGTCATGTTCGACCTGAACAGCTTTTTGAACAGCGATTACAGAACAGAGGCCATCCAGATGCTGGAAGACGGTGAGGTACTTTCTTTAAGTTATCCGGTTTTAAAAAGCCTGATCGATACTTTCCCTAAAATGCTTCCACTTCTGCTTTTCCTGCAGGCAGAGAATGAGAAACACAATAAATTTTATCAGCATTTATTAAAGCAAACGGTTGAAGAGCGGGTAAGGCTCTACCTGGATCATAATCCTACCATTAGCAGCAGGATTAATAAAGATTGCATTGCGCTGCACCTCGGTATTTCAAGAAGTAAGTTCAGTGCGGCCTATACACAATACAAACTATACAAAGAGAGCAAGCAGGTTAACCTGCCGTAGTTGTCCTTTGAAATAGGCTTTTGTCCGACTCGGTTCAGGCTTATAGCAACTACTGCTCACTACTACTCTCTCTTACCGCTTTGATACTACTTCAATTTTATTGAGGTAGTAAAAAAGCAGTTTTTTATTTAGAGTGGATTAAACCTTAAGCAGTAGTTGTTATAAGCCTGAGTCAAACATCATGTAATTTCCAATCCTGGCAGTCGTTATTACACAAATTACTCGTGCCATTTGTTGAGCAAGAATAATGATCTTTTTCAATTACTTATTTCAAGCATCAGTTCCGAAAAAAAGAGGTGCAGTTCTATCAGCAACAACTTCACAATTTTCAGCAGGCCTACTTCGGTTTTTTTAGCTTTGGGTATTTCGTCCCATATCCAGATCAAAATATCAAATATCGCTGCTTTATGCTGAGAGAGAAGCGACCGTGCTTTTTCCGGATTTAATAGGGTAAATATTTCTGTGTCCTGTCGAAGTTCTTCGCAATAGCGAAGCAGAGGTAATACATTCCTATCAAAGTTACCCGCTATTATACTTGAAATTGTTTCTTTTAATATGTCAAAACTCTGCATCTTTTTTACCTCCTTTACTTTACAACGGTTACTTTCCTGCCTTCAACTTTAAAATGGACATCCCCTGTTATCTCAAGTACGGACAATACATCTCCAAGTTTTTGTGATCTGGAGAGCATGCCACCAAAGAGTTTTTGAGCTAACTGTGCGTCTTCATAGATGACGTCTACATCATACCATCTGGATAGTTCAGACATGATGCTTTCCAAAGGCTCTTTTCTGAAATTGAATTCACCATTTTTCCAGGCTACGGCCTCTTCTGTGTCTACCTCTGCAATCTGAATGTTATTTTGTGTCAGCGTGGATTGCTGGTTTGGTTTAAGGACAACACCACAACCTCCGGGGCATGATTTGTCCTGGCCTTGTGCCCGGTGTGGAGAAATACGCACAGATCCTTCTAACAGGGTTGTTTGGATGGAGCGCTCATCGGGATAAGCAGAAACGTTGAAATGGGTACCCAGCACTTCTAATTCCTGCTGATCGGTTGATACGATAAATGGATGCGCCTTATCTTTTTCCACTTCAAAGTAAGCCTCTCCTACTAATTTCGTTCTTCTTACGCCTGCCCCCCCTTTTAAAGACGTACTGAAAGATAAACTGGAGGCCGCGTTGAGCCATACCTTGGTGCCATCCGAAAGAATGATTTTATATTGGCTGCCTTTGGGTGTAGTAATTGTATTGTATCCGGAAGTATTTGAATTTGATTCTGCGATTTTGTAAACGAGGGTACCGTCTTTAGTTTTTATAATTTCAATTCCTTTCCGTTTAAGCAAAGGGCCGTTCCTGGCATCACTTAAATTGATCTTTATTCCGTTGGCCAGCGTTAAGGTGGCTTTATCTATACCCGGGTCTACATTTTTTGCATAAGCCCTTGGCGCATCCTTGTCCGGATTAAAAGTCAGGGTATTCATACTCAACAAAATTGCAATAGCAGCGGCTACTGCTGCTATTCTGGCAAGGCAGATCATGTTTCTTGTTTTGACATATGACCTAACAGTTCCTGACCGCAATTCATCCAGTTCAGGTTGCATGGCTAGCAAATTCTGAGGTGTTATACCTTCATAAATGATATAATGTCTTGTTATGATCTGTTCCTCTGGTGTGCACTCATCGGCCTGATATTTTTTGAGTAACGTCTGTACATCCATTTGTGCGGGTTTAATTTTAGATCATTACGCCTACCTACCCTAAAGGGGTTCAAAAATTTGATAAAAAAGTAAAATTTATCCCTTTTGGAACAAGCGTTTGTCCCAATTGGAACAAGCCCCGGTAAAAATCCCTTGTACATTTGGTTAACAAATCAGAAACAATAAAAATAATGACCAGCTAAAAACCAAATTAAAATATTCAAACATTAACACTCTTATGAAAGCGAATACCCCCATCCATTTAGTGAAACCAAAAAATTACGATGCCCTGAACGACATCTATGCGGTTTTTGATTCCAGGGAAAAGGCAACACAATTTGTTGACAAGTTTAGAAACAGGCCAGACATGGAAATCATAGATGGCATTTTAAATCCTGATTACGAATTGGATAAAAAAACTGCGCCATACTATATCTCTCTGGCACAAACCGGCAGCATGCCCAGAGATATTTTTATGTGCGATTATGATCTGGATGCAGAAAACAGGCAGGAGGAATATAACATTTGCTTTTATGGAGGCTCTAAATCGAGCCAGGGGTTATTCATCTTGAAAATATTTGCTATCGACCAGAAAGAAGCATTGAAAAGGGCGATAAGGATCCGTAACTCTGCGATCAAAAACGGCGAATGGGATTTAGCCTGGGAGAAGTATAAACTACAGCAATCAGGCTTAAAGTTCAGCAGATTATAAAAATGTTTGATTAAAGATTTACAGCCAACCATATAAAGGAATTTTTAATACTGTGTACCCTACAAGGAAAGTAAAGTGTATGATAAATTCAGCGACAATTTTGCCTAATACCTATTCTCGAACAATAGATTGGCACTCCCGGTCCAAGCAGATCCAAATGAATTTGTCAGCGCTTTACACTTGTGGTAATCAAGAAAAATGAAATTATTAATGCAGGCCTAAAATTATAAAAATGGAAACAACAGCGAATAAACAGTCAAGAATTGTGCTTTCAAATAAAGCGAAAAGAACCATTGTTGATGTTATAAGCTATTTATATGTATTACTCTTTTTATATGCCGCAACAAGCAAGCTTTTAGAGTATGATAAATTTCAGCTTCAGATCAGTAAATCACCTATCATCACAGGTTATGCATTCATATTAGTCTGGATGGTGCCGATACTGGAAATCATCATCTCTATTATGCTACTCATTAAAAGAACACTTATAATAGGGTTATATGCTGCTTTCAGTTTGATGTGTTTGTTCACTGCTTATATCTATGCGATTTTACACTTTAGTGATTTCATACCTTGTTCCTGTGGTGGGGTCCTCCAACGGATGAGCTGGGGACAACACCTACTATTTAATATCGCCTTTGTATTGTTGGCAATTTTTGGAATTCTTTTACAAAATAAAATCGACAGAAAAAAAGCTTATTAGGAGCTTAAAAATATTCTTTTTGCGCAATTTGAATCAGGAGAAGCCGAAAACCTGGAACCACAAGAGTAGGCATTTAAACAAAAATTTAAAGAACATGAAAAAATTATTTTTTGCTGCTGCTTTAGCAATAGTTGCTGTAGGTGGTGCTTTAACTTCAACCGCACAAATTTACGAGCCAGGTACAAGTAACGAAATCGACTGTATCGATACATCTCTCGCTACTTGTCCATTTAACTTCGCTGTTGAGCAGGCTGACACAGATGAGCCACTAATTGACGTAAGCGAGTGGACTTATACTGGATTTTAAAAAAAACAGGGCATCCACATAAGGATGTCCTACTTTTTAACTTTTAGTAGATTCTACTCGATAAAACCTATCCACTCTACGATATTAATGCATTACACCTCCCATAATTAGCGTACGGTGAAAGTGAACGAGTATATATTTGTTTTGTATCGATTCTAAAGTATTTTTTGCACAATTTGATTCAGGAGAAGCCGAAAACCTGGAACCACAAGGGCAAGCATTTAAACAAAAAGGTTTAAGAATATGAGAAAATTATTTTTTGCTGCGGCCTTAGCAATAGTTGCTGTAGCTGGTGCCTTAACTTCAACCGCACAACTTTACATCCCAGGTGAGAGTAACGAACTCCCGTGTTGGAATACATTTCAAGCTACTTGCCCTTATGACTTCGCTGTTATGCAACCAGATACAAACGAGCCGTTGATTGACATAGGCGAATCGACTTATCTGGGATTCTGAAGAATAAGCATAAACATATGGACAATATTTAATTTAGGTAAAATCTATTCATTTACGATATTAATGACATTATATGTCCGACGAGCGAGCAGCTTATTCACACTTTCTATTTCCTAAAGATTAGAGGTAACTTTCTTTAAAGCTGCTATTATCTTTTCCTCCAACTCCTCCTTTCTATACCCAATCGGTTGATAAAGAATAGTTCCATCAGTATCTACCAGCATAAGTGCGGCCCCTTTTTGTATTTGATAATATTTTAAAAAAGGATGTTCGGTAGAGGCTCCAGTCCAGACATTCATATATTTGTCTGATGTATAGCGATTACTCTTAATTCCAGATATCCATCGTTCTTTTGTTCTATCCATATTGATGCTCAATAAAACAAAATTTTGATTCTCCTTAATCCTTCCGTAGATACTTTCTTCAAATATCTTATGGAATTGCACACATCCAACACAGCCATTAAACCAAGTATCTATGAGATAGACCTTGCCTTTTAAAGAACTAAGGATGAATTTTCCACCTTTAAGATCAACGAACTCAGCATCAATAACCTTAACATTATTAGTTCTACTAATGTTATTCATTTGTTTATTCAGTGCATTTTTAACGTATGGCAGTTCGACTAGTCCTTGTGCCTCTCTTAGTAAAGAATCTTTCAACATTAAATCGTAAGGTGCAACCAATTTATCAACACCCCCATTCACAAACATATAGCCTATTAACCAATCTCTTGTGAGACCCAAATAATTCTCTTTTACCCTTTTATATAACGATTCCAATTTTACTCTGTCAACTTGAGTTGTTATCATTAATTCCAAAATATCGCGATTTAATATACATCTTAAGTAAAAAGAAGCATATAAAGCTTGGCTACCCAGCTTTTCATAAAATTCGTTATGATGAGACAAATAAGTCTGCCAAATTTGTTTTTTATATGCTGGGTTCTTTATATACAGTTGATTTGTTCTAAATACCCATTCATTATCATAAGTGCCAAATTCATAATTTATAACAGAACGAATTTCTGGAGTTATTTTAATGGAGTTTATCTCAATGGTCTTTTTAGCTTTAAATTCCTTTAGTATACCAGCTAATTCATCCATTTTTAAATTTAATAAGTTGCTATCTTTAATAGAACTTAACTTTAGCAAGCTTAATTCCTTCAAGTATTCCTTATAAAATTGACTATTTAGTCTCACAATAAGATTATATTTTTCAGCACCTTTTCCAGTAAACAATATTGAACGGCCTAGTTTATTTTCAACGAAATTAATAGTTATCTTATCACCAGATTCTACATAAAAGTTACCACTAAATAATTTTCTATTTTCATTCCCCCTAATATTAAAGCTGATTTTATAAGGCTTAGAACGATCTGGCAAATTAAAATTGAAGTTTCCATTGCTGTCCAATGGTATATTTATGATGGCACCAGAATCAGCAGGAAACCAATCATTCATATCATAAAAAAGTAAAATACGACCTTTTATCCCTTTATTAATTCCTTTTACTACCCCATTAAACATCAAGCTATCATTTTTAACTTGTTGAGCTAATAGAGATTTAGTTTCAGTTAAAATTAAGACTGGCGTTATCATGAGCGCTATCATTTTAAAAAGTGCTTTCATTTTCTTTATTTTAATTCATTACGACTTGATGTTAACAAAGGGTACAGTTAATATTAAAAAAACATTAATCTATTATAACTAGAGTACGAATAGACTCTACTGGGAAACTGTTTTCGTTCTAGATCTTTCTTAAGCCATAATAAGTAAGAACAATAAGCCATTTCTAAGAATGATACAATCCACAATGCATATTGAATATATTCTCTTGAAGATTACAGAATTATGGGAATTGGATTAAGTCCAAATTACTCCAGCCACAAGCTAATGGATAACTATTATGTGAAGATTGGCAACACGACATCTCCCATATAGAAAAGCATGAAATCAAGTCTAAAGTAAGCAGCTTTTTAAACGGCGAATATTGAACTAACGGCATTTAAAAAAAGATGGAAGAAGTAATTACTGTGTTTACACAAAGATTTCAGTGCAGCTTGATAGCAATAAACTTTGTCCCTTTTGGGACATGTATTTGTTCCAAAAGGAACAGCATCCGGTAAAAGACGAGCTATATTTGATCTAACACAAAAGAACAATAAAAATGCGAAGCTAAAAGTAAAATATTTCAATTATTAGCCTCTTATGAAAGTAAATATTCCGATCCATCTGGTAAAACCAAAAAAATATGATGCCTTAAACGACATCTACGCGGTTTTTGATTCTAAGGAAAAAGCAACGCATTTTTTTGACAGGGCTACAAACAGGCCGGACACGGACATCATAAACAGCATTTTAGATCCTTACAGCGTCAATAAAACAGCTACTTCTTACTATATATCCCTGGCTCAAACAGGCAGCATATCTAAAGATATTTTTATGCGGGATTATAACCTGAATACAGAAGACAGACCGGACGAATATAAGATTTGTTTTTATGAAGGTTCTAAGTCAAGCCAAGGATTATTTATCTTAAAAAGATTTTTATTGACCCGAAAGAAGAAAATTAACGTACGAGTATCCCTGTCCAAGCAGATTCAAACGAATTTGTCAGCGCTTTGCTACTTGTAGCAAAAAAGGAAAATAAACCTTTATATGGCTAGAATTATAAAAATGGAAACAACAGCGAATAAACAGTCAAGAATTGTGCTTTCAAAT
>CAMLDJ010000236.1 GCA_946478755.1 uncultured Pedobacter sp. | reverse complement strand
ATTTTAGCATTCAATACTTCATAGGAAGGGTTATAAACCGAATTTGCATCATTTACAGGCAGGCGGTCATTGTAAAGGTAACTTCCATAAAAGTAAAGACCTGAGTTTGTTTCCAGGTCGACACCAATATGGAGTACCCATGGCGCAATGCCTGTCAGCTTATTCCCGCTATAACTAGCGGTCACTTCGCTTTGTGCATTGAGGATCTTATAGTCCTTAAACTTAAAATCAGAATAGGTAAGTGCAGCAAAGGGGCGCAGACTTAGCGTTCCGCTCTGCTCATCCTTCCTTAGCAACTGGTATGACAAAGACAATTCCGCTCCGTTATGACTCGTTTTCCCTGCATTGTTATAAATGGTTATGCCCTGTTGTACAGATTGTGCGATCAGCTCTCCCTTCATGTCCATTTTAAACAGCGCCAGATCATAAGCCAGCCTGGATCCAAACAAGCTCCCTTTGGCATTGAGTTCATAGTTAAGTGCCCGTTCGGCCTGTAAAACCGGATTTATAGAACCGTCTACGTTCTTGATCTCGGAACTGGAAGGAGGCGAAAATCCCGAGCTTACACTCGCATGTAAACTCAACGCATCACTAAAGCAATGGCTCAGGGCTACTCTCGGGCTTGCCTGAGGGTCAAACTGCTTTACTCCGCTTTGATGCAGCTTTAAATAGTCGTTCACCTTGTAGTTGAGACTGCTATAACTTAATCCCAAAGTTAGCGTCGTTTGAGGGCCAAGTGCTGTTTCTGACTGAAAGAACAAAGCGTATTGTCTATTTCTGTAATCCACATTTGAATTTACCGCGCCTTCCAAGCCATGGTTGTTTACATATTGGGTGCCCTTGGTTAGCCCTTCATTCAACTCAGCCCCGAGGACAAAGCGGGTAGGCAGGGTGACAAAGTGCGGATCGTAACTGAACCGGGTCCTTCCTCCATAGCTCTGATAAAAATTTCTGATATAGGCATAAGGAAGTGGGTGATCGAGATCGTAAAAATAAGTAAATACACTGGTGTGATTTGAAAACTGATCATTGAATTGGTATTGCTGTCCCAATCCGATGCGTGTCCAAGTTTGATATCTGCCGGCTTGCTTGTCCAGATTAGTTGCATTGGCCTGTAAAGGATCTGCTGAAACCTGATCTGCTGTAAGCGACCCCGGGATCTTTGAGTACTGGGTGGTCTTGTTCAACATCAAAGTAATGATGCGTTTACTGCTTGGAAAAAGCTGAAAGTTACCCGTCAGGAATCTGCGCATATCATTACTGTGCTGCCGGTAGCCACTATATTCCTGCCAACCATAGGAGACGTAGCTGTTTAGCATATCCCCTCCACTACGGTAAGTGGTGGCCAAACGGCGTAAACCATAAGCGCCGGTTAAAGCGGAAGCTTCCAGGCTTTCCTCCTGGTAGGGCGCACGCTGCAACTGAAAGTTAATTACACCGCCGGTACCGGCACCATAAATACTTGAGGCCGGCCCTTTCATCACTTCCGCCGTGCCAATACCGTTCACATCAAGTGCCTCGATCCTTGTTGTGCCATCGGCCTCGGTAACCGGAATTTCGTTGACGTAGACCCTGATGTTGCGAATGCCGTAAGCCGCGCGGACGCCATTTCCGCGGATGGAGATGCGGGCTTCAGAAAGCGTGCTTTGATCCATACGTACACCTGGAATCCCATTCAAGGCAGATTGTAAGGACATTCCGTTTCCCTGATTGATGTCTTTCCGGGTGAGGAGCGCGATTGCTCCTGCCGTTTCCTTGATGGTTTTATTGCTATTGTTATATCCAGTAACGTGAACTTCGTTCAGATTCACACCATCGGCCTCCAGTTGCACGTTCAGTTCGTATTCCTGACTGCTAATTTTAATAGTCTGAATTTTATAGCCTCTAAGTACGGCCATTACTTTTTCACCCGGCTGGCTGGAATCGATTTCGAAAGTGCCACTCGCATCCGATTTAGTAAGCTGCCGGGATTGGGTATCCATTATAATTACCCCAGCCAAAGGCTGCCGGGTTTGAGCATCATAAATATGGCCCTTAAGGGGATGCGTCTGTGCATAGGACTGTAATGAAAGCATCACCAGCCCGATAAATAGAAATAGGTATCTGACGGTCATGACTATTTATATTCTTTTAATAAAATGTCCATATCATCCATCAGCTGCCTTACTTCCTTATCCTGGGTCCCATCATATGCCCCTCTGATCCGTTTTTCTTTATCCACCAGCACCAGGTAACCCTGGTGCACAAAACCACCGGGAGCATTTTTATCCTCTTGCGCCACTACCAGATAATTGCGTTCAGCTAATGCATAGATCTCATCCCTTGTTCCCCAAAGGTATTCCCATTGTGTACCTTCAACGCCTAATTTTGTGGCATAAGTTTTCATTCTTGAAGGAACATCGTACTTCACATCAATAGTATGTGAAGCCAGTTTAACTTGCGGGTTGCCTTTATATTTTTGATATACCTTTAAAAGGTTTCGGTGCATCACCGGACAAATGGTGGGACAAGAAGTAAAGAAAAAATCTGCGACATAGATGGCTCCTTCAAAATCTTTCTCTGTCACCGCAACACTATCCTGATTGAACAGTTTAAAAGCTGGTATGGTGCGAAAAGAAGAATCAGTTATGGTCTTGCCCCCTACTACCCGCTCTGAAGTTTCCAACTGTAAAAAGGGCAAGCGTTTCGGCTTATCTTTACAGCTTAACAACACCATAGCTACAAAAAACAAACATATTCCTACGGTTTTCATTATTTCTTGAATTTATCCAGGTAAACATTAGACAAGCTGATCTCTTTTTTATAGAGGCTGTCGACCGCAGCAATTTTAGCTTTTTCATCCTCAAAGTACTGTACGGCAACGGGATCTGACTTACCAGTTACATCCGGTTCAAAGGCGTGCATCCAATCGTTCATCCGGTCTTCGGCTTTCGAAAGGTCCCCGATCAGCGCAATCATTCTTTCTTTCTCCTTTACCGTATCAACATCTGGAAACCGTGCTTTTAATCCTTTCAAATCTTTTAGCAGGGAATCCAGCTTCATCTGGTTCTTTACAATTACTTCATGATCGGCCATGACCAGATCATGAAATTGCATGACCTCATCACGTACCGTTTTATAATTCTTCTCTTGTTTTTGTTGTTGATTACAGGCAATTGCAACAATTGCCACGAATATTATTCCTGTTATGATCTTCATTGTTATTTAATATTGACAGGCCCTTGTTAACCGCAATGATAGCGTATTAACCAAGTAACGGCCATGTTAACCAAATTAATAGGCCTATGTTAACCAGCACTTAGTACCAGAACAAACCACCTATTAGCTAAAAATTTATCGGAGGTGAATTCAATAACATACCCACATTGCACGTGAATCCGACGCCTGGCAGAACATGTACTAACACACCTGCCAGGGATATTACACTTGCCGGGAATATTACACCTGCCGGGAATATTACACCTGCCAGGAATATTACACTTGCCAGGTAGATAAATTAAAAATTTACCTTCTCAGAAGAGGCATCGGAAGTTTTGTCCTTCTTCAGGACAAAAGGTTCCAGCCTCCGAAGAGAACGGTTAATTTTTCCTGTGGCGGCTGAAATACAGCAGGATGATTGTCCTGTGGTATCCCCAATGAAGTAGGGATGTGAAGTTTGATTCTCGCGAATGCATACTGTTTAAATACGATTGGTGTTACCACCAGGGCGTCCTGAACCTGTGGTTTCTGGGATTGATGTTCTTGTTTTGCTTCCTTTTCCTGCGCCTGTTTTAGCTTTTTCATCAGGTAACACTTGCCATTGCAATGCAGCTCCGGTTTGTTTTTATTGACACAAAGTTCTGCCGCAATGTACTTTCTGTTGAGCTCAAAACCTGCAAAAACAAACAGGTTTGCGAAGTTTGCCATAGACAAACTAAACAAAAGCACAATGGAAATTGGTTTCAGTAGCATTTCTTTGCAAATGTAAGTATCCGCGACGAGGATTGCTTTAAAAAAAAGAATTTTTTACGATAAAACGGTCCTCAGGTGACCTTTAGCCAGTTCAATATGAACGCCGCCTTGCGCTCCCAGCCTGGCTGCCCCAGTACGAAGTGGTTATGACCTGGAAATTCCTTGTAATGAAGCACCGAATTATTTTTCGAATACTTTTTATAGTTCCGGTAATTCAAATGTGCGGGTATGATGTTATCGATACTGCCGGAGGTAAACAGCAATGGGGCATGCTCTTTTTTATAATCTACTTTTGCGGTTCGGGTTAAACCACCTCTGGCAACAATTTTTGATTCAGGTATGGTAAACTTTTGATAGGCTATATTCTGTTCCTCCAGGGGCATTTCATTGACAACTGCATACTGCCAGTCTTTAAAAGACATTAAATATGTTTTTTTTACTGACGTAAATAATCCCAGGGATTTCCAGGCTGTCTTAAAGAAAGGGAATTCATAAGGGAATACGCCCAACGTGGGGACAGAGTGAATAGCCACCCCTGCATCTGCCAGTCCCTTGTTCAAAATGATCTGTGTAATTAATCCACCTAATGAGTGGCCGATAACGATCGGCTTATCAGGAAAGCCTGCTACAAAAGCCACATAATGATCAACCAGTTCAGACAAGGTTAAAGTCGCCAGGTCTGTATCCTCAGGTTGTCTGCGACGCAATTCTGTTGCAGTGCCATTTTTAAACGGCCATGCAGGGGCGTGAGTGGTGTATCCATTACTTTCGAAATAAGTTCTCCACTCGTCCCAGCATCCATTGGTAACGAATGCGCCTGTAATGAACACGATGTTTTTAGCGGTAATTCTCCCCATAAAGGCTTACACATTTGCTGCAAAAAAATAAAAAAAATACTTGAAACAACAGGGATGCAGGGAGTAATATACAAAAAAATTAACCAGCCAGAAATTTAGGCATAAAAAAATCGCTTCACACTAATGTGAAACGATTCGGCACATCATATTCTTTGGCGTTGTTGAAGCTTTCTTCTAAAGTTTAATCTTTTTTAGACTGTCGAAGCTGCCCCCATTTAAGGTAGGTCGCGCCCCATGAAAACCCGGCACCAAAGGCCGTAAGTATCATTTTATCACCGTATTTAAAATCGTCTTTGAAGTCCCACAAGCACAAAGGGATGGTTGCAGCAGTAGTATTGCCGTAACGATCTATGTTCACTTTGACCTGTCCGGCAGACAAACCGAGATAATCGCCCACCGATTGGATGATCCTTAAATTTGCCTGATGCGGGATCAGGTAATCAATCTGCGTACTGACTAGGTCGTTCGACCTCAAAACTTCATTGCAGGTGTCTGTCATACCCTGAATGGCAGCTTTAAATACTACCCTTCCATCCTGACGTACATAATGGAGCCGCTCATCCAATGTAGCCTGTGATGCAGGAAATTTAGAACCGCCAGCCGTAACAATCAGATTTTCCTTGCCACTACCATCCGTTCTGAAAAAGCTGTCCATTAAGCCAACGGGCTCTTCAGTTTGTTCCAGTAAAACCGCTCCGGCACCATCTCCGAAAAGGATGCAGGTATTGCGGTCGGTATAATTTACTATGGAACTGTTTTTATCCGCGCCGATTACAATCACTTTTTTACAGCGACCGCTTTCAATCATACTGGCGCCAAGCGTTAAGGCATATAAAAAACCGCTGCAAGCTGCATTGGTATCAATTCCCCAGGCATTTTTTAATCCTGCTTTTTCACACACCATACTTCCTGTACTGACCATTACGTAATCAGGTGTAGAAGTAGATACGATCACACAATCTATCTCATCCGGATCAACACTGCTATCTTCCATTAATCTCTTCAGCGCATAGGTAGCCATATCTGAAGTAGCAATATTGGGGTCGTTTACAATCCTTCTCTCTTTTATCCCAGTCCTTGCAACTATCCATTCATTATTGGTATCCACCATTTTTTCGAGGTCGTGGTTACTCAGAACCGTTTCCGGAACATAACCTCCGACCGCGGTAATCACCGCATTTTTCCTTATTCTCATTGTGCGTACGTAATTCTGTAAAGGAAGGCAGGTGCCATGCCTGCCTTCCTTTTTTTTACAAAGTTACAGCTTCTTCCACAGATTCCCGCAGTACTTTTGCAGCAGCTACCATTTCTGTTAACGCTTTCTTAGTTTCCTCCCAATGTCTGGTCTTTAAACCACAGTCCGGATTTACCCAAAGCTGAGCTGCCGGAATGACCTTTCTGGCTTTTTCAAGCAAAAAAATCATTTCCTCTTTGGCTGGGACGCGGGGCGAATGAATGTCATACACGCCCGGCCCGATTTCGTTGGGATACTTGAAATCAGCAAAAGCATCAAGCAGCTCCATTTGCGAGCGCGAGCATTCGATGGTAATCACGTCCGCATCCATGTCGGCAATGTTCTGAATGATGTCATTGAATTCAGAATAGCACATGTGCGTATGGATCTGTGTATCATCCTTTACTCCGCTGGCGGAAATCCTGAAGGCACGAACAGCCCATTCCAGGTAGCTTTGCCAATCTGACTTACGCAAAGGCAAGCCTTCCCGTATGGCCGGCTCATCAATCTGAATGATCTTAATTCCTGCATTCTCGAGATCTGTCACCTCATCTCGTATGGCCAGTGCTATCTGTGTACAGGTTTCCGAACGTGGCTGATCATTGCGTACAAATGACCATTGCAATATCGTAACAGGTCCAGTAAGCATCCCTTTAACCCACTTTTCAGTTAAAGATTGTGCATAAGCGGACCATTTTACTGTCATAGGCTCAGGGCGAAAAACATCCCCGAAAATGACGGGTGGCTTTACACATCGGCTACCATAGCTTTGTACCCAGCCATTTTTAGTGAAAGTAAAACCGGCCAGCTGCTCACCAAAATATTCCACCATGTCATTCCGTTCAAACTCTCCATGTACCAGCACGTCAATTCCTGCATCTTCCTGAAAACGGATGGTTTCTTCGGTTTCTTTTTCTATTAAAGCGTCGTACGCTGCGACACTTAATTCCCCTTTTTTAAACCTGGCCCTCCAGCTGCGTACCTCCGCTGTCTGTGGGAATGAACCAATGGTTGTAGTGGGGAACAACGGAAGGTTTAAAGCGGCAGACTGCAAGTCGCGGCGAACAGAAAAAGGCTTGTCCCTTTGATCATCTTTCACAGCAATACCTGTCACACGCTGTTTAACTGAATCATTATGGATCAAATCGGATGTCTTTCGGTTGTCGTTCGCTTTTCGGTTCGCTATTAACTTTAGCTGGGCAGCTTCTTCGCCCTCAGTCAGTTGCTTTAAGATGACTACCTCCTCAACTTTTTGCCTCGCAAATGAAAGCCATTGTTTAATCTCTGGGGTCAATACCGCTTCATTGGTTTCCAGTTCAAGATCACAAGGTGAGTGGATTAACGAGCAAGAGGGGCTAATGATCAATCTGTTGTCGCCTAATTTTCCGGCGGCGGCTTTAATCAAAGCCAAAGCGGCGTCGAAATCGTTTTTCCAGATGTTACGCCCATCAACCAAACCAAGTGATAAACTCATTTGGGCAGGGATTTGGTCCAAAACAACGTTGAGTTGCCCAGGGCCACGCACGAGATCAATGTGCAACGCGTGTACCGGCAAAGTTACCGTCAGCTCGATATTGTCCTGCAGAGCGCCGAAATAGGTGGCCAATAAGGTTTTCAGTTTCGGAAATTGCTTTTTAAACGCTCCATATACATATTTAAAAGCTTCCTTATCCTTTTCAGTCAGGTCCATTGTCAGAAAGGGCTCATCAAACTGTACCCATTCGACATGTTGTTCTTCCAGTTTTTTAAGCAATTCCACATAAGCCGGTAAAAGATTTCTAACCAGGTCTATGCGGTCAAATCCGCTTTCTTTTTCCTTACCCAATAATAAATAAGAAACAGGCCCTATAACCACTGGCTTGGTTTTAATTCCCAGTCTTAGCGCTTCATTGTACTCATTGAGTAGCTTGTTAGAAAATAGTTTAAACTGCTGATCCTTTAAAAATTCGGGAACGATGTAATGATAATTGGTATCAAACCATTTCGTCATTTCCATTGCGGTAATGTCCAGCCCATCTTTCTGATAGCCCCTTGCCATTGCAAAATAAAGATCGAGTTCGGAATTGTCTTTATTCAGGATGACTTCATGATAACGCTTTGGAATCGCGCCAACGGTCAGCGAAAGGTCTAATACCTGATCATAAAACGAAAAATCATTGGAGGGGATCAGGTCTATCCCTGCCACTTTTTGCAGCTCCCAGTTCTGCTTACGGATGTCCCGGCCTGTTTGCACCAGGCTTTGAATACCTGACTCACCTGACCAATACTGCTCGCAGGCTTTTTTGAGTTCTCTTTTACTACCAATACGCGGGTAGCCCAGATTGTTTGTTAGCATTTTCTTGCTTTTTAATTGTTGAAAAAATCAGTTAAAAGCTCTTTTGCTGAACTTCGCAATGCAAACGGATTAAAATTAAGGAAAAACAGAGATGCACATGCATACCTCTTCCTGATGGAATGTGCATATAGGCATCAAACTCAACCTGTGCTTTATATCGCGAAAGCATTGTCAATTCGATAAAGGCAGGTCTCCTGACTTGTAACATTTTTACCATCCTTCCCATTCCGTTTACGGAGCAGTGGATATGCTAAGGGCAAAAACTTTTTGTGTTACTTACAGTTGCGCGACAGTTCGTGATTTACACACGATTCCCTATTAATCTACAAATTAAGTAAAACCATTATCGGTTGATGAAGAAATAAAGTAAAGAACTTATC
>CAMLDJ010000235.1 GCA_946478755.1 uncultured Pedobacter sp. | reverse complement strand
CAAAATAGGAAAAGGATTATCAGTGCTAATAGATTTACAATAAGATGCAGTTGCAGGAAATTTTATATGGGATAACAATAACTAACCTGGTAGGTCAGACTAACAGGGAAGTGAGCCTTTTGGTGTTCGATTCCCGCCAGGCAACTCATAATGCTGTTTTTTTCGCAATCAGGGGTACTTTGTCTGATGGCCATGATTACATCAACGCAGTGACTAAATCAGGTGTTGCCGTGGTGGTTTGTGAGCGGCTGCCTGATGAAATTGTGGATTCGGTAACTTACATCCAGGTACAAAACAGTTCGGTAGCGCTTGGAAAAGCGGCAGCCAACTTCTATGGTAATCCATCTGCTAAATTGCAGCTGATTGGAATTACCGGTACCAATGGGAAGACAACCATTGCAACCTTGCTGTTTAAATTATTTCGTGAGCTGGGCTACAAGGTCGGACTGATTTCAACGGTAGAGAATCACATTAATGACCGGGTGATCCCTGCCACACATACTACCCCAAACCCCCTTGCGTTGAATGCGCTTTTACAGGACATGGTGGATGCTGGTTGTGATTACTGTTTTATGGAAGTAAGTTCCCATGCTGTTGTACAGCATAGAATAGAAGGTTTAAGCTTCGCAGGAGGGGTGTTCTCTAACATCACGCACGATCACCTTGACTTCCATAAGACATTTGATAATTATATTAAAGCCAAGAAAGCATTTTTTGAGGTATTGCCCGGCGCTGCTTTTGCCCTGACGAATCTGGACGATAAAAACGGAATGGTGATGCTGCAAAATACAAAGGCTGTAAAGAAGACGTATGCATTGAAGCAGCTTGCCGACTTCAAAGCAAAGATCATAGAAAATAGTTTTAACGGGCTGGAACTTGAGATCGACGGTGCAGACGTTTTCTTTAAACTGGTCGGATCATTTAATGCTTATAATTTGCTGGCCGTTTATGGAACGGCAATGTTGCTTAACCAGGACAAGTTAACGGTATTGACCATGCTGAGTAATCTGACCGGAGCTGAAGGCAGGTTTGATTATTTAACCTTAAACGGGATCATTGGAATTGTGGATTATGCGCATACGCCCGATGCCGTTCAGAATGTGTTGAGTACGATACAGGACATCAGAAAAGGAACGGAGCAGGTGATTACCATCATAGGTTGCGGGGGTGACAGGGATAAAGCGAAACGCCCTGTTATGGCACAGGTGGCCTGCGACTGGAGTGACAAGGTGATCCTGACCTCAGATAATCCAAGAACAGAAAACCCGCAGGCGATAGTTGAAGAAATGGAAAAAGGGGTGTCTCCGACAAATAAGCGTAAGACTTTGAGTATAGTAGATAGAAGAGAAGCGATAAAAACAGCTTGTCATTTAGCTAAGCCGGGTGATATTATTTTGCTGGCAGGTAAAGGACATGAAAAATACCAGGAAATAAACGGGGTCAGGTATCATTTTGATGATAAGGAAGTGTTAACGGAACAATTAAACTTAATCGGCTAATGTTATATTATCTATTTGAATACCTGAACCAGCATTACGAGTTCCCCGGATTGAGGTTGTTCCAATATATCACTTTCCGTACTTCATTGGCGATCATTATATCCCTCATCATCACTACCGTTTATGGCCGGAGACTGATCAATTACCTGCAAAAAATGCAAGTTGGAGAAACAGTAAGGAACCTCGGCTTAGAAGGGCAGATGCAAAAGCAGGGCACACCTACGATGGGCGGGATCATTATTCTGTTGGGTATTCTGGTGCCTACATTGCTTCTGGCCAATCTGACAAATATTTACGTGATCCTCATGATTGTCACCACTATCTGGATGGGGATCATCGGTTTCGTTGATGATTATATCAAAGTATTTAGAAAAAATAAAGAAGGCCTGGCAGGAAAGTTTAAGATAGTTGGTCAGGTCGGACTCGCTTTGATCATTGGCTGGACGATGTATTTCAACCCCAATATTGTAGTCAGACAAACAGTTGATGAAACAAGTGTTTCGAAAGCTACTGCCCCTATGGTATTGAGGCAGAAAGGGGAAAGTTTTTATTATACGCAAGATGTGAAGTCGACTTTAACAAATGTCCCTTTTTATAAGAACAACGAGTTTGATTACGCCAAAGTGCTTAAGTTTTTGGGACCAGGGTATGAAAAATATGCATTCCTGATATTTCTGGCCTTTACGGTGTTCATCATTACAGCGGTATCAAATGGTGCCAATATTACAGATGGTATTGATGGTCTGGCTACAGGTACGTCAGCAATAATTGGTATTACCCTCGGTTTACTGGCTTATGTTTCAGGTAACACAGTAATTGCAGATTATCTGAATATCATGTACATTCCTAATTCAGGTGAGCTCATGATCTTTGCAGGCGCTTTTGTTGGGGCCTGCGTTGGCTTCCTTTGGTATAACTCTTATCCTGCTCAGGTTTTTATGGGTGACACCGGAAGTTTGGCCATCGGGGGAATCATTGCGTCATTCGCCATTATGATTCGCAAGGAGCTTTTGATCCCAATTTTATGCGGGTTGTTCCTGATTGAGCTGGTGTCAGTAATTATGCAGGTTTCCTATTTCAAGTACACCAGGAGGAAATTCGGTGAAGGCAGAAGGATATTTTTAATGTCGCCGCTGCATCATCATTATCAGAAAAAAGGGTACCATGAAGCAAAAATTGTAACGCGGTTCTGGATCATCGGAATCCTGCTGGCCATCATCACGATCATCACTTTAAAACTACGGTAATGGGAAAACAGCTAATAGCAATTCTTGGGGGCGGAGAAAGCGGGATTGGTGCAGCAATGCTGGCGCAGAAGCAAGGCTTCGACGTGTTCTTGTCTGATTTTGGACCAATCCCATCCCAGTATAAGGAAAAGTTACAGGAACTGAATATCACCTACGAAGAGAATAAACATAGCGAGGCAGAAATACTTACCGCAGTTGAAGTAATTAAGAGTCCCGGAATACCAGACAACGCCGCCATCATCAGAGCGGTTAAGGCCCAGCAGATCCCTGTCGTATCTGAGATTGAGTTTGCCAAACGCTACACCAATGCGAAAACGATCTGCATTACAGGCTCTAATGGTAAGACAACTACAACGATGCTGACCTATCATATTTTAAAGAACGCAGGACTAAATGTTGGACTTGCGGGAAACATAGGTCACAGTTTTGCCGCACAGGTAGCGATGTCAGACTTCGACTGGTATGTATTGGAGATATCCAGCTTTATGCTGGACGACATGTACGATTTTAAAGCGGATATCGCAGTGCTCTTAAATATAACCCCTGATCATTTAGATCGCTACGATTATAAATTGGGCAATTATGCTGCGTCAAAGATGAGGATTGCACAAAACCAGAACAGTGATGATGTTTTTATTTACTGTGCTGATGATGAGGAAACTTTAAAGGTGCTGAAAAGCACAAAGCTGAACGCAAAAACATATCCCTTTTCGATCAGAAAGAAGATTGAAGCAGGAGCCTACCTTGAAAGCAACAACATACACATCAATATAAACCTAAACGACCCACTAACCATGTCTATTACAGATTTAGCCCTGCAGGGGAAACACAATATTTATAACTCTATGGCATCGGGCATAGTAGCTAAGGTATTAGATATCAGAAATACTGCTATACGGGAGAGTATGGGGGATTTTAAAAATATTGAGCATCGGCTGGAGCACGTTGCAAAGATTTCCGGTGTGGATTACATCAATGATTCGAAGGCTACCAATGTGAATTCCACATGGTATGCATTGGAAAGTGTAAGTGCCGACATCATATTAATTATGGGTGGTGTTGATAAGGGAAATGATTACGACATGTTAAAGGATATGGTACGTGAGAAGGTACGGGCCATTGTATGTTTGGGCAAAGATAATAAACGGATTCACGAAGCATTTGAAGATGATGTTGAAATTATTGTTAACACATTTTCAGCTCATGAAGCGGTTCAGGTAGCTTATCATCTGGCAAAAAAAGGAAATACAGTACTGCTCTCTCCTGCCTGCGCCAGCTTTGATCTGTTTAAGAACTATGAAGACCGGGGTAACCAGTTTAAGGCAGCTGTTAAAGAATTGTAGATTATGATTGCAATAAATAAGCTTTTAGATAAAACAAAAGGAGACCGCTGGATCTGGCTGATCATTATCCTTTTGTCGATGATTTCCATACTAACCGTTTACAGTGCAACCGGAACTTATGCTTATAAGACGGGGAAAACTGTAGAGAAGATCTTGCTAACCAAGCATCTGATTTTCGTGGTGATGGGGATTGGTATGATCTATATTGCGCATTTGCTTGATTATAAATACTATGCAGGGATTTCGAAGGTATTGATGATCATTACCATTCCCTTGCTGTTCTATACTGCGGTTTTTGGCGCAAATATTAACGATGCATCCCGTTGGGTGAAAATTCCGGTAATTGGCCTGACCTTCCAGACTTCAGATCTGGCCAAAATAGCCCTGATTACTTTTCTGGCCAGGATGCTGACCAGGAAGCAGGAGAATATTAAAGACGTTAAAAAAGCCTTTATCCCAATTATGGGCTCTGTATGTATAGTCTTTGTACTGATAGCCTGGGCCAACCTTTCTACTGCACTGATGCTTTTCGGGGTGAGTATCTTGTTGCTGATCATAGGGAGGATCAGTATTAAGCAGATTGGGATGGTATGTGCCGGTGGGGC
The DNA here is from genome assembly GCA_946478755.1 of uncultured Pedobacter sp. The sequence continues at coordinate 4,071 of CAMLDJ010000235.1, read as the reverse complement.
GGTATTGTTGTTGTTTATCGTATTCCTGGGACCAAGAGCTGCCACTTACAAATCAAGGGTAAATTCATTCTTGCATCCTGAGCTGCAGAATTCGGATAAGACCTATCAGGCCGACCAGTCGAAAATTGCCCTCGCTACGGGAGGAGTATTTGGAAAGGGACCGGGAAACAGTACACAACGTAACTTTTTACCGCATCCTTATTCAGATTTTATTTTTGCCATTATCGTTGAAGAATATGGGTTAATCGGAGCAATAATGGTGATCCTGCTCTACCTGGTATTGCTGTACCGGTGTGTAAGAATTGTGACTCAAAGTCCCAAGGCTTTTGGCGCTTTGCTGGCTGCCGGATTGAGTTTTAGCCTAACCATACAGGCCTTTGCGAATATGGCGGTTGCAGTTGGCCTGGGTCCGGTAACAGGAGTGCCTTTACCTTTAGTAAGTATGGGTGGAACATCAATGATATTTACAAGTATAGCCTTTGGCATCATATTAAGCGTAAGTAGAGATGTTGAGGAACAGGGAAGTAAAAAAGTGATTGTGGGGGAGATACCTGCAATGGCATAGTAAGATTAAAGATAAAAGAGAAAAGACAGGGCGATAAGCTTTAAAAATAAAATAATGAGACCAGCAAGGATAATAATTTCAGGAGGCGGTACTGGCGGGCATATTTTCCCGGCCATAGCCATAGCTAATGCGCTGAAGCGTATCGAGCCTGGCTGCGAAATTTTATTTGTTGGTGCAAACGGCCGTATGGAAATGGAGAAGGTGCCTGCTGCCGGCTACAAAATTATTGGCTTAAACATCAGCGGGATACAAAGAGGCTCCATTGTCAGGAATTTAAGTTTGCCTTTTAAACTGCTTGGAAGTACGCGCAAGGCCATGCGAATAATTGCTGATTTTAAACCAGACGTAGTTGTAGGGGTAGGTGGATATGCATCCGGCCCGATCCTGTTTGCTGCTTCGTTAAAAAAGATTCCCTACCTGATCCAGGAGCAGAATTCTTACGCGGGCATAACCAATAAATGGCTGGGAAAAAATGCTGCAAAAATTTGTGTGGCATTCGATGGGATGGAGCAGTTTTTTCCTGCTGCAAATTTGCTGAAAACAGGTAATCCCGTGAGGAGGGATGTGGTTGACGTGTTGAATAAGCACTACGCCGGTGCCGAACTGTTGAAGCTTGACCCCTTAAAGAAAACCATATTGGTAACGGGCGGAAGTCTTGGATCCGGAACATTGAATAAAAGCATAGAAAAACACATTAAGGAATTTTTAGAAGCCGACGTACAGGTCATCTGGCAAACCGGTAAATTCTATTATAAACAAATTGTGGAGCGTTTGGGCCTTGATTTTCATCCCAATATCAGGATCCTTGAGTTTTTAAACAAAATGGATCTGGCCTACGCCGCTGCTGATCTGATCATTTCAAGAGCAGGGGCGGGTACTATTGCTGAATTGTGCCTGATTAAAAAGCCGGTGATATTGGTGCCTTCCCCCAATGTTGCTGAAGATCATCAGACAAAAAATGCATTGGCGCTGGTACAAAACAATGCGGCGATGATGATTGCAGACCGGGCAGCCGAGGATACACTGGTAACAGCCGCCTTAAGCTTGTTGAAAGATAAAGAGAAAAGTAAAATTTATGCGGAGCAGATCGCAAAGATGGCTTTGCCGGATGCAGATAACTTAATTGCAAAACAAGTCATGCTACTGGCAGAAGGGGAGGGCAACAACTGATGGAACTGAACAATATACAGCGGGTCTATTTTGTAGGTGTCGGGGGGATAGGCATGAGCGCTATTGCCCGTTACTTTGCCAAACGAGGCTGTGTGGTATGTGGATACGATAAAACGCGTACAGGTCTGACCATGGCCTTGGAGGAAGAGGGAATTCTGGTGTCTTATATAGATGATAGTGCGGCATTGCCTGCATTGTTCCGCGAAAAAAGTGAAGATATTCTAATTGTCTATACACCGGCCATCCCTAAAGATGCTGAACTATTAAATTATTTCAGGGATAATGGCTTTGTTTTAAAGAAACGCTCAGAGGTATTGGGCATCATTAGTAAAGGCCAGTTTTGTATCGCCGTTGCGGGTACGCATGGCAAGACCACAACATCCGCTATCGTTGCGCATGTTTTGATCGCGAGTGGTTATGGCTGCACTGCCTTTCTCGGAGGGATCGCGACCAATTACGGCAGCAATTTTATCATCGGTGGAAATAATGTGGTTGTTGTGGAAGCGGATGAATATGACCGTTCTTTCTTAACACTTCATCCGGATATATCGGTAGTGACTTCCATGGATGCAGATCATCTGGATATTTATGGCGACGAGGGCCATTTACAGGAATCTTTCAGGATTTTTGCTTCGCAGCTGAAACCGGGGGGGGCATTATTTGTCAAAGATGGACTTTCCCTGGATCAAGGATTGAGCTACAGTGCTGGTTTACCATCGCAGATCAAAGGACAAAACATCAGGGTGAAAGGATCGAGATTTGTGTTTGATTATGTAGATGCTGAAGTGGCCATCCCTGACATCGGGCTGATGCTTCCCGGAAATCACAATGTTGAAAATGCAGTAGCGGCTATTGCTGTAGCGCTTAAGCTCGGCATAGATGCACAGAAAATAAAAGATGCCATTGAATCTTTCAAGGGGGTAAAAAGAAGGTTTGAATATGTAGTTAATGAGCCGGAACACATTTATATTGATGACTATGCGCATCACCCGGAGGAGTTGCGTGCCTGTTTTGATGCAGTAAGACAGCTGTATCCTGAAAAGAAATTAACCGTCATCTTTCAACCACATCTGTTTACCCGTACACGCGATTTTGCAGATGGCTTTGCACAAGTTTTAAGCTCGGCTGATGATCTTTTGCTGCTGGAAATTTATCCTGCCCGTGAACTGCCCTTGCCAGGTGTAAATTCACAGTTGCTGTTGGATAAGATTCCGCTGACTTCTAAAGAGATATGTGGAAAAGATTTGGTGCTGGAACGTATAAAAGAAAGAAGGCCTGAGTTACTTTTAACTGTTGGCGCCGGAGATATAGATACATTGATACAACCACTTAAAGCAATTCTGACTTATGCTTAAAAGGATGAACTGGATGCGTGTTTTTAAATGTTTTGCCTGGGTTTTTTGTCTGAGCGGCCTGGTTGTACTGATGAGTTTTGTTGAGGGGAAAAAGAAAACAGTGGTTTGCACCAATGTGAAGATACTGATCCCGGGAGCGGATAATTTTATTGAACGTGAAGAGGTTGATGCCATCTTAAGGCAAAGCCAGGGTTCATTGATTGGGCAGCACCTTATGGATGTCAATCTGCAACAGATCGAAAAGAGCATCATAGCTAACCCCTACATTGCGTATGCGACTGTTTATGCGGATATGAATGGCGTGATACAGATTAAGATAAAGCAACGGCAGCCCGTTTTGAGGTTGATCAATGCTGCTGGACAAGATTATTACATTGACAGCAATGGATTGAAAATGCCGATGTCGCCCAATTTTACCGCGAATGTGCTGGTGGCAAATGGAAATATTATGGAGCATTTTAGCGGCAAGGTAGATACACTGATTACCCCGCTGGCTGCTGATCTTTATAAGGTGGCGCTGTACATAAAGAAAGACACGCTATGGGATGCCCAGATCGAACAGATGTATGTGAATAATGTAAAAGATATAGAGCTCATTCCAAGGGTAGGCAACCAGCGCATTGTGCTGGGTAGCGCAGACTCACTGGAAACAAAGATGAGGAACCTCCTTGTTTTTTATAAAAAGGCAATGCCCAAGGTAGGATGGAATACTTATAAAACTATAAATGTTAAATATACCAACCAGATTGTTTGCGAGAGGAACAAAATCGATTCGTTAACGGGTAAAGTCGTCAAGGAACGCGTCGCAGATACTTCAAAACAGACTAATAAACTTATAGATTCTGTCGTCCGCCAACAAATTGTGATGGACATACAGGCAGATGAGCAAGATAAGAAGGAAAAAGTTAAAACAGATACCAGGAAAAACAACAATAATAATAAACTCAACAAATCGATATAGTTATGGGCAAAGAAAAATCT
>CAMLDJ010000234.1 GCA_946478755.1 uncultured Pedobacter sp. | reverse complement strand
TTTCTGATACCCTTAGGGACGGCAGATTCAAAAATCATCCATCTGTTACAAATGAACCTTACCTAAGGTCTTATGCGGGTGCTCCACTTATCGACGAGAACGGTTTAAAGCTGGGATCGGTCTGCGTTTTCGATGTAGTTCCAAGGACGTTCACTGCTGATCAGAAAGAAGGGCTGGAAACGCTGGCCAGGGAGGTCATCATCCATCTCTCCTTAAAAAGAAGAAGCGAGGAACTGTTTACGAATACCCAACGGTTCGAAGAACTATTAAATATCTCTGCAGTATCGCCGGAAATACACTGTATCCTCGACAACAACGGTAAACTGTTGTTTATTAATGATGCGGTCACTAACATCCTGGAATATACGGTAGAGGAAGCCCTGAACCTGAATATCTGGAACTTTTGCCATAGTGACGACATGAACAGCGTGTTAAAAACTATAGAAAAGGGGCTTAAAGAAAGAATTAAGGAATTTCTGGTCGATTTCAGGATAGTAAGCAAGACAGGTGTCGTCCGTTGGATAAGCTGGACTATGGTTGCTAAAAATGGTCGTTGGTATGCTTACGGTAGAGACATTACCGAAAATAAAAAAGTAGAGCATGAACTGATGAAGCTTTCTTTCGTAGCCAGTAAGGTCAACAATGCGGTGGTTATAAACGACGCCAACAATCATGTAACCTGGGTTAATGATGCTTTTGAAAAAATCACAGGATTTAACCTCGACGATCTGAAGGGAAAGCGTCTTGGAGATTTGATCTCCGGTCCTAAAACAGATATGGATTTACTGGCGCGGGCAAGGGACCTCACCAAAATGAAACAGTCCTTTACTGTTGATCTGCTTGCCTACCGAAAAGACAAGCGCCCGATATGGCTTTCCATATATAATACTGTGGTTTTTAATGAGGAGGGAAAGGTAGAAACGGAAGTAGAGATTATTATTGATATTACAGAGAAAAAAAGTGCTGAGGAAGAACTCCAGGTATTGTCGCTGGTAGCCAGCGAAACCAATACCGGGGTAAATATCTCTGACCGGGAATGCAATACCACATGGGTAAACCAGTCTCTTGAAAAACTTACAGGTTATACGCTGACTGAACTTCAGGGGAAGAAATTGGGCGACGTTCTTTCTGCTGAGAATAACACTGCCCAAAAGCTGCTGATCCTTGAGGCCAGAAAGAAATCAAAGAATAAAGAACCCTATTCTATTGAAGTTCAAGCTCAGAAAAAAGACGGAACAACGGTGTGGCTGTCCATCTCTAATACCCCGGTTATAGATGGTAAAGGTAAGCTTGAACGACAGATCGACCTGATTACAGATATTACCCAGCGCAAGCAGATAGAATGCGAAATGGTAGAAGCAAAAGAACAGGCCCTGCAGCTTAGCGAAGCTAAGGAGATGTTCCTTTCAGTGATGAGCCACGAGATCAGAACTCCGCTTAATGCGGTATTAGGGATGACCCATTTGCTAATGGACAACGATCCTAAGCCGTCTCAGATCGAAGACCTTAAGATTCTAAAGTTCTCTGGAGAAAACCTGCTTAACATCATTAATGATATCCTTGATTTTACAAAAATAGAAACAGGTAATCTGCAGCTTGAGCCGATACCATTCAGTCTAAAAGCCCTGGTTACAGATATCGTTACTTCTTTAAATATAAATGCGGCAAGGAAAGGGAATACCCTCGCTTTGTTGTACGATGATGGGATTCCAGCGCTTGTAATTGGCGACAAAACCAGGCTTTATCAGATCCTCATGAATTTGTTGGGAAATGCCATTAAATTTACGGACAATGGTAACATTACCCTTAAGTTAAGATTGAACGCTATGCAGGGAGAAGATGCAGAGATTCAGTTTGAGGTTGCTGATAACGGAATTGGCATCCCAAAAGATAAGTTGAGCTATATTTTCGAGACCTTTACACAGGCCAAAACAGATATTTCAAGAAAATATGGAGGGACAGGACTCGGTTTAGCCATTACAAAAAAATTGTTACAGCTATATAACTCCGATATTGAGGTTCAGAGTACTGAGGGGGAGGGGACCTGTTTTTCATTTATCCTTAAATTTTCAACCGCATCCGCCGTCTCTTCAATGGCTGCACCGGGTTCACCGCTTGTTACATTTGGCGGTAAGCATATATTGGTCGTAGATGACAACGAGATTAATATATTAATTGCCAAAAGGATACTCGATAAGTTTGGAGTCAAGATAGATACCGCTTTCAGTGGGGAAGAGGCCGTCGAGAAGGTTCAGCAACATGCGTACAATCTCGTCTTTATGGACATCAAAATGCCGGGGATTGACGGCTTTGAAGCTACGCGTATGATCAGGGCTATTCCTGGCGATTATTTTAAGAACATTCCAATCATTGCGCTAACGGCATCTACACTGCACAATGAATACAGTAAATTTAAGGAATCAGGAATGAACGGACATATTTTAAAGCCATTCAAGCCGGAAGAAATCAGGGATCTGCTGTTCCTTCATTTGTATAAATGACCCGAGTAGGCTAAAAGATAAAGGGCCGACAACTCAAAGAATGAGTGTATCGACCCTTAAAATTAACGCTCTCGCCACAAAGGTGTAAATTATTTTTGAATTGGCAAATATCAAGGTGAATTTTTTTGCTTTTTTTAAAGTTGGGCTGTGATCCGCTTAAATTCCCTTTAAGGAATGGAGAAGCGTCGCTGAAGCGTCTGAAAAGTAATGGGCCGATATCCTTTGTAGGAAACATCGGCCCTTACCATCTAAATTAACGCTCTCCACACATAAACCATGTTATGGCAGATTTGTTTTAGAAATTTTCTTTTAGCGTATATGCCCCGATGCCGTACTCGAAAATTTATTCAGCAAAGGCCACAGTGGCTATACTTAGTTTTTCAATCCCTGCTCCAAACAGCGCGATGCCACATGCTTCTAATGTAGCGCCTGTAGTCATCACATCATCCACCAGCAAAATGTGCTTGCCTTTCAGTGCTGCGGTACTGGCAGTTAAAAAAACGCCCTTCATATTTTCAAAACGCTTATACCGTCCTTTTTTGGTCTGGCTGCCCGTAGCTTTTTTACGCAACAGGCTAACAGCGTTCAGTGGTAAATTCAATGTGGCTGAGATTCCTTTTGCAATGCAGAGGCTTTGATTGTAGCCTCTCTGCCTTTCCCTGTTACGGTGCAGTGGTACAGGAATGATCAGATCAATGTCTGTATAAGTAATGTTCATCAGCAGTTTTTCGGCGATCATACCGCCTAATTTTATCCCCAGGTCCATACGCCCTTTGTATTTTAAATGATGGATGATATTTTGTACGCGTGCGCCCTTTTTAAAATAAAACAGGGACATCACCGCATTGCAGGGCAGGCGACCCCATAGCTGCCGGGCTGCCCGGTTTTCTAAATGGAGATGATGGTCGGTATAAGGAAGTTTATAGATACATTTTGTGCAGAGCTGCGTTTCTCCCTTGTATAAGTAAGTTCCGCATCCGCAGCAAAGATCAGGGAACAAAAGGCCCGTCAGGTCTTTTAAAATGCGTTGGAATAGATTCATGTTGTCAATCTAATGCGTTTTAGCTTGACATAGGTAAATTATTTATTTTTGCTCCTTCACGGCTAATTGGCCGCAGGCTGCATCAATGTCCTTACCACGGCTGCGTCTGATATTCGTGGTGATCCCCTGGTGCTTCAGATAATTAGAGAAAGCATCGATCTTGTCACCTTCTGCATTAATGAAGTCGGCAAACTGTATCGGGTTATATTCAATTAGATTTACCTTGCAGGGCACATGCTTACAGAATTTTGCCAGTTCCATGGCATCCTCAATCTCATCGTTGAAGTTATTGAAAACAATATATTCGTAAGTTACCGGGTTTTTGGTCTTTGCAAAATAGTACTTTAAGGATTCAGCAAGCGCCTTCAATGAATTGTGTTCGTTGATAGGCATGATCTCATTCCGCTTCTGGTCATTTGCAGCATGAAGCGACAAGGCGAGGTTAAACTTGGCACCGTCATCTGCCAGCTTTTTAATCATCTTTGATATGCCAGCAGTGGAAACCGTTATACGCTTGTAGGACATATTTAAACCATCCGGTGCTGTGATCCGCTCGATAGACTTCATCACATTGGCGTAATTCAGCAGCGGTTCGCCCATGCCCATGTAAACAATATTGGTAAGTGGGGCGTTGTAATTTTTTTTTGCCTGCTGGTCGATAAGCACCACCTGGTCATAGATCTCGTCCGCATTTAGGTTCCGTTTGCGGTCCATATAACCCGTTGCACAGAACTTACAAGTTAAGCTGCAGCCAACCTGCGAGCTTACGCAGGCGGTCATACGATCATCCATGGGAATCAAAACACCTTCTACAATATTTCCATCAAATAATCTAAAAGCATTTTTGATTGTATGGTCGTTGCTGAATTGCGAATTGTTTACCTCGACAAAATTGATGGCATAATGCTCATTTAATTTATTTCTAAGGTCTTTAGAAAGGTTACTCATCTCAGCAAATGAACGCGCCGATTTTTCCCAAAGCCACTGATAAACCTGTTTTGCCCTATAGGCAGGCTCTTTCATCCCGGTAAAGTGTTGTTGAAGTTGGGTAAGATCCAACGAACGGATATCTATTTTTGTAGCAGGCATTGGTGCAAAGTTACCAAATTTTGCAATATGGATTGTAATTGTCTGGTAAAGCTATAGTCGTTCATCGTTTCGGACTCTTGATTTTGGCACCCGGAGCACCGGATCTTCCATTGCCTGGTTTAACAGGCCTCTTGCTCGGGCCTCCGGCTTTAAACCAATCATTTCCTGCTGCACCTCCCTTAGGTTTGGCTGCGGGAGCCTTACCAAATGATTTGCCTTTACCGCCAGCCGGACGATCTTCCCTGCTTACTGAAGCGGAGGTTCTTGCTCCAGGCTTCTTACCTGCAGCTCCTTTAGCAGGACCTCTTCCGGATGTTTTTGGACCTGTAAGCCTCCCTGCAACTCTTCCAGGAGTCACATTTTTCGAAAGATCTTCTTCAGCCTGTACCTTAGATTTCTTATTTGCACGTTTTGGAGCGGAAGCAGCTTCCAAAGCACTTGACTTCGCCACCAGGTTAAATATTTCAGTCTGTTCCTCAGGTGTCAGTTCACGCCATTCGCCCACAGGGATTCCCTTCAGACTGATGTTCATGATGCGCACCCTTTCCAGCTTGGTGACCTCAAATCCAAAATGCTCACACATTCTTCTGATCTGCCGGTTTAGTCCCTGGATCAGTATGATCCTGAATACAAAAGTACTCTCTTGTTGTACCTTGCATTTTTTTGTCATTACCCCCAACACAGGTACACCCTTGGCCATACCGGCTAAAAATGAGTCAGTAACAGGTTTGTTTACGGTTACCAGGTATTCTTTTTCGTGGTTATTCCCCGCCCGGAGGATCTTGTTTACGAGGTCGCCATTGTTGGTCAGAAAGATCAATCCCTGCGAGTCTTTATCCAAACGTCCGATGGGAAATACCCGTTCGCTATGGTTTACATGATCAACAATATTTCCCTTAACGCCTGCTTCAGTGGTACTGGTAATGCCAACAGGCTTGTTATAGGCAATTAAAACAGAGTTTTCTACCGCTTTCGGTTCTATGGTCTGACCATTGACAGTAACCATGTCACCGAAAAGCACCTTGTCACCTACTTTGGCTTTTTTGCCATTGATAAATACATTTCCTTGCTCAATATATCTGTCGGCAGCTCTTCTTGAGCATAAGCCGCTTTCACTAATGTATTTATTTAACCGGGTGGTAGAATCAGACATGGTATGGGTATAAATTGAAATTCTTTACAAAGAAATCAATTTATACCCATATAAACTACCAAAATATGTATTTTAAAAATCCATTTCATCGGCACTTGGACCAAAACTTCCCGGTATTGGAATATTTAAGAGTCGGAGGAACACGCCCAGCTGTGCCCGGTGATGAACAGTTTGGTTTAGGCTCATGCGGATCACATCTGCTTTTGGTTCCACACTGTAGACCTGCTGTCCGTTCCTTAAGGTCCATCCTTTATCCAGGACATTTTCATACTGATCTGTAAGGTGGCTGCGCCCGTCCTCCAACGACCGTTCAAAATAAGCCAACAGTTCTTCGGTGTTTTTTACGTCTACAGGAGCATAAGGATTGTTTGCAAAATCAAGTTCATCGGTAGTCAGGGTCATCGAGATCCATGATGGCAGCTCGGCAATATGCGTGGCCAGTCTTTTAACGGTCATGCTTTTTGGGTGTGGTTGCCAATCAAATTTGTCCGTCGGGATCCTTTCCAGCATTTTTCGTGTGGTTATTGCGGCTTCGTCCAGTTCTTTCAAAAACATTTTAATTCTGTTCATAATATTGTGTTTTTAATGATTTTAAGATTAACAACACAAAGAAAAGAGGGAGCACTGACAACCCTATGTCAGTCTGTTTTTATCATTTAATAATTAACCGGCAAAAGCTTCATGTATTCGCTGACAGGCATATGATCTGCTTTGGTAAATGGGACATTAAGGTTTCGGACGTTTACAATGCGGGAAACCCTGAAGTCACGATATTCTTTGCGCAGGTGGCACCAGGCAATCAGGTGCCAGTTGAAGGCATAAAATATCAAGCCGATCGCTTCAACTTTACGCTTGCTGCTTTCTTTATTGTTATTCTGATAGTCGATCTCGATCATACATTGACCCGAGATGGCATTTTGCAGGTCGGCCAGGTGATCGAACTCATCATTCAGCAATTCGTGGTGGAGCTGAAACTTTATGCTTTCATTCAGCAGTTCCAGTTTCTCTTTTTGGGAGTGCTTTAATACAGCCTTTACCTTATTAAGTGCAGAAGTATAATTGGTAAAAATAGATTTATCAGCGAAGCGCGACACCAGCCTTTCCATAATTAACAGGGCATTCGCTTCATCCGAAGAAAAAGAAACAGGGGGCAGAAAATATCCCTGTACGATATAATAACCCTTTGGCTGTTCGAAACTGATAGGGACACCCTGCTCTAGTAACGCTTTGATATCCCGGTATACCGTCCGGGTACTGATCTGGAACTGATCAGCAATTTTATCTGCAGAGAGATATTTTTTGGTCTGGAGCAGTAAAAGTATTCCAAAAAGTCTGTCTATTCGATTCATAGCTTATTCTTCATCCAAAGATAAGAGATCAAATGACAAAAGTAATATTAGCGATGGGAGAAGACGGGGCATAGTAGTTTTTAGATGGAAAAATCTTTTCTTTGCATATGATTTCTCATATTTCAGCAGCGTATATATATCCCGTCTCGGGTGCGCCTATAAAGAACGGGGTGCTTGCAGTTGATTCAAAAGGGATGATCAGCGGTGTTTACACCGCGCAGGAAGCGAACGAAAGACGAATCCTTGACATTACCTATTATGAGGGATTACTGGTTCCAGGTTTTATAAACACGCATTGTCATCTTGAATTGTCCAACCTCAGGGGCAAGATCCCACAACATACCGGTTTGTCTGAATTTGTAAAATCGGTGATCAAGTTGCGGACTTCTGATGAATATGAGTTGAACGTAGCCATGTTGAAGGCTGATATTGAAATGTATGAGAATGGGATTGTGGCTGTTGGAGACATTTCTAATCGGTTAATCTCAAAGTCTTTAAAGGCCAATTCTCCTCTTTACTATTTCACCTTCTTGGAGATCATGGGCTTTAAGCCCGATGTAGCCGCTGAAGCAATGGAAAGGGCAAGGCAATTTAAGGCTGAACTTGAACCATTGCCGGTTTCTATAGTTCCCCACGCACCTTACTCGGTGTCTGCTGAATTGTTTGATGAACTGGCTGAATATGCAGGTTCTCAGGATGGGCCCCTGAGTATCCATAACCAGGAAACTGCAGATGAAAATGCTTTCTTTGAACAGAAAACAGGGAGCTTTTTATCTCTTTTTGACTTTCTGGGACAAGACATCACATTTTATCAACCCTCTGGCAAAACTTCGTTGCAAAGTTATCTGCCACTTTTATCGCGCTCTTTGAAAACCTTACTCGTTCACAATACCTACACCTCGACAGCGGATGTAGCTTATGCGACTGAAATTCATCCCAATTTGTATTGGTGCCTTTGTCCACACGCAAATCTATATATTGAAAATATGCTGCCTGATGTAAATATGCTTAGGGCGGCAGGATTAAGGATTACATTGGGAACAGACAGCCTTGCCAGTAACGAGCGGTTGAGTATTCTTTCAGAAATGAACTTATTGCAGAAACGTTTTGACGTTCCCGCTGAAGAGTTAATAAAATGGGCTACATTCAATGGCGCAGAATTTTTGGGGATCGAAGCGCAGTTCGGCAGTTTTGAAAAGGATAAACAACCCGGCATAAACCTTGTTGACTTTACAGAAGAAGATGGGAAAGTAATTTTTGGAAATGCTGTAAAACGTATTTTTTAATAGATATGGGGAATCGGATTACAGAATTATTTGGGATAAAATATCCGGTTATACAGGCCGGAATGGTTTGGTGCAGTGGCTGGCGCCTGGCTTCGGCGGTTGCAAATGCAGGGGGCTTAGGTATTATTGGTGCCGGATCCATGTATCCGGAAGTTTTACGGGAGCACATCAGGAAATGTAAAGCAGCCACCGTTGGCGCTTTTGCGGTGAATGTACCGTTGCTTTATCCCAATGTACAGGAAATTATGCAGCTGATTGCCGATGAAGGCGTACGCATTGTATTTACTTCAGCGGGTAATCCGGCTATCTGGACGGGCTTTTTAAAGGATAAAGGCATCACGGTGGT
>CAMLDJ010000233.1 GCA_946478755.1 uncultured Pedobacter sp. | reverse complement strand
GCACAAATACAGATTTTGCAACAGATTACTTTTGGCTGGCATCAGAAAACAGGTCCGATCTGCTCTATTTAGGTGGAGAAACTTCCGCTCAGAATGACCAGCTTGATTTCAGAAAATACCTGGTCTCATCCAATTCAGGAACAGTATCCGGCATTTTTTCCAGGTTATATCAAATTATTAAGGAAGCAAATAACCTGCTTTATTATAGTAAAGAGGGTGAATACACGAGGTACCGTGCTGAGGCCCGTTTTTTAAGGGCTTATGCCTATTCAGAACTGGCCCGTTCATTTGGCCCAGTAGCCCTCGCTACTGAGCCTATTGAGAATAAAGAAGCTGTACTTTTGCCCCGGGCCCCGCTCAGCGAAGTCTATGCACAGATCATCAGCGACCTGACCTATGCAGCGGCGAACCTGCAAAAAACCTATGCCGGAGCTGAAGCAGGCCGGGTGGGAAGCTTAGCGGCCAATGCGTTGCTGGGACAGGTTTACATGACCATGGCAGGCTATCCCATGAATGATGCAACCGCCTATGCCAAGGCTGAAGCGGTATTTTCAGGTATCATTGCCGACGTAACCGCACGTTTTAGCCCTGTATATGCAAATATCTTTACACTTGCGAACGAGAACAAATATGATCTGTTCTCTATTCAGTTTGCATCTGGCGGATTAAATACCGGCTCCAGCTTACCGGGTTTTATCACGAGCTCATCTTCATCAGGCAGTCCTTTCCCCGAATGGACCTACACATCATATTCTCTACAGGGCCAGGACCTGAGGGTAGACACCGCTTTGATCAAAGAAATGAAGCTAAACCAGGACCTGCGCTTCAAGGCCAGCATTGATACCGGTTTTTACAATGCAGTATTAACATCCGGCAATGCAAATACCAGGACCTTCGTGCTCAAAAACATTGTTACCAAATTCCTGGAAAAAGACAACACCGATACGCGGATTAAATCCTGGAACGACTTTCCGAGAAACTTTCCTATTCTGCGCGACGCTGATGTATACCTGTTATACGCTGAGGCGCTGATCCAGAACGGTAAAGCTGACGCAGCAAAAACCTATGTAGATAAAATCAGGGAAAGAGCAGGCTTAGGCTTACTTTCAGGAAACCCAACTATGGCTGATATTAAGCGGGAAAGAAAATATGAGTTTATCGGTGAGGGCCGTCGGTATTTTGACCTGGTCAGATGGGGAGAAGCTGATGCAATAAGTACCTTATCGGCATTTGCTTCGCATTATCATTCCACTACCAATGGACAGTTGCCCACCAAAAGGGATCTGTTACTGCCAATCCCTCAGAACGAGCTAAAAACACGTAACAACTGGCAACAGAATTTTAATTACTAATGCATCTATTAAGCATAAAAAGAGCTGACTTTAACAGGATCAGCTCTTTTATGCTTAAAATTTATCCGTTTTCCGGGATGTTAGTTTTTCGAAAGGGATCACGTCTGACCTGGATGCCCAGGCTTCGTATAAAGCATTCAGGGCTTTTACCTGATCTGGATATTTGCTGGCAAGATTGGTCAATTCCGAACGGTCCTGCTCCATATCGTATAGATGCCATTCATTTTCGGGGTAAGTAGAAACTAACTTCCATTTTCCCTGCCGCACCGCACGGTTACCTTCATGCTCAAAAAATAAAGCATCATGACCTTTCCAGCTTTGCCCCTTAAATAAAGGCAGCATACTCAGGCCGGTGGTTGCTTTTATCGGCTGTCCTTTATACGTGATGGGATATCTGGCCCCCGCAAGGTCGAGACAGGTAGACATGATGTCTATAATATGCCCGGGTTGTGCGACAGTTTGTCCAGCATTAACTATTGATGGACCGTAAGCAATAAACGGTGTGGCGGTACCACCTTCATATTCCCAGTGTTTAAACATTCGAAAGGGCGTATTGCTTACGTTTGCACCCGGAAAACCATAAGCCGTAAATGAAGTCGGATCGCTGGAAAGCTTTTTACTGTTCTCGTATATTTCCGGCAAAAAACCATTGGGGTTTATCGTTTCATTGCTGGCTCCATTGTCAGCCAGAAACATGATCACCGTGTTCTCCTCTTCCCCCATTTCTTTCAGTTTATTTCTGATCCGGCCAATGTTTTGGTCCATCCGGTCTATCATTGCCGCGTATACGGCCATCTGATCATCCCAGCGAATTTTTCCTTCCTCGCTTAGTGTGTCCCATACTGGCACCTTACCGTCCCGTGGCGAGAGCCTGATCTGCGGGTCAATAATACCAGCTTCCTGCATTCTTTCAAACCGTGCTGTTCGTAATTTGTCCCAGCCCTGCAGGTACTTGCCTTTATACTTCGCAATATCTTCAGGCAATGCATGCAGTGGCCAATGCGGAGCCTGGTAGGCCAGGTATAAAAAGAAAGGCTTACCGGTATTTTTATTCTGGTCTATAAACTCAATCGCATGATCCGTATAGGCATCCGTAGAATAGTAGTCCTTCCCGGGGGTAAATTCCTTGTCATCCAGCGCTATCGTCAGCTTTTGATTTGGGCGGTATGGATAGGGACCGAAATAGCTGCCTGCGCCGTCAATTAAACCAAAATAGCGGTCAAAACCGCGTTTTCTCGGCCAATGTTCAGGTGACTGGCCAACATGCCATTTGCCAGCCATGAGTGTTGTATAACCATAAGGTTTCAACGCCTCCGCAATTGTTATACAGTTTTGGTTCAGATAGCCCTGATAGGCAGGCTCCTTACGTGTGTTCATCATATCGCCTACACCAGCCTGATGCTGATATAATCCTGTAAGCAATGAAGCGCGACTTTGGCAACAACGTGAAGCATTATAAAACTGCGTCATTTTCAACCCCTTAGCGGCCATTTCATCCAGGTTGGGCGTTTTGGTTTCTGAACCGAAACATCCAATGTCTGAATAGCCCATATCATCGGCCAAAATAACAATGATGTTTGGTTTCTTTTTTGGCGGCCCGGCAGCATGTGCGTTAGCAAAAGCACTTACAACGGGCAAGATGATAACGAGCAAGATGATTTTATACATATTAAAAATTTAGTTCATCATTTAACCTGATATCGGGCTGATCCGGTAACCGGTATTCCAGTCCAGGTTATCCCTTCAGCATGGATAATAATCGTTGCCTTCGGATCTGCATTTAAAAAGTTAAGCCTGGCTTCTCCCGCTTCATTTGTCTTTAACAGTGGCGCCCAGAAAACAGTGGTCCGCAAATCCATTTTAGCGCCGGTCTGGTCCTGGTAAGGAGGGTTATAAAATACCCTTGCCTGATCATATCCAGGCAGGGTTGTATTTAGAACGTCCAGGCTATTGCCCCTTAGCGCGCTTTCTTTTAGATCCAGATTGATGACATAGGCATCTTCTCCCCCATTCCTGATCAGGTGCCGCACTTTGATCTGATTGATCTGATCCATGGGCAGGCTATAGTAGTCCAATCTGTCAAATATATCCTCTCTTTGGTTGACGATTAAACGAGGTGCCGATCTTTTACCTTTTACCATAAAAGCGATTCCCTCTGTCGTGTCGGAAAGTGAAACCGCTCCCGGAACTTTGGTCAGCAGAAAATGTTCAAGGCCTGTATAATCGTAATCAGCTGAAGTGATGTTATAAACCAGATCCGGATAACCAAAGGTCATTAGGGTTTCATCCCGCAGCCTTAAAGACTTTTTATCGGTACCATCAATGACCACTTCTTTTAAATTAACCGCTTCATTTATTTTTGCAATTCGGTTAAACGCCATCCTTCTGGCCGTCTCCGTTTCGAACAAGGACAAATCAGGCAGTTTCATTTCGGCAGCGGCGGAAACGTTCACCTTCATAGGGTCTTTAAAAAGACTATCAACCGTGATCCATCCGCCCTTTTTCCCTTTCTCATCCTTGGAAGAGAGCTTAAAAGCCTGCTCACCGAACCAGCTTAAACCATCCAGAAAATACCGGCCATCTTCCATGCTTTTAGTCATAAATATCTTGTTGCCCGTTAATCCGTTGCTGAACAAAGTAATGTTCATACCAGGAAGAACCTTGTTGCCCACTTTCTGGCGGACTTTCCCTGAAACAGTAATTCCCGGTTCCGGCATATATCGTATCACCGGCTTTGCATCGGCCAGTTTTTTCCATACATAATCACGCCAGCCCTGAGTCAGGAGTAACAGATCCAGCTGCCTGAGGCGGCCGGGATTCTTTACATCAAAATAGCTTGCAGCATTCTGTATCTTTCCTCTAATCTCCGATTGAAGCAGCAGGTAAGCGGCAATATTGCTTTCGCTCGCAGGAGCTATGGCATCCACAGCTCCCAGCGAGAAATAGGTTTTAACCGGCTTGCCAGCCTGGTCGACAGCTTTTACTGTTAATTCAACACGTTCCTGAGCTTTGTAAACTGTTTTATCTGTCTTTACCGACAAATTCAGGGTCTTTCCAGATATATAGACCAGTCGTTCACAGTTGGGCCTTCCCTGATCATCCATCAGCGTAATACGCGCAACACCTTGTGGCAAACTATCTAAAGGGATCAATACGGACACCTCGGGTTTGCTGATCCTGATGTTGCCCGAATAAAAGACATCAATGCCATGCTTTACTGAAATCTGGATATCTTTATTTATCAGCTCGCTCAGCATCGCTTCGTTTACAGCGATCACAGCCTTCATGTTCAGGGAATCTGTAGCCACGTGTAACGAAATCCCTTTGCGGAGTGCTTCAGGCAAGTCGCTACGAAACGCTTTGCCATTTGCAAATACACCTTCAACATGGTATTGAACACCTGCAAGGGGTTTGACTGTAAACAAGCCCATTCCCAGCTCAGTACTTTCAAAAGCCCCCATTGCTTCTCCGCTAGTCGCGATTACTTTTCCGCTTACCCGAATTCCATCTCCATGCTGATCTACCGCCTTAAATGCTACAACGCCCGTCAGCCCCTCCACCAATGACCCTCCTTCAGGAAACAAATGGATGGTTTCTGTCAATATTACTCCAGAACTTTCTTTAAGGGCATCAGGCATTTTAGTTAAGCCCGGACCTGTTTTTTTAGGAAGGCTGCTATGGACATAGATCTTTTTTTGAAAGACAAAAAGATCATCAAAATTGCGCATCCAGTTGGTATATGCCCTTAACTGGTACCATCCGGCAGGAATGGAGTCTTTTAGTTTAAAATCCCCGTTTCCCCGTCCTCCGTTTAAACGAATCACCTTGCGATCAATGATTTCGGCAGCGGGCGATATCAATTCTACATACAGATTGTTACTCGTTGCCGTTAAGCTGGCACGCTTCCCATTTACCAGATAGGCACTAAACCAGATGTCCTCTCCACTGCTGTAATAGTCGCGGTCTGTATGCAGATAGGGCTTCTCAAAAAACCACTGAATGGTTTTTTGAGAAGCATTGTCAGCCTGTCTTTTATCTTGTGCAAAGCCAATGGCCGGGATGAAGATCAAAGAGGCAACAACTGCAATTTTCCGGAGGTTCATTTCCTATTTAGTTAGTTGGTGTAAAGGTCGTAGACCGAACCTTTTTTAGTTTCAACAGTGGTTTGATAAGTTATCCCTCTGCTGGTTTTCAGTTGCTGATATACCGGACTATCCGCCTTTATTCTGACGGGAACATTAGTCTGCATGATGAGCTTCCCTCCGTTTTTGGCAAGGAAACGTGCCTTTGTTAATTTACCACCTTCCCAATGCAGATCTATTTCAAAACCACCACGCGCGATCAGACCTTTCACATCACCGCTTTTCCAGCTATCCGGTAAGGCGGGCAATAGCTGCACAGTTCCTAAATGACTTTGTAAGAGCATTTCGGCAACACCGGCTGCAGCGCCGAAATTACCATCAATCTGAAAGGGAGGATGGGTATCAAAGAGATTATTAAGTGTGGAGTTTTTGAGCAGTTCCTGGTACATTTTATAGGAATGGTTGCCATCCAGTAACCTGGCCCAGAAATTAATCTTCCAGGCTTTACTCCATCCCGTGCCGCCATCTCCACGCATTTCTAATGTTTTGCGGGCGGCATTCGCATAGGCCGTATCAATTAAGGGCGAGATCTCTCTTCCGGGATGTAAGCCAAACAAATGCGAAACATGACGGTGCTGTGGGTCTTCATCTTCCCAGTCTCCATACCATTCCTGCAGGTTCCCCTTTTTACCTATGTGCAAAGGATAAAGCCGGGCGTATTTGGCTTTTAATAAAGTAGCAAATTCCTTGTCAGTTCCAAGTATGGCAGCAGCATCCATCACATTGGCAAATAAATCTCTGATGATAGACATGTCCATTGTCGACGCAATGGTTACCACTTCTTTTTTTCCGTTCGGCAGGATATAGCTGTTTTCAGGAGAAGTGGAAGGTGCAGTAACCAGATAACCATCCTTTTCTACGAGCCAGTCTAAACAAAACAGCGCCGCACCTTTCATCAGGGGGTATGCTGTGTCCTTTAAATAGTTTTTATCACCTGTAAAAAGATAATGTTCATAGAGGTGCTGTGACAACCAGGGGCTACCCATTGCCCAGTTGGCCCATTTTGGGTCTCCTTTTCCTTCACCTACCGGATTGGTTTGTGCCCAGATGTCAGAATTATGGTGGACAGCCCATCCGCCGGCATGGTAATAATTTGCGGCGGTATGTTTGCCGTTCGCAGCCATTTCTTTAATTTTTGTAAGCAATGGTTCTGTGAGTTCAGACAGGTTACACACTTCTGCAGGCCAATAATTCATCTGAAGATTGATGTTAGTCGTAAAATTGCTTCTCCAGGAGGGTCTGATCTGCGCATTCCATATGCCCTGCAGATTGGCAGGGATACCACCAGGACGGGAACAGGAAATCAACAGGTATCTGCCAAACTGAAAATACAACTGCTCCAGTCCATAATCTGAGGTACCGGATTTGTAGGCGGCCAGCCGCTCGTCTGTAGGTACATCGGCCAGCAAATTACCCGTATGGTTAATGGAAAGGCTGACGCGGTTAAAAAAGTGCTGGTAATCCTTTACGTGTGCTGCTTTCAATGCTGCAAAAGATTTGGCCGCTGCCGCTTTAAGGAACTTTATGGCGGTTGCATTTTCATCTTTCCCGTCCTTATCAGGATATACATTATAGCCATTGTAACTGGTGGCACCAGAAATTAGTATCAATATTTCTGAAGCATTGCTCACCTTTAGTACACTATCAGCACTTACTTTACCATCCGTACGAACAACCTTAACGCGTGCCTGGTAGCGCATACCGTTATGCCTTAAACTATCTTTGTAAACGAGCGGTTTCTGCTCGCGCCGCTCATCAGAATAGATCCTCGCTTTACCTTTCAGCACCAGTTCATTATTGCCCGAAGCACGAACCTGGTGTTCCAGTTCGTTGAATAAGGAAAGGCTAATGTTTAAAGCTTTTGGCTGATCTGCGGTAAGACGCATGACAATGACCTGATCAGGTGCCGAAGAAAAATATTCGCGGGTATAAGTTATGCCGTTAATCGTAAACCGCGTTGATGATGTAGCATCAGCAATATTAAGACTTCGGGTGTAGTTACTCACCGTTCCCGGCATGCTCTGTTTCAGTATAACATCACCCAGTGGTTGATACATGTTTGTATTTGGCCCCTGCATTTTATGCATGAGGCGCGAAGCCTGACTGCTTTGCCCCTCAAAAAGTAATTTCCTCACCTCAGGAAGATATTTTGGAGCTTCCGGATTCGGATTCAGATCCACCGGCCCACCGGTCCACAGTGTTTCTTCATTTAACTGGATCAACTCCCGGTCTACCCGCCCAAATATCATCGCTCCCAGCCGTCCATTCCCGATTGGCAATGCTTCATCCCAGTTCTTTGCGGGCTGTTTATACCAAAGCATCTGGTCGGCTCCGCTTTGTTTTGAAGCGACAGTTTGTCCCTTTGCAAGGAGCGTAAACAGACAAATAACAACAGCTAACTTATAGCTTAAAAAGGGCGATTTTGGAGGCATCAGGTTCTATATTTGGTTATGGCGCTACGCCAACAGAATTTGTAACCGCTAATTTAGTATTATCATTTGCTTTTATGGCGACATTTTTAAATGTCCAGTTGTCGGCAAAATCAATTCCACCTGCTGTGCCTCCTTCAACACTGATATTGATCAGGTTGAAATTCTTTAAAATCGTTTCTTTAAAACCAATTGCATTAACCGCTTTTTTTGCTCCGGTAGCCTTAACATTATAAACCGTTACATTTTTAATTTTCGGGATGCCCTTTGATTCGGGCGTTACCCTGTTTAGTAACTTTGTCCAATGTGGTGGAATGGAATCGGGATTGTAACCTTCCGGAAGCGTAGAATAGCTATAGGAAGGGTTCCAGTTTGGATTGATCTGGATGACATTACCCACACCATGCATCGTAACATTACCGAAATAAATGTCCTCTACAGTACCGCCACGCGTTCTGGCAGACTTGATATTTAGCGAGTTACCAGTACCATAACCGACCAGATCGGTAGCCCATACATGGCGTATACCACCTGATGTTTCACTACCCAATGTTAAAAGCCCGGCGCCCTTTCTGGCTACGCTGTTTCTGATGACCACATATTCTGTTGGGCGATTGACACGCAAGCCGTCCCAATCGCGTCCTGCCTTTAAGCAAAAATTATCGTCATTGCAGTAGATGTCACAGTTTTGCACCAGGATCCAGGAAGAGGAATCGATATCAATTCCGTCTGTACTTGGCCCATGGCCGCCCACATTGTTCCGGATGGTGATGTGATCAACGGTAACATAAGAAGAGTAAAGCACCTGCACGGTCCAGAAGCCCCAGCTCGCACCAGCACAGGAGCCGATCCAGTCG
>CAMLDJ010000232.1 GCA_946478755.1 uncultured Pedobacter sp. | reverse complement strand
GCGCTGGTAGGTAAACATACAGGTTTAAAAGCATTTCGCCTGTAGCTGGCTGCTGATTTTAACATACACGCTTAAGATAGCATTCCAATCTTGATTACATCAAAATTTACATCCGAAAACAGATAGTTTAAGGTGCCTGTTTGGGAATAAAATAATGCTAATGCCATATAATTATGCATTATTTGGTTATATTTGATACAAAATTTAAAATATAAAACGAATGAGTTTTTTCGCAGAGAAAAGAAAGGAAGTCATGTTGCACATAGAGGGCTATATGCTCGATATGATGGACACTTACTTAAAGCCAATTGACACCAACTGGCAGCCATCTGATTTTTTGCCCGATTCTACAAGCGAAACATTTTACCAGGATATAAAAATACTACGTGAAAATGCTAATGATCTGTCTTACGATCTTGTCGCAGTTTTGATAGGAGATACGATCACTGAGGAAGCTTTGCCTACTTATGAATCCTGGTTAAGTATGGTAGATGGAATTTCAAGAGATGAACAGGGTGGATGGATGAAGTGGACCCGTCACTGGACTGCAGAGGAGAACAGACACGGTGATTTGCTGAACAAGTATCTTTATCTTTCTGGTCGCGTTGATATGCGTCAGATGGAGATCTCTACACAATATCTGATTGCTGATGGATTTGACATAGGAACAGGGCATGATCCATACAGGAATTTTATTTACACCAGCTTTCAGGAGCTTGCTACAAATATTTCACACAGAAGGGTAGCTTCATTGGCTAAAAAGGATGGGGATGCATTGCTATCTAAAATGTGTGGGGTCATTGCTTCAGATGAAGCCCGTCATGCCAAGGCATACAAGGATTTTATGAGTAAGATCTTTGAAGTTGATCCTAATGAAGCAATGATTGCTTTTGAGGACATGATGCGTCAGAAGATCGTAATGCCAGCACACTTTCTTCGCGAAATGGGACTCAAAATAGGGCAGACTTTTGGGCATTTTACAGATGCTGCTCAACGCTTAGGCGTTTACACTGCTATTGACTATGTGGAGATTATGCAGCAGCTGATCGAGGAGTGGAAGCTGGATAGCATGCGGGATCTGAATGAGGCAGGCGAAAAGGCAAGAGACTATATTATGGCTTTGCCTTCCAGATTGTTACGTGTTGCGGAACGCATGAAGAGCCCAACAATGGAATATAAGTTTAGCTGGATACATGCTTAAATAACCAGATTGGTACCTATATTCCATTTTTTGCCCTATCGGATAGCTTGAGAAAATACAAAATTATTCGATTGCACGGAATGGGCAAATAAAAAAGACGGAGTGTTACTCCGCCGTTATGGGATCTATAAGGGCGGAGACTTTACTTATCGAATTTACTGGGAATCCACCTTGTTTAGCATGTTCCTGGATCATTTCTTCATTTGGGGCATTGTAAATGCAATAGATTTTATCATCTGTTACATAGCTGTTTACCCATTGTATTTGAGATCCCATTTTGCTTAACACCTCATTCGATGCTTTAGCAATTTCTTTTAATTGTTCAGTGGTTGATTTTCCTACTTCAGGAACTTCTCTTTCAATTACATACTTCGGCATGGCAATAGTTTTTAAATTGTTTAAAAATTTAATTGAATAGGGAGATTTAAGGTTTACTGCAGGGGAAGCAATAGAAAAGAATAGGAAATTGAGTATAGCTGCAGCTGGAATTTCAATATTTAAATTTACAAAAAATATCTGGTTTATGTGTTACTAAAGTAATTCAGCTATGACTCGTTTATCTTGTACCTCACCGATCAGGTGGAAGTGGGTGAAAATTGACATCTTTTAAAAGGCAAAAGTTTTTATGAGGTGTAATGCTGATTAATGCACAATTAACGATTACATATTTCTTCTGTATTGGCCACCCACCTCATACAGGGCATTAGATATCTGTCCCAATGAACATATTTTACAGACCTCCATAAGTTCTTCAAAGATATTATCTCCTGCTACAGCTGATTTTTGCAATTTTTTTAATGCCAACTCTGCTTTATCGACATTTCTATTTTGGAATAGTTGAAGGGCTGTGATCTGGTATTCTTTTTCTTGCTCTGTAGCACGAATAACTTCCCCAGGTATAATGGTTGGCGATCCGGTTTTATTAAGAAAAGTGTTTACTCCGACAATAGGATATGCTCCGTTGTGTTTTAAGGTTTCATAATACAAACTTTCTTCCTGTATTTTGCCCCGTTGATACATGGTTTCCATAGCACCTAGCACGCCTCCTCTATCGTTAATGCGCTTAAATTCCAGCAATACAGCTTCCTCTACAAGATCCGTAAGGTCCTCTATGATAAAAGCTCCCTGTAAAGGATTTTCATTTTTCGCGAGGCCCAGTTCTCGGTTTATAATGAGCTGAATGGCCATTGCCCTGCGTACTGATTCTTCGGTAGGAGTGGTTATTGCTTCGTCATAGGCATTGGTATGAAGAGAATTACAGTTGTCATATATAGCATATAAGGCCTGCAAGGTAGTACGGATATCGTTGAAGTCGATCTCCTGAGCATGTAGGGAACGCCCTGATGTTTGAATATGGTACTTCAGCTTTTGTGATCTGTCATTCCCTTTGTACTTATTTTTAATAGCCTTGGCCCAGATACGACGTGCTACCCGGCCAATAACAGCATATTCCGGATCAATCCCGTTCGAGAAGAAGAAAGAAAGGTTGGGAGCAAAATCGTCAATGTCCATACCTCTGCTGAGGTAATATTCCACGAATGTAAAGCCATTACTTAATGTAAATGCCAATTGAGAAATCGGATTTGCACCCGCCTCTGCAATATGGTATCCGGAAATGGATACCGAATAGAAATTACGGACCTTCTCCTTAATAAAATAACTTTGTATGTCTCCCATCATCCTTAAAGCAAATTCTGTGGAAAATATACACGTATTCTGGGCCTGATCTTCTTTTAAAATATCTGCTTGTACGGTTCCTCTTACCGTACTGATCGCATGGGCTTTTAGTTTCGCATATACCTCAGGAGGCAGCACCTCATCTCCGGTAACACCTAATAGCATTAAGCCAAGTCCATCATTGCCTTCGGGCAATGCTCCGTTATAGGTTGGTCTTTCCAGACCTTTGGCCTTGAATATGCCTTTTATTTTCTCATTGACTTCCGCTTCAAGTCCATGCGCTATAATGTATTTCTCGCATTGTTGATCAATCGCTGCATTCATGAAAAAGCCAAGCAGCATAGGTGCAGGACCATTGATGGTCATGGATACCGATGTCGAAGCTGCACAGAGATCGAACCCGGAATATAATTTTTTAGCATCATCAATGGTTGCAATACTTACTCCTGAATTGCCGATTTTGCCATAAATGTCGGGCCTGATGTGCGGGTCTTCGCCGTAGAGTGTTACCGAGTCGAAAGCAGTAGATAAACGGTGAGCAGGCTGACCTAATGATACATAATGGAATCTTTTGTTTGTCCTTTCAGGTCCGCCTTCTCCTGCAAACATTCGGGTAGGATCTTCTCCTTCACGTTTTAAGGGAAACACTCCTGAGGCATATGGAAATTCCCCGGGAACGTTTTCAGTTAAAAGCCAGCGAAGGAGGTCTCCCCAGTCCTCATATCTTGGTAATGACACCTTTGGGATCTGCAGCTTGGATAAGGATTCATAGAACAAGGGCTGCTTAATCTCTTTGTCCCTTACTTTATAGACAAAATACTCCTGTTTATATTTTAGCTTGGTATCAGGCCATTCACGGAGCAAACGGCGACACTCACTGTCTAATTGTTCTTCGAGATGTTTGTAGACCTCCTGTAGTGTTTCTTTAAGGTTTTTACTGGCAGGGATGCCTTCTATCGCACTTTCTTCCTCGGATAAGGTGATGACCCCCTGAAGCTGGTATAATTTTCTGGCAAGGGAACACTGTTTATTAACCCAATCGTTATATCTATCACTGGATTCGGCAATTTCTGCCAGGTATCTGATTCTGTCTGGCGGAATGATGTAGATTTTCTCCGATTGCCCGGCACGCAGTTCCATTTGAGTATCAAATTTAGTCCCGGTTTTTTCTTCAATCTTGTTCATTACTGAGCTGAAGAGTTTGTTCATACCTGGATCATTGAACTGGGACGCCATCGTGCCGAATACAGGCAGGGTGTCATCATTCGCGTTAAATAGATTGTGATTGCGTTTATATTGTTTTCGCACATCCCTTAGGGCATCCGCTGCACCACGTTTGTCAAACTTATTGATCGCCACCAGATCCGCGAAGTCCAGCATATCAATCTTTTCCAGCTGGGTCGCCGCACCAAATTCCGGTGTCATTACATATAATGATACATCGCAATGCTCGGTAATTTCTGTATCGGACTGCCCGATACCAGAAGTCTCTACAATAATGAGGTCGTACCCCGCTGCTTTGCAGATGTCTATGCTTTCCTGTACATTTCTGGATAAGGCGAGGTTAGCTTGTCTGGTAGCGAGCGAACGCATATAAACTCGCGGATTATTGATTGCATTCATACGGATCCTATCACCCAGCAATGCACCGCCGGTTTTACGTTTAGAGGGATCTACAGATATGATGGCCAACGTCTTGTCTTTTACTTCTATTAAAAAACGTCTTACCAGTTCATCTACCAGGGACGACTTTCCGGAACCACCTGTTCCTGTAATGCCTAATACAGGTGCATGGTTATTTAAGGTCAGTTTTTTTAGTTCATCAACAAATTTTTGGGCAGCCTCGGGGTCATTTTCAGCCACAGTAATTGCCGCTGCAATGCTTTTTACCTCTTTGTGTGGAATGGTTTTTAGTTCTCCATTTAAGGATGAGATAGTGATGTAATCGGTTAGCTCCAGCATGTTATTGATCATGCCTTGCAGACCCATTTTACGGCCATCGTCCGGGGAATATATCTTTGTAATCCCGTATGCTTGAAGTTCAGCAATTTCTGAAGGCAATATCACTCCGCCACCACCCCCAAATATTTTAATGTGTGTTGCTCCCCGCTCCTGTAGCAAGTCGTACATGTATTTAAAGTACTCCAGGTGGCCACCCTGATAGGAGGTCATGGCAATACCCTGAACATCTTCCTGGATTGCACAGTTCACTACTTCATCAACAGAGCGATTGTGTCCTAAATGGATCACTTCGGCACCCGATGACTGGAGGATGCGGCGCATGATATTGATGGTGGCATCATGACCATCAAAAAGTGCCGCAGCGGTGACAAAACGGATTTTATGTTTGGGTTTATAGATTTCAATTTGCTCCATGATAGGTTTTGTTTCGGTGTACAAAGGTAACAAAATCTGCGCGGAGACAGGTAGAAATAGGCTGGACAAATACGCCTGGCCTTTAAACGAAAAGCTGCCCTGGTTTTTGTTCCAGAACAGCTTTTTTGAGATTAAAGAGAACGCTTACTATTGATGGGTAAGTTCCGTTATGGGCTCGCCAATACAACCGCTCGGCATTTGTATGTGAAGCATAGCTGCCAATGTTGCAGCGATGTCGGTCATGTAATGTGTTTTATTGGTTTTTCCGGGTTTTACATTCCAGCCCATAAATACACATGGGATATGGGAATCATAAGGGTTCCATGAACCGTGGGTGGTTCCCGTGTTGGCGCCATCAAAATAGTTCGACTGAAGGATATAGTAAATATCCCCACTGCGGCGCGCATTGTAGCCGTTGGTGATTGCTTTTTTTATCGGCTCAGGCAGGGTAGCAGACGCTATTTTGCTAATGTCTACGGCATTCATCACGCCTGGTTGTTTCTTTAGATACTCAATTGTGAATGTTTTCATCTCTTCGTAATCAGCTTTGGATTTGCTAATCTCATCATGGTCAAAAAGGATCTGATTGTTCATCGCCGTAATAATGGCCTTCTTGATCTTATATTTTTCATTGAAGATGTTGTTTAAGCTTTTAACAACAGGGGCGTCATCAAATAGACCACCTGGCAATTTGTTTTCTTGCATAAAACCGGGTACATGGGCTGCACCATGATCTGCAGATAAGAAAAACAGATAGTTGCCTTTGCCAATTTTAGCATCGAGGTAATTGAAGAATGTCTCCAGATCTTTATCGAGCCTGAGGTAAGTGTCTTCTGCTTCAATTGAATTTGGTCCGTATTGGTGGCCCACATAATCGGTAGCGGAGCAGCTCACTGCGAGGAAGTCAGTATTGTTATTCTGGCCCATTTTCTCTGAGGCGATAGCAACTTTAGCCAGGTCCAGGGTCATGGTATTCCCGTAAGGAGTACTTTTGATGATTTCGTAATTCTTACCTATATAAAGCTTTAATGGGTGTGGGAAGGTGGGTGTTTGTTCTCCCCTTGTTTTTCTTTCATAGATTTTATTGTCACCGGTACTTTGTGTATAGGTTTCAATCGGATAAAGTGTATTCCAGTTTTTTGCAAAAAACTGGTCTGCTTGTTTTTGTTTATTGTAATCCTGGATCCATGCAGGTAAAGTATTCATGTAATAAGTACTGGTAATCCAGTCGCCGGTCTGTGCATCGAACCAGTAAGCTGCATTTGCTGAATGTCCTGCAGGTAAAATTGATCCACGGTCTTTCAGAGATATGCCGATGACCTTGCTTTTAAAATTTGTAGCCAGACGGAGCTCATCGGTAATTGTGGTGGTTAACATATTTTTAGGAGACATGACACCTGCCATACTGCTACTCCCAACAGTCTTGACAGTGGTATCTTCTGTGCAATAAACATCTCTTTTTAATTGAGGGTCATACCAATTATTCGCAATAATGCCGTTAATTGAAGGAACAGAACCTGTGTATATGCTACTATGACCGCATGCTGTATAGGTAGGTGTATATGGAATGAATGTGTTTTCCGCTGA
The DNA here is from genome assembly GCA_946478755.1 of uncultured Pedobacter sp. The sequence continues at coordinate 1,942 of CAMLDJ010000232.1, read as the reverse complement.
AAAACCTTCGTTAATCAATCTTTTAAAACCTCCATTTGAATATCTGCTATAATATCTGTACAGGTAATCCCATCTCATCTGATCGATTACAAGTCCTATAACCAGTTTTGGTCTTTTTACGTCAGTTGTGTTTTCTTTTTGTACTGCAGTTTTAAGCGACTTTTTCTGGGCAGTTGACACGATACTGATTAGAAAAAGCGCAGTAAACAATAAATAAATTTTTCTCATTGTGTGTTTTGGTCTTGTTACAGCTTCAAGCTTTAGGCGCTCAGCCACGTATTTAATATTGTGAAACTTATTGAAAGCTAATTTATTATTTTTTATAAGTATATGAAAGTATGTGGCTATATTATTTTGTGCTAATATAGATAGTTGATAAGAAGTATTATTTATTATTATGTAAAGATATTATAGCACTTCTGCAACTACAAAAGTACTGCCTCCAATGAAAATAAGGTCATCAGCTGCAGCGTTGTTTTTTGCTGCCCTGACTGCCTTTTCAACAGTGCTGTAAGCTTCACCATGTAAGGCATGACTTTGAGCTGCTGTCGCAAGTTCTGCCGCTGGTAGCGCTCTTTCCAGCTGGGGCTGGCAAAAATAATAAGTAGCATTTGCTGGAAGTAACGCTAAAACGCCATTGATATCTTTATCTTTCACCATCCCGATAACCATATGTAGCCGACTGTAACTGGTTGTATTGATATTATGCATTACCTCTGTAATTCCGGCAATATTATGACCTGTGTCGCAAATGACGAGGGGATGTTCACTTAATTTTTGCCATCTGCCCTGAAGCCCTGTTAAGGCTTTAACGCATTTAAGCGCTTTGTAAACGTTGTTTTCCGTTATTTGATATCCTTTTTGTTTTAAAATAGCGATCGATTGTAATACGGTAAGTACGTTCTTTAACTGATAAAAACCACCAAGGTCAAGTTCAATGTCCTTATAAATTAAATCGGCACCTTTGTAGACTGATGTGCGGAGGTATTCATTTTCCCTGACCGTATCGGCAACGTGTAACAGCTGATCAGCAAACACAAGGTTGCTGTTCATTTCCCGCGCTTTATGGATAAATACCTGTCTGGTTTCCTCCTGCTTCTCGCCAATAACTACTGGTATGCCCGGTTTAATGATACCCGCTTTTTCAGCAGCGATCTCTGTCAGCGTATTTCCCAGGATATTGGTATGATCAAGACTAATATTGGTAATTACGGCTAATTCGGGTGTGATGATGTTCGTAGAGTCGAGCCGGCCGCCTAATCCCACCTCAATAATGGCTATATCTACCTTCTGCGCTGCAAAGAATGAAAATGCCATTGCGACGGTCACTTCAAAAAAGGAAGGATTGATCTCCTCAATAATGGAACGCTGCTGGTTTATAAAATCAGTAACAAAGGCTTCGGGAACCATTTCTCCATTAATTCTGATACGTTCCCGGAAATCTTTAAGATGGGGAGAAGTATACAGGCCGGTTTTATAACCTGCCTGCTGGAGAATAGCCGCGAGCATGTGAGACGTAGACCCTTTGCCATTTGTTCCGCCAACATGGATACTTTTAAATTTATCCTGCGGATTATCCAGGTTTTCGCACATGATAAGCGTGTTGTGCAAATCCTTTTTGAAAGCTACTGCACCAACCCGTGTAAACAGGGGCAGTTTGCTGTATAAATAATCGATTGTTTCCTTGTAATTCATTTATAATGCCTGAGCAGCAAAATTATCAAAGCAGGGGAATTATTTTACTTTAAAGTTGAAAACAACTACGCCAATCTGTATGTCGGGAGCAGATTCCGATTGGGTCAGGCGGGCACCCATTACCGCATCTTTACATTTTTGCCATAATTCTCTGTTGTTTAGAGTTGTTCCCTTAACACCGGGAGTAGCATCTATGACCACGCCACTTTTATTGATCTTTATCCTTACCGCAATTTTCCCTCTTTCC
>CAMLDJ010000231.1 GCA_946478755.1 uncultured Pedobacter sp. | reverse complement strand
TCCACCAATTTCTGCATATCCGGAAACCGGCTGCTGTCTGGAAGTATTGCATGATGTTTGCCGCCACGCTTGCCCTGCCAGCCATCATCAATGTTCATGTACGACCATCCATAGTTGATCAGACCTGTACTGACCATGGCTTTTGCCTGCGTCCATACTTGTTCCTGGGTGATCCTGGTGCCATAAATATTGTAATGGTTCCAGCCCATTGGCGGTGTAAGCGCAATATCTTCTCCTACAATAATTTTAAATTCACGATTGGTTTTACCAAGGGAATTGGAAGCTTCAACGTTTATGATATAAATACCTGATTTCGCAATTGCCCCGGAAATTCGCCCGGTTTTAGGATCTACCTTAACTCCTTTGGGCAATGGTTTGGCGGAAAAAGCGATTGGTCTGTTTCCTGATACAGGAATGGTAAACAGAATGGGATGGCCAGGACGGACGCCAAACACTTTTGGGCCGTTAATACGGGGCTCGGGCTTTGGTGAGGGCGTTAAAATAGCTACCGACTCTAGATCCTGAGCCTGTATACAGGTATAACAATAGCAAAGCAACAAGGTTCCGGCCAGGATTTTCTTAAAAGAAAGACAAGGAGTAGATTTCATCATTATGGTGTGGTGCTTTTACTGCCGATCATTAAAGACCCGTAGGATGCCGTTCCTACAGGTCTTTTAAACATTTAATCGAGTGCATCGAGAACGACATTAAGAAAATTATAATTTATCTTTCTTATAGACTTCAATTTCGGAAATGTTGATGTTTGTTCCCTCATCCCTTAACCCGATATTGATTTTTATAAATCTTGCTTTCAGGTTAACCAAGGCGGTACTATCCGAATTCATAGAAACAAATACATCCTCGTCGTCAGGTGCACCAAACTTAATATAAGCTCTTTTCCACTTTGTTGTACCCTCTTTTACAGTACTTTCTTCGGTTGTCAAAACCTCGTAATAGGTTATTTTGCCTGGATCTTTAATGAAATAGGTCTGGGTTGTATTGAAATCCCTCACGGATCCAAGATCAACATAGAACCAGACATTCAAATCGGCCCGTTCTCCGCTGCTTGGCTGCCATTTGGTAGCGTTTGAACGATCTCCATCTGTAAGCGCTGTGCCTCCTGAACTGCTTGTCGTTACCTTTTTACTTAAGGCTAGGTTTTCATCCGTTGGCGGAGGTACAGGAGGAACATAGTATTTCACATCTACTTCCACATAATCGGTAAAAAAAGTATCAATTGCTTTAGGTTCAGGTAAATAAGCTGTTCTGTACCTTAACTTCGTACCTTCCTTGAAATTAACGATGGTATCTCTTTCCTGCCAGACCCTTTCTCCACGTGAATTGAGTATTTGTCTTACCTCTTTGGTTTTTTCAACATTTGAGCTATTGGTATACTTCATCTCTATTTTAACCGCCTGAGCAGCGATACCATACCAGGGGATGTATAAATCGCTCTTGGCACCTATAGTGTCCAGCGCAGGTACATCAGTGGGCCTGTTACTGATAGTGCCCTGATAAGTGTTGCCGTAAACATCGCCAATGACCTCGGTCTTGATAGAAGCATGTCCTTCATTGTCAAACATGGAAACAGAAAAGGTATATACACCTTCTTTAAGCCGGTCGACGGTCACAAATACAGAATCCGTACCCGGACCCCGTTGTATTGGTATTACCAGGGAGTCTAATCCTCCGGGCCTCTGTCCTGGAATAACGGGATCACCTTCAATTTGTATCGGGTTGTTCCAGAATACTTTTGCACTGGTTATTTTTGGATCCGAAATGATATACCATTTTAAGCTGATCCGGTTGTTTCCGGAAAAAGTCTGCAGGTTATCAGGTTTACCGTTGTAAACGGTCGGCCCCTTATCCAGGAAGTCTTTATAGGTAGCATCCATTTTCTCACAGGAAGCAAGGCACAAGCCTGCCAGGAGGAGGCAAAAGAAGTTCCAGATGTTCTGTTTGATATACATAGTCTTTTTCATCTAAGTTTTACATTAATTTATTGTACTTGACCCCAAAGTTTTAACTCAGACATATGCAGAAATCCTGTTGTTCCTCGTATAGAGGCCCAGCTGTCGATATTCTTCCAGGCTATATACCTAACTGCAGGGATATCAATCGGGAATTCATATTCATGTCCGGCACGGGCAATTTCCACATCATCATTAGATACCTGTCCAACCGGTAAACCTGAAGGTTTTACCATAATTCTATGATCAAGCCGCACCCAGCTGTTTACATCATTTGGCGTATTGGTACCCCATATTTCCCATTCATGTGGATTTCCATGACTGTAAAAATAAGTCTGGTTGTTGTCGTGCATCCTTTGCCATATTTTATAACGGCTCAGGCGGACAGTCCGCTTCAGGTCCATTGGATACCAGGCTGGCAGGGGATTTTTTTCATTAGAGTGGAAGCCATTGTTACCAATTACACCATCAAACAAAGCCGTAAATGGCCATGAGCCCAGGTTGCCGGGATTGACGATCGCTGAGCCATCAAGTGGTAGGGGAGCAACCTGAGGAATAGGAAGTTTATTCGACATATAGGCAATCTTTTCGCCTGAACCATCAATCTCCTCTTCATAAATAGGCGTTAGCTCCTGCTCAAGGGTATCGCTTTTGTTATCCCAGGTATCTTTGACAAAAAAACCAAATTTGCGCTTTACAGCGTCCAGTCCGCGTACAGAAAAGGCACCTTCATTGAGCCCTGTATAATAAGCATCAACATCTTTCCATTCGTTTAATTTTTCATCCCATACCACAACGCCTATAACCACATTATAGGGTCTTTCCGCTTTAGACTCGCTATTTTCAAACTTAACATTCATCCCTCCGAAAGACTCCCTGATAACTAAAGATCCGAGTATACCAAATATTGGTGGTGAAAGCGGATTAATGTTAACGGTTACAGGATTTGAACTTTCTTCCGAACTGCTTACCGCATACAGTTTCACGCCCCGTGGATTGGTATCGCCCAGCCCTTCAATAAGTATTGATTTTTTATAGAAGGACGATTTTGAGACCACCATTTTACCATTCCGCTCATATTCAGCTTTTACATATAATAGATTGGGGTTATCTGGTAAGGTATAAGAAATAATGGCTCCACCAGGAATATTCTCGACAGAGGTATTAGTAATGGGTTTAGGAGCACCCGAGCCGCCGTAAATGGGCTGCAGATGTTCTTCTTTACAGGAATAAGCCGCTATAGAGATCAGCGTAATCAGTAAAAATAAATGTCTTAACTTTTTCATTTTCTATTTTTCTTGGATCAATAATTAACTACCATCCTGGATTCTGAACAAGATTTTTGTTGGTCTGTATTTCAGCGAGTTCGATAGGCCATAAATATTCTTTCATGGTGAAATGCTGATTAAAAAGAAGTACCGGCCTATAGTAGGAGTTAGCACTTTTTTGGTTGATATCCCAGCCCCTTACCGGCTGATTTAAATCCTTGTGTGCTTCCTTCCATCTGCGTAAATCCCAAAAACGTTGTCCTTCAAACGCCAGCTCTATGGCACGTTCCTGGTGAATAATCTTCCTCAAATTGACTTTACTGTTGTAGTAACCAGGCTCTGTAGAAAACTGATCCCAGGCTTCTTCTACTGAAGGCACTCCTGCACGGGCCCTTACCAGATTTATATATTCGGTTGTAGCCGGGCTATAACCGTTTATCTCGTTCAAAGCCTCTGCATATAACAGGTAAAGATCAGATAACCTGAATTCAGGCCAAGGATAAACAACTGTATTATTGACGATATTTCCATCAGCGGCACCAAAGGTTTCTATATTTACCAATTTTTTTATCCAGTAGCCAGTAGTAGAGTAATTACTGATCCCCTGACGAGCGGAGATTTCCGAGGCCCTGGCTTGTACAAAATTGAGTGGCTTGGTTACATCGTAATTGTTTACCCAGTTGCCAAACCAGATGCCCCGGTCAAATCCAATACTCGCATAGAAACGGGGTTCACGGTTAAAATGTAATTTTACAGTATTTGAATCCTCTTTGATATAAAAACGATCGTCTTCGCCGGCTGTCTTAAGTTCATAACGCCCAGCATAATCCCAGTTCTTATCGCTATTAATTGGCAATCCGTGATTGGTATAGAACATTTCTGCCATTTTTAAGGTAGGCGACAATATGCCTTTAGGTCCTGAACCACTGGTAGCTCCTGTTGCAATGATTGGCATAGACCAACGCTGCATGTTTACATCGGCTCTGCTATTGGTATTTGGCCAGATGACCTCCAGATTTGTTTCCCGTTGAGTAAGGGCAGTTCGAAACTGTAGTTCCGTCCTGATGGTGTCATTTATGATATACGTTGTAAGACCTGCTGTCGTATTTAACATGCCACCTTGCGCTTGAAAAAAGTCTATGGCTGCTTTAGTGGCATCAGCTGCACGTTGCCACTTATCGACATCAAACGAGGGATTAAACAATTGCAGTCCCTGTTTATCTTTAAACGAAGCATATTCGGGATTACCATTAAATAAGGGGCTGGCCGCTGTAATTAATACTTTAGCCTTTAAAGCCAATACTATAGATTTGGTTATCCTTCCTAGTTCTGATCCTTCTACTCCGGAAAGATTATCGGGCAGGTTAGGATTTTCGAAAGCCTCATCTAATAACTTAACGATATAATTTACGCAGCTATCTACCGGGGCGCGTCGAACCTGGACTTGCTCGGGAGAAGATGCAATAGGCAAATTTTCCTTAATCAAAGGAATAGGCCCGTACATCCTTAAAAGATAAAAATGATAATAGGCTTTTAAAAATTTAACTTCAGCACTCCAGCGTTCTTTCTCCCAGGTGTTCATCTCTTCTACTTTATTGATGTTCTCCAAAAAGATGTTACAGTCTCTTATCCCACGAAACAACGGCTTGCCTCCTCTGTCACCGCTCCAGAAATTTCCGAAAGGATCAGCTACATTTTGAAGCCCCAATGCAATGCTATAAAAATTTGTAGATACATCGACCGGTGGAACATCATGCCAAATTTCATCTCCGGCAGAAAAACCCGGATTGGTATTGAAATGACCATCATCAGGCATATATGAATAACAGGTAAATAAATACTTTTCTGCAGATGAGCGCAGGTTAAAGGCATAATCTATAGTCGCGACATTGTCAGGAACCACATCCAGGAACTTTTTGCAGGACAAGAAAGTGCAGATAACAGTGATGAGCAATATGATATTAATTTTTTTCATAATCATTTCTTATTAAAATCCTACCTGGACACCAAAATTCAAGACCTTTTGTACAGGATATCCCAATCCTTCACCACCCATTTCCACATCCCATAATTTGAATTTACTGAAGGCAAACAAATTGCTTCCAGTTGCATAAATCCGTAGGCGGTCAACCTTGACCTTTTGTATCCATTTTTTAGGCAGTGAATACCCTAATTCAATTTGTTTTATCCTAAGAAAGGAACCATTGCGCATAAACCAGGTGCTTGATTGGGTGTTGTTCGAGGATAAAGATCCACCAGAGCCATTTTGCACCTCATAAGAAGTCAAACGTGGCCATAATGCATACAGGTTGCGGTTTTGCTCAGACCAGTGGTCGTTTGCGTAGGCAGCCAGTAATTGATTTTGAAGCTTGTACCCAAGCAGGTCTTTAGAATTCGACCGATATTGTAAGAAAGGAGCAGTAGCTTCAGGATCTATCCAGAAAGACGAACGTGCTGAACCTTGAAGAAAAGCATTAAAATCGAAGCCCTTATAGGATGCGGAAAAACCAAAGCCATATACGATTTCCGGCCTTGTCGGAAAACCTATCGGTACCTGGTCGTTATCGTTAATCACGCCATCACCATTAATATCCTTGTATTTAATGTCACCACCCATCGTCAGATTATTCCCAAACCGTTGGTCGGGGGAGTTCCTTACTTCCTCATCATCTACAAAAAGACGTTCGGCAATATAACCCCAGGTTTGTGACGTAGAATAGCCTACCCTATACATCCATGGATAGTCATATGCACGCTCTTCATAAGCTTTATAACGGTTTTTCGCATAAGTAAAGTTACCGCGAACACCTAAAATCAGGTGTTTACCAACGGTGCTGTTATAATCTAGCTGTAGTTCGTAGGATTTGGAATTGGCTTCACCCACGTTTGCTTTAGGTGTATTTCCCTGCAACCCCATGGTTTTAGGAATCGAGCTTCTTTCCATCAAGATGTTATACCTGTGCTCGGTAAAATATTCAGCTATGATGTCCAGTTTATTCCAAAGGCCCAGCTCCAGTCCAAAAGTAGAATTCGCTGCAGTTTCCCAGGTTATATCTCTGTTCTCATAGCGGCTAACAGAAATACCAGGTCTGAAATATCCACCATTACTACCAAAGGTAGCCCCGTTGGCTGCATCATTCATTTCTACCTCCGAAAGATAGAAGAACCGCTCATCTTTGCCGCCGATGGCATCATTACCTACCAACCCATAATTTCCACGGATCTTCAGTTTACTGATCACATCTGTATAAGGCTTGAAGAACTTCTCGTTAGATATCTGCCAGGCTAAACCTGCAGAAGGGAAAAACCCAAATCTCTCGGTTTCATAAAAACGTTCAGAACCGTTATATCCAAAGTTAAATTCAGCAAAATAACGGTTGTCATAACTATAAGTTGCCCTCCCCGAAATACCCAGGTTACGCGAAGCCAGCGATTCCTGCAATTGATCTGAATTGCCATCAAGTTTGGAATCCAGCAATAACACCAAAGTAGCCCCCAAAGCATGCTTTTGTTTGATGGTATTATTATAGGTAAATGCTGATTGGAGGTGCATCACAGACGAAACTTTCTTGTCACCAGGTTCAAAACTCAGGTAATCTGTACCAAAATCAGGATTTAAAGGGGTCAATTTATATTCATCTGTCAGCTTGTCGTAACTGCCTGCAGAATACCAGAAAGGAACATATTGACGCCGCAGGTCAAAGAAGGATTCGCGGTTAATATTGCCCATTGCGTTAACCGCCAAACCAGGGGTGACAAAGGACAGGTCCTGCTTCAGTTCTATCTGGGCCAACATTAATGACCTGGCCGATTCTTTATAGCCCTTCACCATGTCGGCATAGGGATTCAGGTATTGTCCCTGCTCCAGATTTCCAAACATAATGTGTTTAGCGGTGCCACCGGTGCCGGGTACAACCGGATAATATGGCAGAAACTGAACGGGACTGGTCCGCATAATTTTACGGTAAATGCCCTGACCGCCATCAAGCGGGCCATTGTAATCTTCAAAGTTTCCATTCAGACGGATATCCACATGGGTAGATTTTGACACATTCAAGCCGACATTAGAACGGATGTTATATTTTTTCAGGTCGATATTACTGTTAAAATTATTGCGGTTATCCACTTTCAGGATACCATTGTCCTGGTTTAAGGCTCCGGCAACATAATAGGTAGCCACCTGACCACCCCCACCCAGGTTAAAATTGACCCGCTGGTTCATGGTGCTATTTTTCAGCAACTGATCCTGCCAGTCTACCGCCGGGAATACAACCGGATTGGTTCCTGCTATGGTGTTGTCAATTTTACTTCTTGAGTACGGAGTAGGCACATTGGGCTGACGGGTAATAAATGCCTCATTGTGCAGGCGCATATAAGTAATCGGATCAGCAAGCTCTACATTTCTTGTTGCCGATGAGATGGAGTTCTCATAACGTATATTAATTTTTGGTTTCCCTTCTTTACCTTGTTTGGTGGTGATCAGGATAATCCCGTTAGCTCCCCTTGCTCCATACAGAGCATTTGCTGACGCATCTTTTAGGATAGAGAAACTTTCAATATCATCCAGGGTAAGCTGGGCAAGATCCTGGGTAGAATACTCCATTCCATCAATCAGAATCAATGGATCCTTTTTGTAACCAAAAGTAGTTGCTCCCCTGATGAAGAACTCTGCATTATCTGCTCCGGGCTCCCCGCTTCTCTGATAAGCAATAACACCAGCCAAACGTCCTGCAAGGGCAGTGGTAAGGTTACTAGAAGGCACTTTTAGCTCACCGGGGTTAATGGTCGTGATGGACCCGATAACCGATTCCTTTTTCTGTTTACCAAAAGCAACAATAACGGTTTCTTCCAGCTGGTTATTGGAAGGTTTAAGTGTTACGTTGATCACGCTTTTCCCCCGTACAGGAATTTCCTGTGTAACAAAACCTACCATACTGAACACAACTACCGCACTTTCGTCAACTACATCCAGGATATACTTACCATTCAGATCAGTTGTGGTTCCAATTTGTGTTTTACCTTTTACAGCTATTGATACTCCTGGCAAAGGGCCAACCGTATCCCGGACAGTGCCCCTGATCTCTTTAGCAATCGCCCTCAACTGGTTTACCTGATCTGTTTTTTTAACGACTACAGGCAGCACCTTCACTGCCTGGCTGCTGTCTTTCCGGATGATGACTGTCTTATCGGCTATGGTCCATTTGATAGCCTTTCTTGGAAAAAACTCATCAAATACCTCCTGTAAGGTAGCCTCTGTAAAACTGACATCAGCCAGCCCCGCAGCCTTGATCAGCTCTCCGTCACAGATCACCTGATACCCGGTTTGTCTGGTAATTTCTTTAAACACCGTTTTAACGGAACTGCCCTTTTGAGAAAAAGTTATTTTCTGGGCATATCCTGAAGCGCTTGCCTCCATTAATAGTGTAGTCATGATGATGATAATCAACTTCATAATACGCAATATTTGACTAGGCCTTTGAACAGATTGTCCAGACCTAAATAGATCGTAAAAATTCATACATTTGGTTGTTGGGTTTATTGGTTA
>CAMLDJ010000230.1 GCA_946478755.1 uncultured Pedobacter sp. | reverse complement strand
TCGGGTTCCATTACCAAATCCAGGGATGTGGATTGTCAGGCTGTATTCAGTTTAAAAGGCAAGCCTTTAAATTGCTATGAACTCACTAAGAAAGTGGTTTATGAAAATGAAGAGTTTAATCTTTTACAGCATGCGTTGAATATAGAAGATGGACTGGAGGGCCTGCATTACAATAATATTGTGATCGCTACCGATGCCGACGTGGATGGGATGCACATCAGATTGCTGATGATGACCTTCTTTCTGCAGTTTTTTCCGGATCTGGTCCGTTCAGGACACGTGTATATTCTGCAGACGCCGTTGTTCAGGGTGCGCAACAAAAAAGAAACGATTTACTGTTATAGTGACGATGAACGTAAAAAGGCGATAGAGAAGTTGGGAAATAAGCCTGAAATTACCCGGTTTAAAGGTCTTGGAGAAATTTCGCCTGATGAGTTTGGCTTGTTTATCGGCAAGGATATCAGACTTGATCCGGTGATCCTTAAAGATCAGACCATCAAAAACCTGCTGGAATATTATATGGGTAAAAATACGCCAGACAGGCAGCAACACATCATAAAAAACCTGCGGATAGAAAAAGACGAAGTCAGTGGAGAAGAAATAATTGCCGATCCGATTACTGAAACAAGTGTGGAAGATACTTTGGATGTAGCTTAATATTTAACGTATAGATACGCGATTTATAAAATTTTTGATTTATACTTGCATACTGATCGTATCCCTTTTGATGCAATAATTTAATAAGTCCTGCAGTTTAACTGTGGCCAATTAGAATTTTTATGCCTCTTAGTGCCGCAAAAAGATCGTCTATACGTTATTACCTCATCGTATTTTTAATACTGATCTTATTCTTTCTTGCATTTTTATTATACCTGAGGTATCATAAAATGAATGCGTTCAAAGGCAACGTTACTGAGCTGATGGAACTGAGGGAGGATTATGCTAAAGTAGACAGCTGCATCTACACGCTTTATCAGGCAGAAAATAACGCCCGCTTATATGCTGTTACTGCAGATAGAGCCTATATCAAGAGATTCTCTTTGCAGATCCAGAAAGTTTCATCCCTCTTAACTGAACTCAATATCAATACTGACGATGAGGTCACCACACCTGATTTTGCGAGGCTGATCAGACAAAAGAGGCTAAAAACAGAGAATTATTTAAAACTGAGGAAGCTGACGGACAGTCTGGTAATCGGATTTTCGCAATTAGGCCTGCTTGACAGATCGGCTGAAGCGAAAATTGAGCCGCCCGTTGCTAAAAGGCAGTTTAAAACGATTACCAGTTTTGATACGATCAGACACCAGCCCGGGCCGGCTAAAAAATTCTTCGGCCGCCTGGCAGATGTATTTTCTGGAAGAAGCAGGGAAGACACTGCGCTAACGATTATAAAAACGCAGAAGAATATAGTTGTAAATCAGAATGTAGTGAGCTACAACAGACAGCAGCTTAAAAAAATTGAAGATTATTATAAACGGCTGTATGCCAATGCAAACAAATTACAGCGTGATGAAAAGAACATCCTTCTGCTCAACAGCAAGCTGGTCAACGAGATCATTTCCGTATTGCAAACATTTAAAAAGGAAGAGATGGGTTTTATTACTGAAAACCAGGCCTTGTTGGGACGCCAGCTGATTGATGAAGTTGAAGAGCTGGACTCAATCACCATGATCAATGTTTCGCTACTGGCTATTGTTGTCATTATCATTTTATATAACATTATTAAACTCTATAAGAATGAAAAGGTGCTGATTGCCTTGGGTAAGCGTGCCTCACAGGATTCCCATTCAAAAAGCCGCTTTCTGGCCAACATGAGCCATGAAATACGCACTCCACTCAATTCGGTTGTGGGTTTTTCAGAGCAGCTTAGCAAGGGGAACCTAAGTCCGGAGCAGACCGATCAGGTGGAAGCTATCCGCAATTCATCGGAGATGTTGCTGGCCCTTGTGAATGAGATCCTCGACTTTTCTAAATATGAAGTTGGAAAAATAAATCTCGAACAGACGCCTTTCTTTCCTTATGATGAAATCATGGAAGTGTTCAATAGCATGAATGTGCTGGCTGTCAATAAAAACCTGTTACTCGAGAACAAAATATTTTTGGAAAAAGAGACCTGTTTATTGGGAGATCGTTTAAGGTTGAAACAGCTGGTCATGAATTTGCTGACCAATGCCATTAAGTTTACACCTGTTGGAAGAGTAACATTGAAGGTGAATCTTGTCGTTCAAAGTAAAAAGAATGCTGTTTTAAAGGTACATGTTGAAGACACGGGCATAGGAATAGCGGCGGATGATCTGGAGTTTATTTTTGACGAATTTGCACAGGTATATTCCTCCAATAAACAGGGGACAGGTTTAGGCCTGGCGATCTGTAAAAAAATAGTCGAGCTTCAGGGGGGTAAAATTGATGTGGTCAGTGTTGTTGGAAAAGGATCAGTGTTCAGTTTTGAGATCCCTTACGAGATCACCAAAATAAAAGAAGAACCGGTTGTTAAAACAGAAGTAACACCAGTCGTCGGAAACCTTGCCGGAAAACATATCTTATTGGTCGATGACAATAAGATGAATGTATTACTGGCTAAAACCGTATTAAAGAAATGGAAGATAGGCGTGGATTGTGCCTACGATGGTAAAGAGGCACTGGAGCTCTTTAAACAAAATAATTACGATCTTATTCTTACAGATATTCAGATGCCAATAATGGGCGGGGTGGAACTTACACATGAGGTGAGGTATAATGGAGATTTTGCCAAATCAACCATTCCGATCCTGGGTGTAACCGCACATGTACTACAGGAAGACAGGGAAGCTTATTTAAAAGCCGGAATGAACGATCTGGTGTTGAAGCCTTTTCTCGAACAGGAACTGATTGATAAGATTGCTATGTACGTTTAGTCTATTTTAGTATCTTCAGGATGCTGTGGAGGCAGGACATCAACTTTTTTTTGCACCACAACGATTTTGGTATGGACGGCATATTTACTGGGCGATATTCCCAGATCATATTTTTCTGCATACGCCTGGGTAAATTCGGCGCCAAAATACAATATAATAGCCGTATAATAGATCCAAAGCAATATGACTATGATCGATCCCGCAGCACCGAATGCTGATCCGGGATTTCCTACCTCTATATAAATACCAATTAAATATTTACCTAAACTAAATAACAGGGCGGTAAACAACGAACCTATAATGGCAGGTTTCCATTTTAAGGTTACATCCGGCAAGACCTTAAATATAATCGCAAAAATGCTGGTTACCACTGTAAGTGTTAAGGCGTTGGTGACGACTAACATCATGAACTCAGACACTTCCGCTATCTGGATATAGGCTGCTATTTTATTTCCTAATCCCACTACGATGCTATTGACTACCAGGGATACGAGAAGTAAAAATCCGAGTGACGCGATCAGTGAAAAAGAAAGTAGCCTGTTGGCAATCAGTTTTTTCCAGCCCTTTTTCGGTACGGCTTTAACTTTCCAGATAAGGTTAATGCTGTCCTGTATCTCTATAAATATAGCAGTTGCACCAATAAACAGCGTAGTGATGCCAATAATCAATCCTAAGGTGCTTTTTCCCGAATAGTTGGCATTGTTAACAAAACTTCTGAGTTGATTGGCTGCATCGGCGCCTACCAATTCCCTGATCTCTCCAAAGAGTTTGGTATTAGGATCCATGTTGTCGCCCAAAAACAAGCTGGCAGCAGAGATGACAATGATGATCAGAGGGGTCAGTGAAAATATAGTATAGTAGGCCAGGGCTGCACTTAGTTTCATGACCCTGTCTTCCATAAAACCTTTTCCGGCCGCTACAAAAAGGTGAAATACTGCAATGAGGAAGTGTTTTAGCTTGTTTATTAGTTTCATACTTAAAAAGGGTACCCTATTCCAATGTTATAGATTATGTTTTCTCTGCGCCATGTTTTGTCGCCGAAGTCCACCTGATCAAGTACCCATCTTTGTCCTTCGGGCAAGTATGGCTTACGGATAGGGAAGGCGACATCCAGGCGAATCACAAAAATGGTAGCATCTACACGAAGTCCTACACCCGTACCCACAGCTATTTCTTTTAAGGCGTCTTTAAAATTAAATCCAGAACCCGGACGGCCCTCGCTTGCCGGCTTATCGCCAACAGCAGGTGTACCCAGATCTTCTTTCCTCAGCCAGACGTTTCCTGCATCAGCAAATAAAGCACCATGCAGAATACTCACCAGTTTGAACCTGAGCTCTGTATTTAGCATTGCTTTGATGTCGCCGCTCTGGTCCGTATAACTGCCATCCTGACCCGGTTGTAAATGATCTCTGTAATTATAGGTTCCCGGGCCTAATGAACGGGCTGCAAATGCCCTGATATCATTGCTGCCCCCTGCGAAGAACTGGCGGACAAATGGAATGGAACTGCTGTTGCCATAAGCATATCCATATCCCAGATTCAGACGGCTGGCCCAGGTCACGTTTTTAGTGATTTTAAAATAATCCCTAAGATCGGCCTCAATGCGGACAAACTGGTTTATGGGAATACCAAGCACGGATTTCTTTCCCTCATTATTTTTCGATGCAAACATACCCCAAACATTTCCTCCTGTTTCAAGGCCCCCGTTGAAATAGATATTGTTCCTTTGCGATTGGTTCATCTGATCGCTATAGGTGAAACTATAGTTGCTGCCAATGATAAATTGGTTTTCGAGATTCTTTTGCAAACCTGGGTTTTGAGCGTATAGATTCGCTTCACCTAATGGATCTGTCACTTTGGAAGTCACATAGTTAACTGAGATGGGGTTGAAGGTATGTTCCTTATACTGGTTCTCTTTCCAGTTGTAGCCAAATTCCGTTTTAAAAGAGTTCAGGTTATACAAAGAGCCCCGGCTCAACAACTGATAAGCAAGTGAGGCAATGGTTTTGGGGATAAAATTATTAGTGCTGTTTATACCTTTGAAAGGAGTGAGGAATCTCGGGAAAGTCAACTTTGCCTCGGTCGTAAAAGAATAGGAATTTAATCCTTTGGACACACCGCTAACCTGTGTTTCAAAACCGCCGCTAGCGCTCACATCCAGTTGTTCGGCCCCTCTGAATAGATTACGGGTTGTTTGGGTTAATTTTAATTCTGAACCCACAAAATTGTTTGATTTGCTGGTTCCCGTAACCGAGAAAGTCAGGGAGTTTTTCTTAAGTGGGGTTAAATATATATTTAGGTTCAGCTGGCTGCTTAGACTGTCAGCGGGGAGAAACTCTGCTTTCACTGCCTGAAAAACACCAATATTTACCATGCGGTTCAAAGATTTGTTATGGTCTGTCCTGTTGTAATGTGCTCCCTTTTCAAAGAAGACCAGCCGATCGAACAGCTTAGGCTTAAATGTGTGCCTGGTGTCATAAATACGGAAATCATTGCGAATTTCTGGTGTTGACCTCCTCAAAATGCTATCCCTTCTCAGGCTGTAGTTAGGATAAATATTAATGTTGTTAATGGTGTAAGGTTTCAGTGCAGCCTCAGGAGCAATATCCTTTACCTTTAGTTTGATGTCGACAAGGTTTTTGCCGATTGTGCTGTCTGCCTGAAGGATTAGATAGTCAGGACTGAAATAAAAGTACCCCTCTTCTTTCAGGTCATTGTCAATACGGATACGTTCATTTTTAAAAACATCGAGGTCATAAAAATTGCCTGCCTTTAACAGGGACTCCTCTTTCTTCTGGTTTATGATACCAGCAATGCCCAATGTATCCCTGGGAAAGGCCACACTGTTTATTTTATACCTGATTCCGGTTTGGGCAGTATACACTGCTTTACCTTTCTTGCCCTTTATGATCGTATCTCCGGTAACTTCTGATTGAAGGTAGCCCTGGCTGATCAGGTAGCTTTTCAAGACAGCGTTGTTATAGGGGATCTTCACTTCACTTAAGAGGACAGGCGGCTCACCATGTTTTCGCAGCCAGTTGCGAAGCCCACCTTTAGGTTTTTTAGGTTCGCCGGCGAGGTTATAAAGACCAAGTTTGAATTTAATTCCAAGGAAGGATTTATTTGGCCTCGGTCTGGTTTTTCCTTCCAGGGTTTCTCTGACGTCTTTCTGATTGTCGATTCTTGTCGAAGAATCCGGATTGATCTTTATGTCTGCCCCGGTGTATAAGTACTGACCTGGCTTAAGACTTTTCGTCGTGCTACAGCCTGCCCAGGTTAAACAGGCGAGTATAAATAAGCCGGATCTAGTTAGTTGTTTCATCTTTAGCCCTTTGTTCTAGTCTTAATCTTTTCTTCTTCGAGAATTTCTGGAATACTTCCCTGAATTTATTGTAGTCGACCACCAAGGCAAAGCCCAGTCCGGTCTCAATGATCTGTCCTTCTATCACTCCTTCATTCTGGTTCCGGCGATACGCTCGTAACCTGTACCTGCCATCTCGTGAAAGCAGGTATTCAATATTCACGTTTCCTGCAATATCGGTTGCATCCTGACCCGGTCGCTGCGGTCCTTCAATGCCAAAAGAGCTGCCCACAGTGACGATCAGCCGGTCGCTTAATAATTTTTTCGACAGGCCGATCTCGAGGTCGGTTTTCTGTTCCATCTGACCCGAAGAATAATCCTCTGATGAATTGAGGTTGAAATTAATGTCTACCCCTTTAACGAGGCTTGAAGAAAGATTGTTCAGTTGTTCAGTGAGTAATTTACTTACGCTTGAGCGTGCAATGGAGGATACATTGGTTCCGCCTCCCGCAAGACTTTGAAAAGGATTGTCTGCGATAAAACGTTCAAGTACAAGGAGCGCGAATACTTGTTTGTTGAGTTCCCCCTCATCGGTGTTTACCTGTTGCAACTTTGTATACACTTGTCCGCTTAAAGCACCGCGTTCATTTTCAGGCAGATCTAATTTAAACTTGATGACTGGTTTCATCAATTCCCCGGTCATCATCAGATAAACCTGGAAGGGTAGCTTTGTTTTGGCCTGCACGAGGTCCTGCTCATTCAGTAAATCAATTGGTGCTGCATTTACCTCATACAGGGCGGTGAGGTCTACGTTAGCTGCGGTCGGCTCGCCTGTCCAGACAATGCTGCTGCCTTGTTGCAATTTAAACGATCTTTTCACAGGTCCGACCGTTAAATTATAGCTGCCTTCTGAAATTTCATAGCGTCCGGTCAGACTGGTTTTTCCGCTGGGGTCCATCGTAGCGGCCAGTGTAGCCTGTCCTTTCACTCTCAGGGCATCGCCATTAGTTGGGTCAACTACGACATTCAATTCGGCGTTTTCGTCAATGTTTATCGTAGCACTCAGATTAAAGCCTTTCATAGGCGCCTTAGTGATAGAATCGGTTGCGTCAAGCGCTTTTCTTCCGTCAAAAGGTGCTGCGTCAAAATCGACATATTGGACGATACCTTCCTGCTCAATCACCGAGGGGTCATCCGGTGGCATGGCAAAAAAGAACTTTGTTTTGTCTTCCACGCGGACATTCATGTCGACACTGGGCTGATTGAGGTCGCCACGCACTTTAATGGTACTCGTTAAGTATACCGTGCCATAGATCAACTCGTTGTCTTCGGCAGTAGAATTCAAGGCTCTGAAATTATTGGTACGGATGTCCATATTAAACTTAAAAGCTGTATAGTCCGTTGTCAAAATTCCGCCGGTAATTACTGCTTTTTGATTCAGCGAGTCCAGAATAGTAAAATTATTGAAGTTTATGCCTGTATTCGTGAAGCTGATGGTTTCATTGGGCATCCTGAAAAATGAATTGACATAGGCTATATTAAAACCTGCCTGATTAAACTTTAAGTCGCCCAGGACCTTAGGCGCATCAAGCGTGCCTTTTACGGATAATTGTCCGCTAACGGTTCCGGTACCTTTTCTGATTTGGCCCATCGACAGGCTTTCAATTTCCTTTAGATCGATCTTGTCGACGTTTAAGGTAAGGTCCAGCGCGCTTTGAGGCGCGGTGTAGTAAAAGCCATTTGCCCTTAATTCATGTACCCCGGAAAGGGCGATATTGGTCTCATAGGCATTTTCTGTATTGTTATTTACCGCAATGCGTAAGGTTCCAAGCATATCCTTTTGGTAACGGAGCTGATCAATAGTGAGGTTGGCTTCAAATTTTGGCGACCCCGACAAGTCTTTTACAGCTATGGTTCCGTTAATGGCTCCACCTGCCATAGCACTGTCGGCCTCAGCGAACCGGGTCAATGTTTCTATTCTGAAGTCTTTAAATTCCACTTTAAGCGGTGCATTTGGTGTATTGCTTTCACTGTTGATGCTCAGCAATTGTCCGCCATTGCTGAGGTTAAACTGATTGGCCAGAATACCCGATTTTCCGAATTGCAAATAATTCTCTGGTGCAACTGCCCACTTTTCATAATTTAACAATACTTTCTGCGGATCGAAACTAAACCTGAAATCCTTATTGATGGATTGAAACTGACCGCCAAGAACATACTTATCTTTGCGCTTGCGGTCCCTCAAAAATACATTCAGGTCCAGGTTGTTGTTCACTGCGGCACCTCTTATCTCATTGTTAAAGAAGGACAATGAAGTGCTCTGTAAACCTTTTATGGTTAGCTTATAATTTAGCTTCTGGGCATTGTTGTTGATGTTGAGCCGTGTGCTGTCTATCCGGTAACTTCCATAAACCAATTGCGGAAAAACGGCGTTAATCATCAGGCTGTCCTTTCGGGTATCCAATAGACCACCCATTCGGGAAGGTGCAAAGGTGGTCAGCTCCGGAATAAGGTTTTTCAGAATTTTGGGGTTATAAAAGTTTACATAGAACCGGAAGCGCTGATCAGGGATCTCAGTTACCGTGCCAAACT
>CAMLDJ010000229.1 GCA_946478755.1 uncultured Pedobacter sp. | reverse complement strand
TAGAAGTTCAACAACATCTTGGTGAAGACCGCGTACGTGCAATTGCAATGGACTCGACCGATGGTTTGGTTCGTGGAATGAAAGCAGTAGACACTGGTGCTCCTATCAAAATGCCGGTTGGTGATCAGATTAAAGGTCGCTTATTCAATGTTGTTGGTGAAGCTATCGATGGGATCAATGCAGTTGATAAAACTGGTGGTCGTCCGATTCACAATGCTCCCCCAAGATTTGAAGACCTGTCAACTGAAACCGAAGTACTTTTTACAGGTATTAAAGTAATCGACTTATTAGAGCCTTATGCTAAAGGTGGTAAGATCGGTTTGTTTGGTGGTGCGGGTGTAGGTAAAACTGTATTGATCATGGAGCTGGTAAACAACATTGCAAAAGCATATGCTGGTTTATCTGTATTTGCCGGTGTGGGTGAGCGTACTCGTGAAGGGAATGACCTTTTACGTGAGTTTATCGAATCTGGTGTAATCAACTATGGCGATGATTTCCTTCATTCCATGGAAAAAGGCGGATGGGATCTGAAAACAGTTGATACTGAAAAATTAAAAGAATCTAAAGCAACATTGGTATTCGGTCAGATGAACGAGCCTCCTGGTGCACGTGCACGTGTGGCTTTATCAGGACTAACAGTTGCTGAATATTTCCGTGATGGTGAAGGTGAAGGCGCAGGAAAAGACATCCTTTTCTTCGTTGACAACATCTTCCGTTTTACTCAGGCAGGTTCTGAGGTATCGGCACTATTGGGTCGTATGCCTTCAGCGGTAGGTTACCAGCCAACTCTGGCAACTGAGATGGGTTTAATGCAAGAGCGGATCACTTCAACCAAACGCGGATCAATTACCTCTGTACAAGCGGTATATGTACCTGCGGATGATTTAACTGACCCGGCTCCGGCAACAACGTTTGCTCACTTAGATGCAACAACTGTACTTTCCCGTAAAATTGCTGAGTTAGGTATTTACCCGGCTGTAGATCCATTGGATTCTACTTCACGTATCCTTTCTCCTGCTGTTTTAGGTGATGAGCACTATAATACTGCACAACGTGTAAAAGAAACACTGCAACGTTACAAAGAACTTCAGGATATCATCGCCATTTTAGGTATGGATGAGTTATCTGAGGAAGATAAACTGGTTGTATCGCGCGCACGTCGTGTTCAGCGTTTCTTATCTCAGCCTTTCCATGTTGCGGAACAGTTTACTGGATTAAAAGGTGTATTGGTTGACATTAAAGATACCATCAAAGGGTTTAACATGATCATGGATGGTGAAGTTGATGAATACCCTGAAGCAGCATTTAACCTTGTAGGTAGCATTGAAGAAGCTATTGAAAAAGGTAAGAAATTATTAGCTGAAGCAAACTAGTATATAGTAGCTAGTACTTAGTATATAGATCATATCTCTAGCCTAAGTACTAACTCATTAATTTGTTAAGTAGAAACAGCCTGACTGCTAACTACTAAATACTAATTACGAAAAGAATGACACTAGAAATATTAACACCAGACAAGAAAGTTTTTGAAGGCGAAGTAACGGCAGTTACTGTACCAGGAACAATGGGTTCTTTTCAGATTTTGAGAGACCACGCTCCTATTATTTCTACTTTGGAAGATGGCCCCGTAATTATTAAAAGCAAAACCGGCGATAATACCTTTATTATTAAAGGTGGCGTGGTTGAGGTCTTAAAAAACAAAATTATTGTTTTGGCCGAAGGGGTTGCTTAATATTTATCACCATATTGAGAAGCCCTTTGAAATTTCAAAGGGCTTTTTTTATAGGTCTTGTTTTGAGGGGATAAGCCTAGCCTAAGAAGAAAAAAATACCCGACAAAAAATGTTGATTTTAATCAACTTTTCTGACGGCTTAGGCAGTTTTAGGAAGAATTTGACAAAAATTACAATGCTGGCATAACAACCATACCGAATACCGAAATCATATTTGGTATAGGAGCATCCAATTAACATACCAAAAACCCGTACAATACAGAATTAAGAACTGAAAATTAATAAAAATACGAAATTATATTTTTTTTCAATTATTTTTGCTCAGCTATTGATAGTTTAACTAGCAACGAGTAAATTGGATTTATAAAGCAATAACAAATAAACAAGACGATGAACCGTTCAGTTACAGCATTATTTAGTGTCATTATTAACCTAGTCATTCTTCTGATTCTTCAGAAGGAGAAGGCGCTGTAAATGAATTTTTAACAAAAAATATATGCAAGCGCCCCCCACAAGTGGCGCTTTTTTAATGAAACAAATACCATATAAAAACATACCTATAAACAAATGCAATATTTCAACTCAAATACAGTGCTTTATTTAAACGGCCAGTTTCAAAAAGCAACTGATACGACTGCCGATGTATACGGCCAGTCATTACATTATGGCTATGCTGTATTTGAAGGAATAAGAGCATACAATACCCATAATGGCACCAGAATTTTTAAAGCCAGAGAGCATTTTGAACGTCTGAAATATTCTGCTGAGCTGGTACACATCCCTTTTCCATGGGACGTTACAGACCTGATCAAACAGACTTATAAATTATTGAAAATCAATAATCTAAAAAACGCATATATCCGTCCATTGATCTATTGTGCACCAAATATGTCGCTGATAGGGGGTACAAAACCATCTATCATGATCTGTGCCTGGGAATGGGGAGCTTACCTTGGTCATGAGCAGTTAAAGGTTTGCATTTCAAGTTATGAAAGGCCTAACCCAAAATCAACACCTATAGAAGCTAAGATCAGCGGCAATTATGTAAACTCTATCCTGGCCACAACTGAAGCAAAGAAGAGGGGCTTTGATGAAGCCTTATTGCTCGATATGAATCAGCATATTGCGGAAGGTCCGGGCGCCAATATCTTTATCGAAAAGAACGGCAAATTGTTTACCCCTCCGCTCGGTCATATTTTGCCTGGAATAACCCGCGCCACGCTCATAGAGTTATGTCATATTCTGGATATTGAAGTCATAGAAAAGCACTTAACTGTAGCCGATCTGAAGCATGCCGATAGTGCGTTCTTCTGCGGGACAGCTTCTGAAATTGCCGGAATAGCCTCGGTTGACGATTACAAATTCCCTCTGAGATGGGTGGATACGCTTGGCGCTACCCTGCAACGCACTTATAAAAGCCTCGTTTTAGAAAAACAGAATTACGAAGTAATTATTTAAGCGCAAAGCTAAAAAAGTAGGGAACAAAGACTAAAGTATAATTAAACAAAACATATAAAGCCTAACACATCAAAACTAAATATGTCACAAACACCAGAAATCAACAGATACAGTAAAACCTTTACACAAGACCCGACACAACCTGCTGCACAGGCGATGTTGTATGGGATCGGATTGACCAAAGCAGATATGGATAAAGCACAGGTCGGTATTGCCAGCATGGGTTATGATGGAAATACCTGCAACATGCACTTAAACGATCTTGCTCAAATTGTAAAAGAAGGTGTCTGGAATAATGATATGGTAGGTTTAACATTTGGCACCATCGGCGTAAGTGACGGGATGTCTAATGGTACAGATGGCATGCGTTACTCCCTGGTATCAAGGGATGTCATCGCAGATTCTATCGAAACCATTTGTGGGGGTCAGTATTATGACGGACTGATCACTGTTCCCGGCTGCGATAAAAACATGCCTGGATCGATCATGGCTATGGGCCGTTTAAACCGTCCATCGATCATGGTATATGGTGGAAGTATCCACTCCGGAAAATATAAAGGTGCCTCATTAAATATTGTATCTGCTTTTGAAGCTTTAGGCCAAAAACTGGCAGGCAACCTGGAAGAAGAAGATTTCCAGGGCGTAATTAAAAACGCCTGTCCAGGTGCAGGTGCCTGTGGTGGGATGTATACCGCAAACACCATGGCTTCTGCTATTGAGGCGCTCGGTATGAGTTTGCCTTACAGCTCTTCCTACCCCGCTACAAGTGACGAGAAAAAGAAGGAATGTACAGATGCCGGAAAGTATATCCGCATCCTTTTAGAAAAAAATATCCTTCCTTCTGATATCATGACCGAAAAAGCATTCCATAATGCAATTGTAACGGTGATGGTACTGGGTGGTTCTACCAACGCAGTCTTGCACTTAATTGCTATAGCTAAATCTGTTGGCATGAATTTAAAACTGGAAGATTTTCAGCGTGTGAGCGACAACACTCCGGTATTGGGCGACTTAAAACCAAGCGGAAATTACTTAATGGAGGATCTGCATGAGATTGGTGGTGTGCCTGCGGTATTGAAATATCTGTTAAAAGTTGGATTGGTTCATGGTGATTGTATCACCGTTACCGGCAAAACACTTGCGGAGAATGTGGCTGATGCGGTGGATCTGGATTTTGATACACAGAAGATCATCTTCCCTATAGAAAATCCAATCAAAGAAACCGGTCACCTGCAAATGTTGTACGGTAACCTGGCAACCAAAGGTTCTGTGGCGAAGATCAGCGGTAAAGAAGGAGAGAAATTTACAGGCCCGGCACGCGTTTTTGACGGAGAGAAATCTCTGATGGCCGGTATCCAGAGCGGAAGAGTAAAAAGCGGCGACGTGGTGGTCATCAGACAAGTGGGACCTAAAGGCGCACCGGGTATGCCTGAGATGCTGAAACCTACCTCATTAATTATTGGCGCAGGTTTAGGTAAATCGGTAGCATTGATTACAGATGGACGTTTTTCTGGTGGAACACATGGTTTTGTGGTAGGCCACATCACTCCTGAAGCATGGGACGGTGGAAACATCGCACTGGTCCATGATGATGACATCATCACTATAGATGCAGTAAACAACGCTATTAACGTTCACCTGACAGATGAGCAGCTGGCTACCCGAAGAGCAGTCTGGACGCAGTTGCCTCCGCCCATCACCAAAGGTGTACTTTACAAATACATTAAACAAGTAAGCGACGCCAGTGAAGGCTGCGTTACCGATGCCTATACGGATTAAACAAAATTTAAAACTCATTACCTAAAAATAAAACAATGGATACAGCACAAGAGGAAGCAATCGCCCAAACCGAGCCGAAGAAAACGATAAACGTTTCGGGTTCAGTCGCTTTATTGGAAGGATTAATTGCTGAAGGTACCGATACCGTTTTTGGTTACCCTGGTGGTGCGATCATGCCTATTTATGATGCGCTATACGATTACAATGAAAAGTTGAAACATATACTTGTACGCCATGAGCAAGGGGCAACCCACGCTGCTCAGGGTTATGCAAGAAGCTCCGGGAAAGTTGGGGTCGTATTTGCAACAAGCGGACCTGGTGCAACCAACCTGGTAACCGGTTTGGCAGATGCACAGATTGACAGTACCCCTATGGTATGTATCACCGGTCAGGTATTTGCCCATCTGCTCGGAACGGACGCTTTCCAGGAAACAGATGTGATCAATATTACCACCCCTGTTACCAAATGGAACTATCAGGTCACTGAAGCTTCCGAGATTCCTGCCGCGCTGGCGAAAGCATTTTATATTGCACGCAGCGGCCGCCCAGGTCCGGTATTGATAGACATTACCAAGAATGCACAGCTGCAAATGTTCGACTATGAAGGTTATACGCCCTGCGAACACATCCGCAGCTACCGCCCTAAGCCTGTTGTAAGGAAAGCGTACATTGAGCAGGCAGCAGCAATGATCAATGCGGCGAAAAAGCCATTTGTTTTATTTGGACAAGGGGTTTCGCTGGGCAGTGCAGAACAGGAATTTAAAGCCTTTATAGAAAAAAGCGGAATTCCGGCAGCATGGACCATTCTGGGTGCAGGTGCAATTCCGACAGACCATCCTTTAAATGTAGGTATGCTGGGTATGCATGGTAACTACGGTCCTAACGTACAAACCAATGCCTGCGACGTATTGATCGCCATTGGAATGCGCTTTGACGACCGTGTGACAGGCCGTCTGGATAAATATGCCAAGCAGGCAAAAGTGGTTCACCTGGATATTGACCCGGCAGAGATTGACAAGAACGTTAAAGCTGATGTTCCGGTTTGGGGAGACTGTAAGGAAACTTTGCCCCTGTTGACCGAGCTGATTGAAGAGAAACAACATACCGAGTGGTTAGCTGAATTCAGGGCCTTTGATAAAACGGAAAAAGAGCAGCTCATCGACAAGGAGTTAAATCCTGGAAGCGGTGAAATGACCATGGGCGAAGTTATTCATCAATTGAATGTTTTAACTAAAGGAGAAGCCGTAATTGTAACGGATGTAGGTCAGCATCAGATGGTGGCTTGTCGCTACGCGAAGTTTAACCACACCAGGAGCAACATTACAAGTGGTGGACTTGGTACAATGGGCTTTGGCCTTCCGGCTGCCATAGGTGCTAAATTTGGTACGCCTGACAAAACAGTGGTCGCTGTAATTGGTGATGGCGGTTTTCAGATGACTTTACAGGAATTGGGTACCATCATGCAGAGCGGCATTGATGTGAAGATCCTGATCCTGAACAATAGATTCCTGGGCATGGTTCGCCAATGGCAACAGTTGTTCCACGAAAAACGCTATTCTTTTGTAAACATCACCAGTCCTGATTTCGTAAAGCTTGCGGATTCTTATTACATCGCAGGAAAAAGAATCGCTGAACGTGAGGATCTTGCCGGCGCATTGGAAGAAATGCTGAATCATCCAGGCTCATTCCTGTTAGAAGTAATGGTAGCACAGGAACACAATGTATTCCCAATGGTACCACAGGGTATGGCTGTAAGCGAAATCAGACTTAAATAATTTAGATCATGAGCAGTTCCAACGAAATAGAAACAACCGGAAAACAGGAATTTACAATTACTGTATATACCGAAAATAGAATTGGCATACTAAACCGTATCGCCATCATCTTTTCAAGAAGAAAGATAAACATTGAAAGCCTGAATACCTCCCCTTCTGAAATTGAGCACATTCACCGCTTCAATATCCTGATTCATGAAACAGAAGAGGTAGTGCGTAAACTATCTCGTCAGATTGAAAAACAGGTAGAAGTATTGAAAGTATACTACAATACCAACGAAGATATCATCTGGCAGGAAATGGCTTTGTATAAAGTTCCTACTGATACCATTGCTGAACTGGTTTCTGTAGAGCGCCTACTGCGTGAAAACGGCGCAAGGGCGGTAGTGATCCGTAAGGATTATACCGTTTTTGAAACGACCGGGCACCGGGAAGAAACGGATAAGCTGATTGAGGTATTGCAGCCTTACGGACTGATTGAGTTTGTAAGAAGCGCAAGAGTGGCTATCATTAAAGACAGTGAAGGCTTTAACAGGAAGCTAAGGGAATTTGAACGCAGGGAACCGGGAGAAGAGGTAATTGAGAACGAGTTCCTCGATAAAGAAAAGAATGTGTTTACCATGTAACCCTAAGGATAAATGGAATACCTTTTAAATATAATCAGGCAAACACGCGAGAACTTCATTTGGCTCATAGAGGCATCAAGCACTGAGCAACTGAATGCAATCCCGGCAGGTTTTAACAACAATATGATCTGGAACTTCGGACATATCGTAGCCAGTCAGCAAGGCTTGTGTTATCTGGCAGCTGATCTTGAACCTTTGGTTGACAAGCAATATATTTTGCCTTACAGAAAAGGTACAAAACCTGAAAAATTTGTCGAGGCTGATGAAATAAATACAATAAAAGAATGGATGCGAAGTACAATAGATCAGCTGGTTCATGACCTTGACAATGACAAATTTACCAGCTACAACGCTTTTACCACTGCTTATGGAGTAAATATTACAAGCACTGCTGAGGCGGTCCAATTCTTTGCCATACACGATTCCTATCATTATGGAATTGCTTCAGCCATTAGAAAAGCGATCAATAACAAATAAATATTAAACGAAACTTAAAAAATAAACAATAAAAAAGATGTCAAATTACTTTAACACCTTACCTCTTAGAGAACAACTAAACCAATTGGGCGTTTGCGACTTCATGGACAGTGCTGAATTTCTGGATGGCGTAAATGTATTGAAAGGAAAAAAACTGGTAATTGTAGGCTGTGGCGCACAGGGCTTAAATCAGGGCTTAAATTTGAGAGATAGTGGTTTAGATGTTTCTTACACTTTACGTAAGGAAGCTATTGAAGGCAAAAGGGACTCATGGAAAAATGCGACAGAAAACAACTTTACTGTTGGCACCTACGAAGAACTGATTCCATCTGCTGATGTAGTGATTAACCTTACTCCTGATAAACAACATACCGCTGTAGTAAATGCAGTGATGCCTTTGATGAAACAAGGCGCTACTTTACTATATTCTCATGGATTTAATATTGTTGAGGAAGGGATGCAGATCCGTAAAGACATTACCGTGATCATGGTGGCACCAAAATGCCCGGGAAGTGAAGTAAGAGCGGAATATGTAAGAGGGTTTGGTGTACCTACCTTAATTGCCGTACACCCGGAGAACGATCCTGAAGGAAAAGGTCTGGCACAGGCAAAAGCTTATTGTGTTGGAACAGGCGGTCATAGAGCCGGTGTGTTAAGATCATCTTTTGTTGCTGAAGTAAAATCTGATTTAATGGGTGAGCAAACCATCTTGTGTGGTTTATTACAAACAGGCTCAATCCTTTCTTTCGATAAAATGGTTGAAAAAGGGATTGATGCAGGCTACGCTTCTAAATTGGTTCAATATGGTGTTGAAGTGATTACTGAGGCCCTTAAACACGGTGGTGTTAGCGGTATGATGGATAGGTTAAGCAATCCAGCTAAAGTTAAGGCTTTTGAAGTTTCTGAAGAATTGAAAAACATCATGCGCCCGTTGTTCCAGAAACATCAGGATGACATTATGAGCGGTGAGTTTAGCAGCACCATGATGGCAGACTGGGCAAATGGTGATAAAAACTTATTGG
>CAMLDJ010000228.1 GCA_946478755.1 uncultured Pedobacter sp. | reverse complement strand
CACAACTTAACCCATTAAATCCATTCGTTCTTCAGCAGGCAGAAACCACTGCAGGCACTTCGGGGCAGGTCCAGTTCGAAGCTGCTGGTAATCCGGGCAATATGGTTGCCAAAGGAAAAGCAGATCAACAATGTATCATGGTGAGGGGAGCCGACTTTAGTAAACAGATCCCTGCCAAATTCGAAGCCAGGGTGAAAGGGAAAGGTAGAATTGATGTTTATGTAAATAATCTTAAAGGTACTCCTCTTGTTTCCCTTACATGTGATGAGAAGGAATGGACCACGCTATCAAAGAAAATAGCCATGAAAATGGATAAAGGAGTAGAGAATATCTACTTTGTGTTTAATGGAGCGGGTTTTTTGTTTGATGAATGGAAATTCATTCGTTAATTCTGGTTGCAGGTTTATTTAAGGCAGAAAGCAATTTAACGAACAGAAAAGACATGGCAGATATTTTTATAGCACTAGCTGCTTAATGCATAAAATTGTAATATAGAATACGAATAATTTTTATGAACCAAATATTAGGAGAAACGATGGCTGGCAGAACTTTAGGTTATCTGCTTAAGGATAATTTGTGTAGGCGTAATTTTCCTGGCTACAGCTATTTAAGTGGTAAAATTTTAACCATCCTGTTTTTGCTTTTGGTAAACTGCATGTTTGGGAATGCCCAAAGTAGGGCTAAGCTCACCGCTTTCCAGGCAAAGGACGTAAAATTAAATGCATCTTGGATCCTTGAAAGGGAGGCCTTAAATACAACTTATATCAGTTCTTTGGATGCCGATCGATTGCTTCATAATTTTAGGGTAAATGCCAGACTTCCATCTACGGCAAAGGCATTGGAGGGTTGGGAAAGTCCCAATGTCGGCTTACGTGGTCATTTTGTTGGTCACTACCTTTCGGCTGTCTCGATGTTGATTGAACGGTATCATGAGCCCGTTCTCTCCAAAAGGCTCGAATATATGGTCACTGAGCTTGCCAAATGCCAGCAAGCCCTCGGCAGGGGATATCTCAGCGCATTTCCCGAATCTGATTTTGAGAAACTGGAGACAAAATTTTCTGGAGTCTGGGCTCCTTATTATACTTATCATAAGGTGATGCAGGGACTTTTAGATGTTTACACGCACACTGGGAACCAAAAGGCACTGGAGATCGTTAATGGTATGGCAGGATACGTAAAATTAAGGATGTCAAAGCTTGATAATCAAACCATTGAAAGAATGCTTTATACCGTAGCGGCAAACCCCGAAAATGAACCTGGGGCAATGAACGAGATATTGTACAAGTTATATAAGATTACAAAGAATCCAATGCATTTTGAGCTTGCAAAGCTATTTGACAGAGATTGGTTTCTGCAGCCGCTTTCCCAAAATCATGACATTCTTAGCGACCTGCATGCCAATACCCATTTGGTTTTGGTTAATGGCTTTGCTCAACGGTATATGCTCACCGGTGAGCGGGCATACCATGATGCGGTCGTGAATTTTTGGAACATTCTTGAGCATGACCATACTTATGTCAATGGATCAAGTAGTGGTCCGCGCCCAAATGTAACTACACCAACTTCGCTCTCTGCAGAGCACTGGGGGCTGCCAGGGCACTTGAGCAACACGATGACGAAAGAGATTGCTGAATCATGCGTCACCCATAATACCCAAAAGCTTACCGCGGAGCTGTTCACGTGGACAGGAAAACCAAAGTATGCCGATGCCTATATGAATGCTTTCTATAATGCAGTACTGCCTACCCAGAACGACCAGAATGGAACTTGTGTTTATCACCTTCCCCTTGGTTCACCAAGAACAAAGGCTTTTTTAAAGGATAATGATTTTCGTTGCTGTAATGGAACGGCAATAGAAGCATTTGCAAGTCTCAATGCTAATATTTATTTCAGGGATTCATCAAGCCTTTGGATCAATCAATATATCCCTTCTCAGCTCAATTGGAATGAAAAAAGGCTTTGCCTCAACCAAAGCGGTAACTTTCCAAAGGACAATGAGGTTTTATTTTCTTTTTCAGCTGAAAAGGATATCCGGTTAACCGTTAACTTATTTGTTCCCTCATGGGCAAACGGACTAAAGATCTACTTGAATGGGAGCTTGCAACCCCAAACAGCTGCTCCCAATTCTTTTGTGCGACTGGATAGGGTATGGAGAAACAAGGATCAGATTAAATTGGTATTCGACTATCGCTTTAGAATTGAGCGCATGCAGGATGACATGAACAAAGTTGCTTTTTTTTATGGGCGTACATTGTTGGCTTTCGATACTGATACCGAACTCGCATTGAGGGGCAAGCCTGAGCAATTATTAACAAACCTATCCATAATTGATTCTGCATCTTTCCAATTGAAGGATGGTAAGCATATTTATACCTTACGTCCTTTTTATGGCATAAGCCATACACCCTATGGTGTTTACGCATCGATCAGGGAATATTAGACCATTAATTGTTAGTGATTTAGGTGCCTTTGTGCATTTCATTACCTACAATTTTCGTGTTTATTAAAAAATATCAAAATATAAGCGTAGCTTGGTTATGTCAATATTAAACAGCCGTTTTGTAACCAAATTTTGTTTTTAGATTAATTATTTGCGGGTGATGATGCTTCTGTATTGAGTAGAAAAATATATGTTTCGGGTTTTAATTTTAGTCAGCACATTCCTACTGTGTAATTCTCTTTTTGCTCAAGAAGGTTTGTACCAATTTTCTCATCTGGATATTGCTAACGGTTTATCGGATAATCAGGTAAAAGCCATATATAAAGATCATAAAGGATTTATGTGGTTTGGAACCCAAGCCGGCCTCAACCGCTACGATGGGCATGAATTCAGGGTATTTAAACATAATATAAAGGATAGTACCAGTATCCCCGATGATTATGTGCTCAAAATATTTGAAGGGCCGGAGAAACAGTTATGGATTAAATCTGGAAGCGGTTTCAGTATTTATAATCCTTTGACAGAGAAATTTGAGCCATTTCAGGATAAGCACCTTAAAAAATATAAAATTCCGGGCGGATACCTTAAAGATATACAAACCAATAATAAGGGAAAGTACTATTTCCACCTTGAAAATCAAGGCATTTTTTGTTATGATGCGAAAAGTAATACAACCACAAGGTATACTCATAAAAATGGAATAGTAAACTCCTTGTATGCTAACGAAATAAGCTATTTTTTGGATGACCAAAAAGGTAATTTGTGGGTTATTTATACCAATGGTGTTCTTGATAAGTTTAACCTAAAAGAACAGCGGGTAACAAATAGATATTTTGCAATAAACAAACGTTTTGGAGATCAGCTAAGCGATTTCCACCTCAGCAACGATTCTGGAGGCAATATTTTTATTTATAATATGAGTAACCCTTTCGGCTTGTATTATCTTAATGAAAAAAGTAACACTTTCCGTTATTTTGGAAAGAAGCCAGATCATTCAGGCCTCAGTTCCAATAATGTAAGTTCCATTATAGAGGGCGATGATGGAAATATCTGGATCGGGACCGATCATGGTGGAATTAATATCTTAAATAAGCTAACCTACAAAATAAGTTATATTTTAAGTAAAGAAGATGACCCCAGGGGATTAAAGCAGAACAGCATTGTTGACTTATACAAAGACAATAACGGGATAATCTGGATTGGCACCTTTAAAAAAGGGATCTGTTACTATCATAAAAGCATCTTTAAGTTTCCGCGAAATGAGTATTTAACAGGGAAAAACGTGATATATAAAGACGTTAATTCATTTGCGGAAGACAGTAAGGGGAATTTGTGGATTGGAACAAACGGTACTGGTTTGCTGTATTTAAACAGAAGCACAGGTGAAATTACAGCATATCGTAATAATCCTGCCAACAATAATTCTTTAAGTAGCGATATTGTTGTGAGCCTTTACATCGATCATTCGGGCATTTTGTGGATTGGAACCTATTTAGGCGGGCTTAATTCTTTTGACGGGACTAAATTTACCCATTATAAACATACTACAGATCCTTCCAGCCTTTCAGATAATCGTATTTATGCCCTGTTAGAAGATTCATCCAACAGGCTCTGGGTTGGTACTTTAAGTAATGGATTGGACCTGTTTGACCGGAATACCAAAACCTTTAGGCACTTTAATTCGACAGTTAAAAACACACTAAATTCTAATATCATTAATTGTTTATATGAAGATAAACTTAAAAGGATCTGGATTGGTACTACCCGTGGAGTTAGTATGCTGGATACTAAAACCTTTAAGTTTACCCATTTAATTAATAACAGTAAGGATCCGAACAGCCTGGTATCTGGTAATGTACATTCCATTATCGAAGATGGCAGAGGGTGGATGTGGATAGGTACCCGTGAGGGTATAAGTATATATAATCCTGCAACAAAAACCTTTAATAATTTAAGCGAGGAAGTCGGGCTGCCCGAAAGTGCTGTTTTGGATTTGCTTGAAGATGAAAATCATCATATTTGGTATAGTTCGCAAAAAGGCCTTTACAAGATTACAGTAGTTGCTGAAGGAGGAAATTATAGATTTATATACAGCAAATACAATGAGGCCGACGGATTGCAAGGGCCCACATTTAATATGAATGCTGCGTACAAAACAAAAGCCGGTGAATTGATTTTCGGAGGGGCAAATGGCTTCAATATTTTCAGAGGGGGGCAAATCACTAAGGGGCGGTATCCCTCTACGCTGGTAATAACGGGCTTAGAAATGTTTAACCATAACATACAGGTTGGAGAAAGCATTAACGGCCATATTATTTTGCCAAAAACAATAACAGCGCTTGAAAATTTAACCTTTACTTATAAAGAAAACATTTTTTCACTCGAATTTGCATTGCTCAATTATATTAATCACAGCAAAATAACTTACAAATACAATTTAGAAGGATTTGATAAGCATTGGCTTACAGTTCCTGCAGAAATGCGTAAGGCCACTTTTACAAATCTTGATCCCGGAAATTACACCTTTCATGTAAAAGCTTTTAACGGAAACGATCCAATACCACTGGCAGAGTCGCACTTGAAAATTACCATTTTGCCTCCTTTCTGGCGCACCACATGGGCATATATACTGTATGTTTTAGCTATTGGCTTTTCACTCCTGTTTATTCGGAACAGAGGGATCAAAAAGTTAAGGAAGGAATTTGCCTCAGAGCAGGAAAGGATCCAGGCCAGGCAATTACAGGAACAGGAAAGAATTCAAGCGGTGCAATTAAGGCAACAAGATCGTAAAGAAGCTGAAAGATTGCGTGAGCTAGATTTATTGAAAATTAAATTTTTAACAAACCTGAGCCATGAATTCAGGACGCCTATCTCATTGATTCTCGCTCCTGTGGATAAACTTTTAACGGAGACCAAAGAGACTGGACGTTACGGTCAGTTGGCCATGATTAAAAGGAATGGAAAGCGTTTGTTAAACCTGGTAAACCAGCTGCTCGATTTCCGTAAAATGGAGGAGCAGGAATTGCAATTACATAAGAGCGATGGCGAAATTGTATCCTTTATTAAAGATGCAACAGACTCTTTTTATGATCTGGCAGAACGCAAGCAGATAAAATTTGCTTTTAAAAGTGCTATTGAAAATCTATATGTATCGTTTGATCACGATAAGATTGAGCGGATATTGTTCAATTTACTTTCAAACGCATTTAAATTTACACCATCGGCAGGAACCATAAGTGTTGAATTACAAAAGCTGCCGCATCAGGGAGAAGATGGCTGGGTTTCATTGGAGATAAAAGTGATAGATTCAGGAATCGGGATCCCAAAAGATAGGCAGGAAATGATCTTCGATCGTTTTTTTCAAAATGAAACATCCTCATCCATCCTTAACCAGGGATCAGGAATTGGCTTGTCCATCACCAAAGAGTTTGTGAAAATGCACGGAGGTGAAATATTGGTAGAAAGTGAACCAGGTTTAGCAACTTGTTTTACCGTACGCTTAAACCTCGCTGCCAGTTCAATTTCGGCGCAGGAGCAAAAGGATCTTGAAAATGCTGAATTACCATATACAGAATCAAATGATACCATTATAAGCATATCACTTACAAAAAGTAATGAACATGCTTATGATAGCTTTGTTACCACTGAAAAACAATTATGTTCCAATGAAAGAAAGGATGAAAGTGAGTATTCTGAGATAGATACCCGCACAACAGATGTGCCTCTTGTTTTGTTAATTGAAGATAATGAAGATTTTAGGTTTTATCTTAAAGATAATTTAAGGTCTTTTTATAAGATAGTAGAGGCTTCGAATGGTAAGGAAGGCTGGCAAAAGGCCCTTGCTTTGCATCCGCATCTTATTGTTTCAGATATAAATATGCCTGAAATGAATGGCACTGAATTATGTAAAAAACTGAAAGGGGATGACCGGACCAAACATATCCCAATCATATTGTTAACAGCTTTAACTGCTGAGGAAGAACAGCTTAAAGGGTTGGAAACAGGAGCGAATGATTACATGACTAAGCCTTTTAATTTTGAAATCTTACATTCAAAAATAAAGAATCTGCTCACGCTTCATCAAACATTTAAGAATACTTATTCCAGACAGATCAGTATTCAGGCCCCGGAAATAGAAATCGAATCTACCGATGTTAAATTCCTCAACGAAGTATTGCCTTATATTGATGCAAATCTTGATAAGCCTGAGTTGTCTGTTGAGGATTTAAGTAAGCATCTGAGGATGAGTAGAGTATCTTTATATAGAAAGTGTTTGCAGGTAATGGGTAAAACACCTGTTGATTTTATCCGGTCTGTTAAGCTGGAGAGAGCCGCTGTATTATTAGAGAAAAGTGATAAAACAGTTTCAGAGATATGTTATATGGTAGGTTTTAGCGCTCCTAATTATTTTGCTAAGTCATTTAAAGCAAAATATAACATAGCGCCCTCCGAATATATGGCCGAAAAAAGGAAGGCCAATAAAGATAAGGAGCATTAAATTAAAACAGAACAAATCTTTTTTATCATCCGAGTTGATGTGAACCAAGTTGTATTAACGAATCTAACATTTTTGTCACAGTGAGGGGTAATTTATTTTATAAAAATCAATATGAATGACATAAGGGGTCTTTATCCTATTGTAAGCTGCGAGGAATCGTCATTGCGAGAAGGCTTTTTCAGCCGACGAAGCAATCTTACAACGATCGCTACTAGCGTGCGCATTAAGATTGCTTTGTCGTTCCTCCTTGCAATGACGACCTTCTTTTGAATCTGTCAGTGGTAGCCTGTCGAAGGACCTGTTTAAATACTCTTTAAGGTGTTTCGACAAGCTCTACATAGGAGTCCTTTGGACAACATGACAGCATCTGAGGTGAAATCGCTTTTATGATACCCCCTCTTTAATTCAATAGCAGCTACAGATCTGCTTCTCTACATCCCGTCCGATCGCATTGCAAAAACTAATTTTACATGTCTAAAGGCATTTGTTTCACTCCATTCATTGTCATAGTTTAAACCGTAAGGCCAAAAATGTCCGCCTCCGGTGTGTATTACACCACTAGTGCCATCAAAAATTTTAACAAGTGCAACTGTGTTTGCGCCTAAGAAGTCGCCCGTACTAGTATTTGAAGTCCATCCGCTGCTTAGGCCAACGCCATAGGTATGGGCAATTTCGTGCATTGCCGTACGGACATTCTGGTAACTGGTATTTGCACCAAAACGTATGTTTCCGTTTGTACTGCCATCGGCTGTGGGCACACCTGTGTTATATTGTACGGTAAGTGTGCGGGCAGGCCAATTGGCGCCAGCGTTATATCTTGCACAGGCATCATTCATGGCGCTGGTAATTCGGGCAAGTACATCAGCAGGTACGCCTGTACTGTTAAGCACCCAATTCAGTTGACCGCCTGCATTGACCGTTAACAAAGACCATTGCTGGTTTTCTCCGCCATTGTAAGTCCATTGCGCAACATTGGCACCATTAGCGATTGACTGGTTGGCAACTTCAAGGTCTTTACCACTGTTTCGGTTAATAATGCGGTAATACCCGTTGCCCAATGAGGTAAATTGCCATTGCTGGTTTGTAGTGCCCGAATAGGTAGATATATTCACATTATC
The DNA here is from genome assembly GCA_946478755.1 of uncultured Pedobacter sp. Next base: position 845 of record CAMLDJ010000228.1, on the reverse strand, counting down.
CCCATCAGCTGTTCCCGCTTGGTCTACCTGAAGTCCTTTGGAGCTATGCACACCAATAATTGAATAGTAACCACCGGAAAGCAGTGTCAGGTTCCATTTTTGATTTGTTCCGCCTGTACCGCCATATTGGGAAACATTCGAGCCGTCAGCAGTCTGAAAACCGCCCACATCAAGTGTTTTTCCGCTTTTGCGGTTCACGATATAAAAGGTGCCATTGGTTATAGACAGTGGGGTTTCGTTTGGCGGTATTGCGCTCAGTTTTGTCTTCACCGAAAGCTGATCCGCGCTGTCTGGATCCGGAAGATCGTTTTTTCTGCAACTGCCAAAAAATAAAACAAATCCGAGCATCAATATGCCGGCTGAGGGTAAAGTAAAAGATTTTGTTTTCATAAAATTAGGTAAGAATGAATGAACAGGCATATGAACATGTTCGTTTGGTTATTTTAAAGAGGACATATGCTACTCATTATAGGTGAGCCCCTCTTTTTATGATCAATAAAAATATAGTAATCACCTTGTTTTAAAAAGGTTTAGCCTTTTAAAACGACCTGGTTTACAAGGCTTTTGGTTTATCCCGTAATCACCTGCCCATTCCTTACTGCTGCTGCCCAAACAGCGGTAACGATTAAAAGAATTGTAAAAGATACTTCTGGTAGTTTACCAGATTTTTATACTTGGTTGAAACAAATTAACCATAAAAAATGTGCTTGTAGTGAGGGGTAATCTAATATAAATTAGGGGGTAAATTCTTCGTTTTCCTATTTTATTACAAGATGTTAAGCTAAATAGGAGAAAGCAATCTTTTATAAGCGTCTTTTTTACGTTTATTTTTGATTTAGATCGTG
>CAMLDJ010000227.1 GCA_946478755.1 uncultured Pedobacter sp. | reverse complement strand
AGGTTTCGGCTCCAGGCTATGCTCGTTTAAAGGCGTATCCGTTGTGCCCACCAACACCTTTCCATGCCACGGCACAGCAAAAAGCACCCGACCATCCGGCGTCTTCGGGATCATCAATGCACTGCTCCCATTTAAAAAAGAAGGATCAAGCACAATGTGAGCACCCTGACTTGGACGTACAATTGCCCTTCCAGAAGGAATATCCATTTTTAAGATCTCATCTACAAAAACTCCCGTTGCATTGATCACTACTTTCGAATTTAGCGTATAGTTTTTACTTGTTTCCAGGTCTGTAAAACTCAGGCCAGTCACGTTCCCGTTCTCTTTCGTTAACCCGATAACCTTGGTATAGTTTAATAAAACACCTCCATACTCCGCCGCGGTTTGCGCCAGATTCAGGGCCAATCTCGCATCATCAAACTGTCCATCGCTGTAGCTCACTCCACCAATCAGTCCATCCGGCTTTAATCCTGGAATCGCTTTGAGCACTTTAGCCGCAGAAAGGAACACAGATTTTTTGAAACCACTTTTCCCAGCCAGCAGGTCATATAATTTTAAACCGATCAGATATTTGTATTTCGAGAACCAGGAATACACCGGAATAATGAACTCCTGATCTTTAACCAAATGCGGAGCATTTTTCAGCAGCAGACCACGTTCGTGCAAAGCCTCATACACCAGTGACACATCACCCTGCGCCAGGTACCGGACACCACCGTGTACCAGCTTGGTACTCCTGCTCGAAGTGCCCTTTGCAAAATCTGACTGTTCCAGCAGTAAAGTTTTATACCCTCTGCTCGCAGCATCAACAGCCGTCCCTAAACCCGTCGCACCGCCACCTATAATAATGACATCCCAATTTTCCTGTTCCTCTATCTGCTTAATGAATGATTCGCGACTAAATACCATTTCGTTTATTTTCAATTTCAAATGCTAGTATTTCGTAAACTTTCGTTTACGATGTAAATATAACAAAACGAAACTAAACAAAGATTTTTATTATAAAAAACAAATTGGCAAATTTATTTTTTAAACTTAAGTTTGTTGGGCAGTTAACCTTGAAATTAAAAAATATGTTTATATTACTGTTCCTTACTTATTCATAAATGATTAACATAGCAGAAAGACATCAGTATATTTTAAATAAAGTTCAAACCGAGGGCTCAATCGATGTGCAGTCGCTCTGCAAGAAACTAGACGTTTCATCTGTTACAATACGGAAGGACCTGAAACTACTCGAAGATAAAAACCTCCTTTACAGGACCCACGGCGGGGCCACCTTAAATAATCCTTATACCGTAGATAAACCGGTGAATGAAAAGGAACATTTACAATCCGCCGAAAAAATGAGAATTGGTGCGCTGGCGGCCGATCTTATCGAAGACAATGACTCCATCATTATTGCCTCAGGAACAACCGTACTGGCAATGGCCCGCTGTATTAAGCCAAAAGGCAACCTCACAGTGATTACCTCAGCTTTGAATGTAGCCCTGGAGCTGCTACACCATCATGACGTAGAGATCATTCAGCTTGGAGGCTTATTGAGAAAAAGCTCTTCCTCAGTAGCCGGCCCATATTCTGACAATGTTTTGGGAAACGTTTTCTGCAGCAAACTATACCTGGGCGTAGATGGAATTGACCTTGAATTTGGGCTAACTACTACCAATGCCTCAGAAGCGCATCTAAACCGGCAAATGATTGAATCCTCACAGAAAATTATCGTTCTTGCCGATTCTACAAAATTCGGAAAACGTGGCTTCGGAAGAATATGTGGCATAGAAGAGGTAGATCACATCATTACAGACAGTGGCATTTCTGAACAAACGAAGAAAGGCCTGCAAAGTTTAGGCATCAAGCTTTCCATCATTTAAATTTTTCTTGCATCTGCTCTTGCAGATATAAAGTTTAATACTTTACTTTGAACTACAAAGTACTTTTATGGAAGAGAAAGAAATCTATACCGAACTCAATTCTATCAGGAACCTGATGGAACGTTCTGCTAAATTCATATCACTAAGTGGTCTGTCTGGAATTATGGCAGGGATTTACGCACTCATTGGTGCAGGTTTAGGCTACTATATGGTGTACGGCCCTTCCAGCGGTCTGCAGTACAGAAATAACTACATAAATGAACCGGAGATCATCTGGAGATTATTTTATATCGCCACGCTCGTCTTGCTGCTATCCCTGGCAACAGGAATATGGCTTACCCTGCGCAAAGCCGCCAGGAAAAATCAAAATGTATGGAATCCGGCAAGCAAAAATCTCCTGATCAGTATGGCTATCCCACTCTTCACGGGAGGCTTGTTCATACTCATCCTCTTATTTAGAGGTTATTATGGCATAATTGCACCCGCAAGTCTCATCTTTTACGGACTATCCTTAGTGGCTGCCAGCCATTATACTTATACCGATGTTAAATGGCTTGGGGTACTGGAAATTCTTCTGGGTCTTTTTGCGACGCTTCTGCCAGGCTATGGCATTGTTTTCTGGACTATAGGCTTCGGCGTGTTACATATCGTTTATGGTTCAATTATGCACTTTAAATACGACCGGTGAAATCAACATTAAAGCATTTCGATAAAGCATTTGAAAACCGGATCCGCCTACAAATCATGAGCGTACTGGTTGCCAATGAGAATTATGACTTTAATTCCCTAAAGGAATTACTGGACGTGACCGATGGCAACCTCGCCTCTCATTTAAAAGCGCTCGAAAAAGAAGCATATATCATCATCTATAAATCCTTTCTTGGCAAAAAACCGAATACCACCTATGCAGCATCAGAAAATGGACGGGCAGCTTTTAAAAAGCACCTCCAGGCCTTAGAAAATTTAATCAAAGAACAAAAATTGTAATTTTTTTTATCTCGTTACTTTGAAACACAAAGTACTTTTAAAACAAACAAAACATGGAAACATTTCAAACACCTCCGCAAAAGCCCTTCTTAACACAGATCCAGGAATCCGTTGCCGCCAAGCTCTTTTTAATTGGATTCCTCACTCTGCTCTTAATCCTACCTTCATCCTGGATCCAAATGCTAATCTCTGAACGGCAGCAACGGCAGGATGAGGCCACAACAGAAATCGCAGAAAAATGGTCAGGTAGCCAGTTAATTGAAAGCCCCGTTATACAACTGCCTTATATAAAAGATAAGGAGAAAAAAACGTTGACTACCATTTATCTTTTACCTGAGGACCTTCACATTAGCAGCCAGATCAGCCCTGAAATTCTGCACCGTGGAATCTTTGATGCTGTAGTTTACCATACAAATGTGAAAGTAGAAGGCAAATTCAGCAATCTTGAGCTAAAAAAATCAGGGATCGATCCAGACAGAATACAATGGGATAAGGTGAAGATCATCTGCGGAGTAAGTGATTTTAAAGGCTTGATAAATAACCCCGCAATTAAAATAGAAGGTGAAAATTACGAGGCGGAGCCTGATTTTGCTACAGACAACTTGTTTAGTAACAGCCTGGGCATTCAACTTAACCTAAGCAACACTAAAAACACGGCAATTACTTTTAACTACGACATCGACCTTAGGGGCAGCGGCGAACTGAATTTTATGCATTTGGGCAAAAACACCCGCGTGGATGTAAAAGGGAACTGGAACAACCCTAGTTTCGATGGAAATTATCTGCCGGAAAAACGGACCATATCAAAAGAGGGATTTACAGGCAGTTGGAAAATGTCCAATTTCAACAGGCCATTTCCGCAGCAATGGCAGGATCATAATGCAACTCTGGCACAGCAGAACAAAGCAAAGGCAACCTTTGGTGTAAAATTTCTTTTGCCGGTAGATCAATATCAGAAAACCATGCGCTCAGCGAAATACGCAATTCTCATTATCCTGTTAAGCTTTGTATCGCTGTTCTTTATTGAATTGCTCAATAAAACAAGAGTTAATTTGCTGCAATACGTATTGATTGGCGCTGCTATGATCATTTATTATTGTTTACTGCTATCCTTTACAGAACAGGTGGGTTTTGCCATAGCCTATCTGATCGCTTCATTAGCCACTATTACCCTGATAAGCTTCTTCATCTCTGCATTTCTTAAAAACAGGAAGGCTGCACGGAGCTTTGCTGCTATACTGACCATCTTTTATGCATTCATTTATGTCATTATTCAGCTTCAGGATCTGGCCTTATTGTTTGGAAGCATCGGCTTATTCATTACAATAGCCTGCCTGATGTATTTTTCGGTTAAGATTAACCGGAATAAAATTGACCCGGCCATCGCATAAAGCATGGAAACCTAAAATTAGCTTTGAAGATCGTTCCCATGGCGGAATGGTCTTCATTGTCTTTCGCTATTTTTTACGTTCAGTAGTATAGCGGACCAATTGCTCCAGCCCAGTCCTGGCATCACCAGGTTCAAAACTGTGCAGAATATCAAAAGCTTCCTGCTGATATTGGATCATTTTCTCATTCGCATAATGCACACCTTGCTGTGCATTCACAAAATCAATGATCTCCCGGATCTTATCAGGCTCATCCTGATGGTTCTTTACCAGGTTGATGATCCTTTTCTTTTCAGCCTTTCCAGCCCGGTTCAGGGCATAGATCAAGGGAAGTGTAACTTTCTTTTCTTTAATATCAATACCCAAAGGCTTGCCTACATCATCCGTTCCAAAATCAAAGGTATCATCCTTGATCTGGAATGCAATCCCCACCTTTTCACCAAAAAGACGCATCTTTTCTATGGTTTCCTCATCAGCGCCTGCCGAAGCAGCCCCACAGGCACAACAAGAAGCAATTAATGAAGCAGTTTTTTGCCTGATCACATCAAAATAAAGTGCTTCGCTGATGTCCATCCTTCTTACCTTTTCTATCTGTAGCAGCTCCCCCTCACTCATCTGTTTCACCGCTTCAGAAACAATCTGCAATAACCGGAATTCTGAATGATTTACAGAAAGCAGCAAACCCTTAGCCAGCAGATAATCGCCCACCAGAACCGCTATCTTATTTTTCCATAAAGCATTAATAGAGAAAAAGCCCCTGCGCTCATAGGCATTGTCTACCACATCATCATGAACAAGCGTGGCGGTATGCAACAATTCTACTAATGCTGCACCCCTATGGGTAGATTCTATAATTCCGCCACAAAGTTTCGCCGCAAAAAAAACGAACATTGGCCGGATCTGCTTGCCCTTGCGCTTCACAATATAGTGGGTTATCCGGTCAAGCAGTGGCGCATCACTGTGCATCGAAGCTTTGAACTTTTCTTCAAAGGCAGCTATGTCTGCAGCTATGGGTAGTTTTATCTGATTTATTCCTGGCATTCAGGTTAAAAAATTAGGTGTGCAAACATAAATAAAATATCTATAAAGCATAGCCTTCATAGAAAGAGTTTAAAGTCAAAATGAAGACTAAGCTTTCATGGCCTTGGAAGGACAGGAAAAATGAGTCCGTTTCAGCCTTGTATTTTTAATTGCACTATAGCCACCTGCAATATTTACCACCTGCTCAACGCCCCTTGCTTTAAGAATCGAAGCTGCCACCATAGACCGGTAGCCACCTGCACAATGAATATAATAGGTATCATTATGATCAATTTCCCCGGTCCAGTCATTGATATAATCCAAGGGTCGTGTCATGGTCATTTCCAGGTGTTCGGACTCGTATTCCCCGGGCTTTCTTACGTCAAGAACTTTAATGGATGGATCCTGATCGGCCACCTGCTCAAATTCTTCTGCCGTTACAGATCTGATGACATCAAGCTCCCTAGCCGACTCGCGCCATGCAGTAATGCCACCCGACAGGTAACCAATCGTATTATCGTATCCTACCCTGGCCAAACGTGTAATTGCCTCCTCCTCTGTGCCTTTTTCGGTAATCAGCAATAAGGGCTGTTTCAGATCCGTAATTAAGGCGCCTACCCAGGGCGCAAACTGCCCGTTCAAACCGATATTGACCGAAGACGGAACAAAGCCCATTGAAAACATCTCCGGATCCCGCGTATCCAGCAGCAATGCCCCGGTTAAGTTTGCCATTGCCTCAAATTCCTCAGGCGCCAAAGGCTTCAGCCCCTTTTCATAAACGTCGTCAAAGCGCTCATAGCCATATTTGTTCATGGCAGCGTTTTTAGCGAAATATTGCGGTGGCGGTAAAATCCCCCTGGTAACCTCTTTGATAAACTGCGCTTTTGACCCTGCTTTAAGTGCATAATTTACTTCTTTCTGATGACCTAAAGTATCAAATGTCTCTTTGCTCATGTTTTTGCCACAGGCAGAGCCCGCGCCGTGGGCAGGATAGACCAGCACATCATCGGGGAGTGTTAATATTTTATTTTGCAGAGAATCATATAGCGTTCCGGCCATGTCTTCTTCTGTCAGGTCTCCCTGCTGGGCCAGATCCGGCCTGCCTACGTCACCGATAAACAAAGTATCGCCGGTAAAAATGCAATAAGGCTTGCCATAAGGATCCGTCAGCAGGTAAGTAGTTGATTCAGGTGTATGCCCAGGTGTATGTAATGCCGTTATGGTGAGCTCACCTATTTTAAACTGCTCGCCATCACGGGCAATATGCGATCTGAAAGCCGTATCCGCCGTAGGGCCATATACAATTTCAGCACCCGACTTCTCCGCCAGATCAACATGACCTGAAACAAAATCTGCGTGAAAATGCGTTTCAAAAATATATTTGATTACAGCCTTATCTTTTTCTGCCTTCTTAAGATAGGGTCCTACCTCGCGTAAGGGATCGATGATCGCAGCTTCCCCCTTACTTTCTATATAATATGCAGCTTCCGCCAAACATCCCGTATAAATCTGCTCTATCTTCATTGCCATCTTTTAATACCATTAAATCCTAAACCCCGCGCAAAAAAACACGCGCCGCTATTTTATTTTACACGGTTAACTCGCCCCGAAGCGACTGCTCCATCAGTTTAACCACCTCCTCGTAGCTGTGACCTTGCGCCATCAGGTACATCAACTTAGTAATCGTTGCCTCAAAGGTCATATCATAACCACTTACAACACCCATTTGCTGCAGTTGCTTGCTGGTCTCATATTTTCCCAGCTCCACCGAACCGCGCTGACACTGAGAAATGTCGACGATGATCTTACCGCTATGTATCGCTTCCTGTAAGCAGTTGATGAACCAGGGAGCAGTAGTTGTATTTCCAGAACCAAACGTTTCCAGTACGATCGCATCCACGGGCGAATGGGTGATCGCCATTACGGCCTGCTGCGAAATACCCGGATACATCTTCAACACCCCTATGTTCGCATTAAAGTCCAGTAATACCTGCAGCTGTTTTTCTGGCTGAGGTAAGATGTAATTGTTGAAAAAAGTCAAATGGACACCTGCTTCAGCGAGGATGGGATAGTTTGGCGAGCGGAAGGCCTCAAACTTCTCCGAGTTATATTTAATAGACCGGTTGCCACGAAACAGCTGCGAATCAAAATAAATACAAACTTCAGGGATTTTGGCCTTTCCATTTTCTTTCGTCGCCGCAATCTCCAGTGCGGTAATCAGATTTTCCTTTGCATCGGTCCTGATCTGGCCAATAGGCAGCTGCGAACCGGTTAATATGACCGGCTTGCTCAGGTTTTGCAACATAAAGCTCAATGCCGAAGCCGTATAGGCCATGGTATCGGAACCATGGAGGATCACAAATCCATCAAACTCATCGTACCTGGTAAAGACCAGCTTCGCCAGCTCTGCCCAAATATCGGGATGCATATTCGATGAATCCATTATCGGATCAAAAGAATGAACCTCAAGCTCATAGTTCAACCTTGCCAGTTCCGGCACGTTCTGACGGATCTGCTTAAAATTAAAGGGGACCAGCGTACCGGTATCGGTATCATTTACCATTCCTATTGTTCCGCCCGTGTATATGATGAGTATTTTGGTCATGATCAGATCTTAAAAATACTGACAGAATTGTCAGTGGTCACCGCAGCTATTTCTTCAACGCTGGTTTCATATAGCTCCGCTAGCTTTTGGGCGATGTATACCAGGTAACTGCTTTCATTTGGCTTACCTCTGAACGGCACCGGTGCCAGGTAAGGGGAATCTGTCTCCAACACCAGATTTTTCAATGGGATATGCTTTAAAACCTCATCCAATCCGGCTTTTTTGTAAGTCACCACCCCACCTATACCCAGGTAAAAGCCCAGATCAATGGCCCTTCTGGCTTGTTCAAGATTTCCGGTAAAACAGTGTAGAATCCCTTTTAAATCGTCGCCTTTTTCTGATTCCAGCACTTCAAAAACTTCGTCAAAAGCGTCCCGGCAATGAACTACAATAGGCAGATCCATATCTTTGGCCCATTTGATCTGCTCACGAAACGCAGCTTGCTGATAAGTAAGCGTGCTCTTGTCCCAATATAAATCTATCCCGATCTCCCCAATCGCATAAATGTTACGATCGGCAATACTTTCACAAATCTCATCCAGCACTTCCTCGTAATTTTCCTTCACATCGCAAGGGTGCAATCCTGCCATAGCAAAACAATTCTCAGGATATTTCTTCACCAGGCCATCGATCTTTGCTATAGAGGCAACATCAACATTAGGCAGAAACAATCGCTGAATTTGATGGTCAAAGCAGCGCTGCATCAGTTGTTCAAGTTTCTCCTCATCCATTTCATAATACAGATGGGTATGGGTATCGGTTAAAAGCATTGGCGAAGTTAATAAAAACCAATGGAGCTAAACAAATAAAAAACCCGGTCTGTTTGTACAGACCGGGTTTGCATCCTGGTGTCTGCCGCCATTAGCGGATCACACCCCTTATCTTGTTGTTGCCGGAGCCGGGGTAACCGGGGAAATTGTTGCTCCCGGAACACCAGCCGGCGCTGCAGCTGGTTTTTTTATATCTGTTAACTCAACCTCAAATACAAGTGGAGAAAAAGGACTGATACCACCCTGAGGCATACCACCTTCG
>CAMLDJ010000226.1 GCA_946478755.1 uncultured Pedobacter sp. | reverse complement strand
CACTCTTTCCCTACACGACGCTCTTCCGATCTCCTCCAGTCGCCCTGCATAATGCCCTTATTGCTGCTGTAAAATGTTCTTCTCGGGCGGTTACGGTAAGTGGCGCTGATCACCGGGTAAAAACTTTTGAGTACAAATCCGGCATTGTATTCAAATGCTTGCAGATCCCGGTAGTATTCTGCACCTGCAAATGCACTGAAGGTGTTGAGTAAATTATCGGATACGATCTGTAAGCCGCCCTGATATTCATCCTGGATCGAGGGAATGATCGAATGGATATTGATGAGGTTTCCAAGCGCCGTGTAAGGTTTGGAAGTATAGGTGCTGTCAGGAATCTTATCGAATACGTTTCCGGTATGCTCTTGTGTTTCAGCAGCAGCCCCAAAATAGACAAAGTTATTTTTTTCAGGCTGTAATGGCATAAGCGGAGTTTCAGCAATGTCATAGCCAGTCTGCCTGAAATTATTGAAAAGAATGGTTGAGGAACCCTTTGGGAAAGAAGGATTAAATGCGCCGTATTTTGCGTCGCTCAGAGCGCTTATCTTTTTCGATATGACGTCTATACTGTAAATGTTGTCAATTCCGTTGTAATGGGCGTTAAATGCGATCTGCTGATTAATGAAGACTGGTCTTGTCAGCTGCTGTTGCGTCGGGGCGATGAGCTGCTCGGTTTTTCCGGTTCTGTCAACAGTGTACAGCGCCTTGCCTTTTTCGCTTACCCCAATATAGGCCACTTTGTTTCCGCTTTCATCGAATGCAGGCGTTTGCAGGATCTGGTTTTGAGGGTTCGGATACGTATATAGCAGCTTTCCCGTCCGTGCATCGAGTTCCGCAAGGTTGCAATGGTTACCCAGATCGAACTTTACGGCGATTATTTTTTTTCCGTCACCGGATAGCGAAGGGGAGAAAAGCCTGCTTCGGGAACTTAACTTTTTTATTTTTTTGGTGTTCAGGTCATAACTGCAGATGACGCTGTAGCTACGCTGCCGGTAACGCGGATCGTATCTTACCTCATCCCATACCACCAGTCCCCTAGCGTAGCTGAACCAGGGCTGTTCCTGATAGCCGATGTTTAGTAGCCGGCTCTCCCTGTGGTTACTGTCGATGATGGTCAGGTGAGGAACCTCTGCCTTACTTTGCTTTAAAGTTAATATGCGGTTGCCACTTAATTTTACAGGTAAAAAATAACTGGTGGCATAATGGGCTGTCCGGGTTAACGAGCTGTAGTTTTTTGTGGATGATGCGTTTTGCTGTTCCGTCCATTTTTTTTTCAGTAGCAAGGTGGTTTCTTTAAACCATTGATGACTTCCTTTGCCGGTGAGTTTTTTCAAGCTGTTCGAAAAGGGATAGGGACGAAGGGGGCGTTTTCGGATGTCGGTCAGTACTTCATCGAAAATATTTTTGCCATGTAGGGTTCTGATGTTCGAAGACATCAGGTAGCCGAGTTGGTAGTAGCCTGGCGTGAGGTCTTTCTGTGATCCAAAATTTGCTTTACTGTAGGAGAAATTTTTTCCTTCGAGCAGGCTTGTTCGGTAGGGCATGATCCAGGAAGGCTGCCTTCCCCGGCCAGCATGGGTCAGGGCGGTTTCAGTGGTTACGGCATCACCTTCAAAAAACCAGATGGGCAGGCTTGCGCCGAACCATGCAAAGTACACCAGTTCTGGAAAAGGCCTGGCCTTCCCGCCGGTAAGTTTATCGAATTGTGCAACGTGTCTGAGCTCATGAACGGCAAGGTTGTTCAGCCAGTCCTGGCTGTCGAATTGCTGCGGTGGGGTAGTATAGAATTCAGACTTTTTCGGGCCCAGCTGAACGAAGCCATTTGCGATCACTCCCTGGTTCTGCAGCAGCAATGGAATGCTCGTTTTCTGTACGCCCAAACCCGCCCCTACGTAGGGGTAAATATGTGGTAAAGTATTCGCCATTCTCTGCGCTTCGTTTTCCAGCTCTGTGGGATAAACGATTTTAAAACCAGCTGCATTTATCTGACGCCATTTTACACTAAGTGGGTTTTGTTCATCGCTAAAAATCTGTGAGAAAACGGAATGTGAAATTAAACTTAATATTATGGTTATTTTAAGTCTGATTATTAATGATTTATATAGTCTGTAATTCTTCATCTACTGTTGTTGCTAAAATATTTAGTATTTTAATTTTTTTATGCTGAAATTTAGCTTGTCTTTTATTTTAAGTAAATATGTATATCATTCTGATTATTAGTGTATTTAATAGTGTTTATGTTTTTGAGGTTTTTCTTGTTTTTGCCGTTTTTTTGGCTTTGTTATGCCCTGTTTTTTGATTTTAGTAAATCTCGATCAATACAGGTTAAAACTTCATGTTAAGGTACACTATTTGTGCGATAAATAAAATTAAATTTCTGTGCTGAATTGCGAATTTCGTATGCAAGAATAGCCGCTGTTCCTGCGTTTTTTCCTCGCTCCTGCATGATGTACTCTGCCTGCAATTGTGCTTTTTTGTCGATCTTTCTGTCGGTTTGATTTGAACCGTTTGGCTTTACTTGAAGACTGGGGAATTTGTATTTTTAACGCAATGGCTCGTGCGCTTTTTCCTTTAGAACGGGTAAAGATCTAGCGATGGTTTTTGTGTTTTTTGTAGACCGGATAGACGAATACTGCAGCTAAAATAATGATGGCTCCCAGGTAAAATCCGGTTGACATCGTCTCCTTGTTTCCGAAGAAAATAAAGGCGAGGAGAATGCCATAGACCGGTTCCAGATTGGTAATAAGTGCTACCCGAAAAGCGGAAATTGTACGCATCACAGACACGCCGGCAACGTAAGCAAGTGCAGTGCAGATGGTACCCAGTAAAACAAGATAAAGCCAGTCGGCAGCGCTTAAATTGAATCGTTCAACTAGTAAGCTCTGGTCGAGTAAGCGGTATAAAGTGATCCACAAAAATGCCCCCATGATCTCATAAAAACTGATTGCAAGTGCATTGCTTTTTTGAACAAGTACAGAGTTTATGGTGCCAAAAAGACTGGATGCAACTGCTGCTGACAGACCAAGAATGATACCCAAAGTATACCTGGATTCGAACTTAAATATGAGATAAATACCCATAATGATGACCAGTCCAATAATGATATCGGCGATCTGGATCCGCTGTTTTTTGATTAAGGGCTCTAATATGGCGGTAAAAAGTGTAAATGAAGAGAGGCATACAAGCGTTACGGAAACGGTTGAAACCTTTATGGCCTGAAAGAAAAGGATCCAGTGGAGGGCAACGATACTTCCGGTAAAAAAGAACTGGAGAAACTGCCTTTTTGTTATCTTTAAGCTTGTTTTACTCGCTTTAAAGTAGCAGAAAAGGGTGATGGTAGCTATCAAAACCCTGTACCATACCAAATGGACCGCATCAACAGATATTAAGGCTCCCAGGATGCCTGTAAAGCCCCAGATGAATACCGTGAAATGCAGAATGAGCAGATCTTTGTTCAGATTGACAGCTTTGCTGGTCATTATTTAGGTGCCTTTCTAAGCAAGTAATAGCCTAGTAAACCAAAGCAAAGGGTCGGGGCAAGTACTGCTAAAAGTGGGGGCATACCACCTTTTAGCGAAAACATTTTTGCGAATTGGTTAAATACAATATAAGCAAAACTTAACAAAATGCCGATTCCGAGCGGTAAACCTACCCCTCCGCGAACCTTTCTGGATGACAGCGCCACGCCTATAAGTGTCAGAACAAAGGCTGATAGGGGGTGCAGATAACGCTTGTATTGCTCAAACAAAAGATCGTTCCATATACCCGAGCCCCGGATCTTTTCCTTTCGAATCTTCTCAGAAAGTTCTTTATTGCTTAGGTTTTCAAATATATTGTCATAGGCAGAGAAATCGTCAGGACGCATGTCCAGCACTGTATCCTTAGTCATGGCTGCACCGCTTACAAAAGTCTCCTTTAACCCATTCACATACCTGATAGAGTAGTTAGTAAGCTTCCAGGAGCGTTTTAAAGAATCCCATTTGATTTCATCTGCCACCAGTTTTTTAGTCAGCACATCCCCCTTAAAGTTATCCAGCGAAAAACGTGTACCGGTTTTACTCTTATTGTCGAAATTATCCATGTAAATGTAAGTGTTGTTATCCAGTTTCATGTGGATATTGCTTTTACTGGAGGGATCGTTTTTCTTTACGTAGGTATTTTCAAAGCTGTTTTTAAGCTGATTAGTATACGGCAGAATGTATAAATTAGAAGCCAGGTTGGCGGCAAAGATGACAAATGCAGAAATAAAGTAAGGCAGCAGAAAGCGGTTAAAACTCACTCCTCCACTTAAAATCGGCACAATTTCTGTCTGGTCAGCCATTTTTGCTGTAAAAAAGATCACCGCTATAAAATTGATCAGCGGGGAAAGCATGTTCACATAATAAGGAATAGAGCCGGCATAATACAGGGAGATCACCTGCCAGAAGCTCAGGTTGGCACTTAGAAAGTCATCCAGCTTCTCTGACAGATCAAAAATAACGATAATGACAACAAATAAAGTCAGGGTATATAAAAATGTACCCAGGTATTTACTGATAATGTACCAATCCAGAATTTTGACCCTGTCTTTGATGATGTTCATTTATAATTTATTACCTAAGATAGTAACCATTTTGTTTTTCCATGCGTAAAACTCGCCGCTAATGATTTTTTCCCTCGCTGTTTTAACAAGCCATAAGTAGAAGTGCAGGTTGTGCAGCGTGGCAATCTGAGCGCCCAGCATCTCTTTTGAATGCATCAGGTGCCTTAAATAAGCTTTCGAGTATACGGTGTCGGCAATCAGGTCGCTATCGGCTTCAATTGGCGAAAAATCCTCAGCCCATTTTTTATTGCCGATATTAATAATCCCATTTTTGGTAAACAGCATCCCGTTTCGGGCATTCCTGGTCGGCATTACGCAATCGAACATATCAACGCCCAGTGCAATATTTTCCAGAATGTTTACTGGTGTACCTACACCCATCAAATAACGGGGCTTTTCTTCAGGTAATATATTACAGACCACTTCGGTCATGCCATACATCTCTTCTGCAGGTTCCCCCACCGAAAGTCCGCCAATCGCATTGCCTTCCCGGTCCATTGAAGCAATAAATTCCGCAGATTTCATTCTCAGATCCTTATACACAGAGCCCTGAACTATTGGAAATAGTGTCTGATTGAAACCATATTTAGGTGTTGTACTATCGAAATGCTGACAGCAGCGTTTTAGCCAGCGGTGCGTCATGTTAATGGAATTCGCTGCATATTTATAATCACAGGGATATGGCGTACATTCGTCAAAGGCCATGATGATGTCCGCACCAATCGTACGCTGGATATCCATTGCATATTCTGGTGTAAAAAGATGTTTGGAACCATCAATATGTGAACGGAAAGTAACCCCTTCCTCTTTAATTTTGCGAACTTTGCTCAAAGAATAGACCTGATAACCACCACTATCGGTCAGAATCGGTCTGTCCCAGCCAATAAATTTATGTAGTCCGCCTGCCTGTTCCAGGATGTTCAGACCGGGTCTTAAGTATAAGTGGTAAGTATTTCCAAGGATGATCTTAGCGTCAATATCATTTTTAAGTTGCTGCTGATTGATGGATTTAACTGTTCCTGCAGTGCCTACAGGCATGAAAATGGGTGTCTGTATGTCGCCATGATCTGTCGTAATCGTTCCCGCTCTTGCCTTCGAATGTATATCCTTCGCCTCTAAATTAAATTTCATTTTTGTGTCTTTACTGTTCTTTGAACTTCATCATTATTTACAATCATTATCCTGCGTTCAAAAAATCTGCGCAAAAATAGGAAAAAACAAACTATTAACAGGCTAAATTTTTTATCAACATAAAGGAACATTACAGATTAAAAATCAGAAATTTGGCTCCTTCAAAAGTACATCGTGGAATTAACCTTTTTTGCAGGCGCTTTAATAGAGCGCTTTGAATATTGCCTGCTCGGCATATTCGTTTTTTGTTTTCTGATCCAGCTATATTTTAGCTTGTTTGTGCACCTTAAACTGGCGATTGTAAAGATCGCTCCTATCCCAGAGGAGGCTGAACAGCCCTTAAGTGTGGTCATCTGCGCCCGTAACGAAGCAGAAAATCTGAGTAAATATTTACCTGCGGTGCTGGAACAGGATTATCCCGATTTTGAAGTGATTGTAGTAAACGACAGGTCCTGGGACGGAACGAGTGAAATACTTGACGCTTTCGCCAAGCATTACAAGCACCTTAAAATAGTAACAGTTACCGATGGCAGTAAATTTATTGCAGGTAAGAAGTTTGCGGTTACTATGGGCATAAAGGCTGCCGCAAATGAATGGCTGGTGTTTACAGATGCAGATTGCGTGCCTGTGTCTGACAAGTGGCTGCGTGGCATGCAGCAACCCGGCCGACAGGATACCGCGCTGGTTCTTGGTTATTCACCTTATTTAAAGAAAAGGGGTATTTTGAATGCCCTTATCCGTTTTGAAACTTTCTTTACTGCGGTAAATTACCTTTCTTTTGCGCTTAAAGGGATGCCTTACATGGGGGTGGGGAGAAATCTGGCCTATAAAAAGTCATTGTTTTTTAACAATAAGGGCTTTGCTGCGCATATGCATATTCCCTCTGGTGATGACGATCTTTTTGTGAATGCGCATGCTCATGAAGGAAATACAGCAATTTGCATCCATAAAGACGCACAGGTCTGGAGCGAGCCAAATACCAGTTTTAAGGCGTATCTGAGACAAAAGAAACGTCATTTTGGTGCAGGTAAACTCTATAAGCCCAAACATAAATTTATTTTATCTGCACAGATCATCATCCAGTTTCTGTTCTATTTGATATTAGTAGTGCTGCTTTGTTTTAAGGCAACACTTTATCCGGCTCTGGGGGTGCTGGGCTTAAGTATTATCGTCAGATCTTTAGTTTATCCGCGCCTTTTAAAGCGTTTAAGCTATGGGGATCTGAGGTGGTGGTTCCCTATTTTAGATATGCTGTTGTTTATCTTTCTGGTGTTTAATGGCATTCTCTCTATATTTGTTAAAAAAGTACAGTGGAAATGAAATCAGCTTTAATACAAAAATACTTTAAAAACCTAACTGAACTGCAGATTGCACAGCTGGATCAATTGTATGATCTATATAGTTTTTGGAATGCACAAATTAACGTGATATCCAGGAAGGATATAGATGAGCTATACGAACGTCATATTTTACATTCCCTCGGCGTTGCGAAGTTCTGTGCATTTAAGCCTGGAACGCAGGTTCTGGACGTAGGAACAGGGGGTGGTTTCCCTGGAATCCCCCTGGCTATCTTGTTTCCTGAAACGGAGTTTCACCTGGTTGATTCTATCGGTAAAAAGATTAAAGTTGTAGCCGAGGTAGCACATGCGCTTGGCTTGAAGAATGTGACCGCCAGCCACCTGAGAGCTGAACAGGTTACTGATAAATATGACTTTGTGGTTTCAAGGGCAGTCACCAGGCTGGTTGATTTCTATCCATGGATAAAAGGCAAGTTTAATGCAGCGTCAAAAAATGCCATTCAAAATGGGATTTTGTATTTAAAAGGTGGCGATTTATCAGAAGAAATCGAAGAATCCAGATTAAAGGCAGAATTGTATCCACTTTCAGCCTACTTTGAGGAACCGTTTTTTGAAACTAAATATGTGGTTTATATTCCCCAGTAATTTTTTTGGCTAAATTCCCGGCTTAAATTGTGGTTGCTTATCATTAAATGCATAAGTTAGCCCATGAGTCTGATCCATAAAATAGCACTGACGCTGATTAAGAACGTAGGGCATATTCATGCCAGGAAATTGCTTGAGCATTTTGGCACAGCCGAGGCTATCTTTAAAGCCGGTAAGCCGCAATTGATGGAAACTGTGGGGGTAGGGGAAGTTATCGCTGGCCTGATCCTGAAAAGCAATGCCCTGGCAGAGGCTGAAAAGCAAGTTGCATTTATCAGAAAACATCACATACAGGTGCTGTTTTATACCGATACAAATTACCCGCAACGCTTAAAACACTGCTTTGATGCCCCTGTTCTACTATATTATAAAGGCAATGCCGATTTGAATCATCCCCGGATCATCAGCATTGTAGGAACAAGAAAAGCGACTTCATATGGCAGGCAATTGTGCCAGCAGCTTGCAGAAACATTAAGGCCATATAACGTTATAGTAGTGAGTGGACTGGCCTATGGAATAGATGTGGCCTCCCATAAAGAAAGTCTGGAACAAAATATTCCCACCGTTGGGGTCATAGCTCATGGTTTAGATCGCATTTACCCTCCTTTGCATAAGCCTCTGGCACAAAAGATGGTGCTGAACGGAGGGCTGCTGACTGAATTTCTCCCGCATACGATTCCGGATAAAGAGAATTTTCCAAAAAGGAACCGCATTATTGCAGGAATTGCTGATGCTACTGTAGTGGTTGAGGCCACAGCAAAAGGTGGGGCACTCATTACAGCAGATATTGCAAATTCCTATAACAGAGATGTATATGCCTTTCCTGGGCGTACGACTGACCCATATTCCGAAGGCTGCAATTTCCTGATCAAGACCAATCGGGCAGCACTCATCCATCATGCCATGGACCTGGTGTATTACCTGGGCTGGGACGAGCTGCGGTCTGAAAACATTGGTTTACAGCGGCAACTGACGGTGAACCTTTCGAAGGAGGAGCAAAAGATCGTAACAGTTTTACAGGGAGCAGAACTCCATGTGGACGAGCTCTCTATCCGTTCCGGATTTAACCGGAGTAAGCTTGCCATGCACTTGCTGAACCTTCAAATTCAGGGGGTGCTGACGGCTTTACCTGGGAATATATATAAGCTGATTTAGAATATTCTCCGTTTTGCAAATTTATGTTTGTTTGTAAGTCTATTGGAATAGTAGATTAAAATATTATTCTTTATTGTGTGTATATGCAACATTATATTTTGAATATTTATTTATATGTAAAATTCCAATCTTCAATCCGTATTTT
>CAMLDJ010000225.1 GCA_946478755.1 uncultured Pedobacter sp. | reverse complement strand
TATTAATACAAAGAAACAATAAAAAGTTGAAACCTGATGAGTTTGCTGTTATAAAGGAATTTCCCGCAAATCTTTCCACACAAAGTTTTAAGGTGCAGGCCTTTTTTGTATTATTGCTACTCATTAACTGGTATAGAAATGAATGCAATTATAACCGGAGGTACAAAAGGCATCGGAAAAGCGATCGCGATCAAGCTGGCCGAACATGGCTATAATCTGGCAATTTGTGCGAGGAACAGCCAGGAGTTGGAACACATTAGGGAAGAGTTGAAATATACGGGAGTAAAAATACTTTCCTGGCAGGCAGATTGCAGTATCAAGGAGGAGGTTTACGCGTTCTGTGAAGTGGTAAAGGAGCAAATGTTGAGCGTAGATGTGTTAGTTAACAATGCAGGCACCTTTTTACCAGGTAGTTTGCTGGATGAGACCGATGATAAACTGGAAAAGCAGCTGAATTTAAACCTCAAGGCAGCGTATTATCTGGGAAAATACTTCGGCAAAATCATGCGTGAACAACAATCAGGACATATTTTTAACATCTGTTCGGTGGCTTCAAAGGCGGTAGTCGAAAATGCGGGCAGTTATAGTGTAACTAAAACCGCTTTGCTTAGTCTAAACAATGTATTGAGGCAGGAACTATCGAAATACAACGTTAAGGTGACCGCAATATTGCCGGGGTCTACATTAACTTCATCATGGGAAGGAACGCAGATCCCCGCTGAACGTTTTGTACAACCTGAGGATATCGCCAACACCTTATACACCATTTTGAATTTAAGTAAAGGTGTAAATGTTGATGAGATCGTGCTAAAGCCACTGCAATTTTAAATTAACAGGAGGGAAATTATCATGGAAAAGAGATTATTTAGGAATGAGCATGAAAAAGTAGTCGCCGGTGTATCATCGGGGATTGCCGAGTATATGGAGGTGGATGTAACCATCATCCGGCTGCTTTTTGTGCTTTCAACTATTTTCTTAGTGGGCACGGGAATATTAGTTTATATCATTATGTGGATTGTGGTGCCGGTAAATAACGATCCGACAGCACGGTTTTCGAAATTTAACGATTTTTTTAAGGATCAAAATAGCCAGTTTCAATCATCGCAGCCTTTTGGCAATCCGAAAGGTACGAGGGAGCAAGCCGCTCCGTTCCAGAACTGGACTTCTTCAACTGTAAACACCGACCCGACAGAAGGATGGAAAAAGACAGCTGATTTTAAGCCATATCAAAAGAGTAGTAATGAAACAGGCCGTACGGTGGCCGGTTTGTTTTTGCTCGTGATTGGTATATACTTCTTTATGGATGAGTTTGATCTTATTCCTTTTGAGTTCAGGCTAACCAAGTTATGGCCGCTGGTTTTTGTAGCCATCGGAGCCAGTTTTATCATTAAATCCAAGAATAAAAGCGCATGGGAAAATTGGAAAAATCAGGAT
The DNA here is from genome assembly GCA_946478755.1 of uncultured Pedobacter sp. The sequence goes on along the minus strand of CAMLDJ010000225.1, from coordinate 7,529 downwards.
TTTCAAGATCCTGTGAATCAGGCGGGCAATGCCGTACATGTGAATCCCGTTGCGTCAGAGCAGGCTGTCGATCCGGTGAATCCTTTAACACCTGATGTTACTCCGGATCAACAGGCGGGTACAAACGGCGAAGATGCTGATCCATTCACTAAAAAAGAGCTATAGTTATGAAGCTGGATAGAATAATGTGGGGTATTGTGCTGCTATTTATTGGCGGCGTACTTCTATTGGAAAATTTTAATGTCATAGAATTTTACTGGCGCAGTGTATGGCGTTTCTGGCCAATATTTTTGATCATTGCCGGTGTAAATATCCTTTTCAATAAAAATAAATCACAGGTCGGTGCCATGGTCTCCATCGGGATACTGATCATCACCTTAGGCCTGCTCTTTGTTAAAGGACAGGAGCGACCTCGAGGAGAAAGATTCTCAGATGAGCATTGGCAGGATAATCGTTCTGACACAGACACGGTATCAGACGAATTTAATGGGCAACATTTATCTTTAGCCTACCCGCTCGATTCCTCATATGCTAAAAAAGTGGTGCTGAATATTTCGGGCGGAGGAACGTCATTTGAATTTAAAGGAGCTACGGACAGCCTGATATCGGCAGTTGTACATAAAACAGGCAGTGCTTTCCAGTTAACGAAAAATGAAGGCAGGGACAGCATTACCACGCTGGATTTAAAAATGCGAGGTAAGGGCAAATGGAATACTGGTGGGAATGCCGTCGAGGTCATGTTAAATAACAATCCCAACTGGGAGATCCATATGAACATGGGCGCAGGGGAAGTTGACTTTGACCTGTCAGGCTACAAGGTAAGGGAGTTTGATTTTGATGGTGGTGCGGCTGCGCTGGATGTAAAACTGGGAAGTTTATTGCCCGTTACAGACGTGAACGTTAAAACGGGAATTGCTGATGTGAAAATAGCCGTTCCTATTGGCTCAGGATGCCGGATTACTGCAAAAACAGGGCTGTCATCTAAAGAGTTCACCGGTTTTACAAAACTAGATAACAATACTTACGAAACGCCGGATTACAAAACGTCCAAAAATAAAATATTTATCAATTTCGACGGTGGATTGAGTAGCTTTGAGGTGAACAGATATTAGGTTCATCACCAAAAAATGGAAGCGGAGAAAGCTGAATATATTATTGTTATAAACGGAAAACCTGAAGGGCCATACCGGTTACAAGAATTAAAGGGGCTTGCTATTCAAACCGGGACCTTTGTTAGAAAACCAGGGATGGACGACTATAAAGAAGCTCACGAATTACCGGAACTGCGTGAGCTTCTTGGTTTTACACATCAGGTTACTGCGCCGCAATATTTTGCTTCTTTTGACCAGCGTCTGTTGGCGGCTGTAATTGATTATTTCTTTTTAACCTTTGCCTATGTACTTCTAATATTGCTGGGCTTTATTGTGGTGAGTGATAAAGCACAGCGCACCATGCTGGCATTTTCGGGCCTGCCGCTTATTCCTTTAGCCAAATTTATTTACGGCAGCCTGGCAGAAGCTTCTGAAAAGCAAGGTACCATTGGAAAAAGACTATTGAAGATTAAGGTAACTGATATGAAGGGCGGGAGACTCAGCCTTACCAATTCACTGGGCAGAAATGCAGCAAAGGTTTTTTCAGTCATGACCCTATTTATTGGCTATTTATATAGCTTCCTGAATAGAAAACAGCAGTGCCTGCATGACCTGATTGCGGATACCCTGGTTATAAAAGACAGGCTGATCTGACTTCCCTTTATAAACTTAATCTTTATCTTTGTATCAGATTTACAAATGATGGAAGACGTAATTGGTCAGCATGCGTTAGCAAATGCCTTAACAGGTGGCTACTGTAATAGTTTAACACGATACTCCCGGTTCCTTACCCGGGAAGTGTCCATTGGTGATATCCCTATGGGAGGGCTGAACCCGATACGGATTCAATCTATGACCACTACAGATACCATGGATACGGCTGGAACGGTGGAGCAGACCATCAGAATGGTCAATTCCGGCTGTGAATATGTCCGCATTACTGCTCCCAGCATGAAAGAGGCAGAAAATCTGGCTAATATTAAAAAAGAATTAAGATTTCGGGGTTATACAGTGCCGCTGGTTGCGGATATCCATTTCACGCCAAATGCAGCAGAAGCAGCGGCACGGATTGTTGAAAAGGTAAGGGTAAATCCTGGCAATTACGCGGATAAAAAGCGTTTCGAAAATATTGAATATACGGAGCAGGCGTATCGGGCTGAGCTGGAACGCATTTATAAGAAATTTACCCCATTGGTAAAGATCTGTAAAGAATATGGTACGGCGATGCGTATCGGGACCAATCATGGCTCATTGTCGGATCGGATTCTAAGCCATTACGGCGATACTCCACGTGGGATGGTCGAGTCGGCAATGGAATTTATCCGCATCTGCGAAGACCTCAATTATTATAACCTGGTGATCTCTATGAAAGCCAGTAATACACAGGTCATGGTGCAGGCCTACCGTTTACTTGTTGAAACCATGGTAAAGGAAGGAATGAATTATCCTTTACATCTTGGGGTAACCGAAGCAGGGGATGGCGAAGACGGCCGGATCAAATCGGCTGTAGGCATTGGTACCTTGCTGGAGGACGGCCTGGGGGATACGATAAGGGTCTCTTTAACGGAAGATCCGGAATTTGAAGCCCCCGTGGCGAGAGCATTGGCTTTAAGGTACGAACAAAGAGCGATTAAGCCAGAAAGCAATGGGCGACTGAATGCGGAAACAGGAATTACAATAAAGGACCTACCTTACCATCCTTATGAGTACAACCGCAGGATAACGAAGCCTGTGCAGCACATCGGTGGGCACCATCACCCGATAGTAATGCTCGATGTAAGTGCTGAAAATTTAAAAGATCCTTATTTTTTAATGTCGGCCGGCTACAAATATAGCGCGGTACTGGACAAATACAACATGGCCGATCAGGCTTGCGACCTGGTTTATCTGGGCGACCAGCTGCCCTCTTTCTCTTTTCCGGGAAATCTTAAGCAAATCTATAATTATCAAACCTGGCTGGGTTTAAAAGACAAGAACAATTGCCATCCGATATTTAGTTATCAGGAATACCAGCGCACTGACCTTAGGGATGAACACTTGAACCTGGTTAAAATCAGTACCGATGAGGTGGTAGATTTTTCTGTTTTACAGGAGAATGTGATCATCGTATTGGAAACCAGCGCCATTCATGGCATGGCGGCACAACGCGGATTCTTCGTTGCTTTGGCGAATGACAATGTTCAGATTCCCGTTATCATAAAAAGGACATATGAGGCGATCAGTGCGGATGACCTGACCTTGTATGCAGCAACCGATTTAGGTGCATTGCTTACTGATGGCTTCGGCGACGGTATCTGGATCAGCACAAAAGATCCAATCGGCCTGTCATCGATAAATTCTACCAGCTTTGGTATTCTACAGGCCACCAGAACCAGAATCTCTAAAACAGAGTACATCTCATGCCCAAGCTGTGGGCGCACTCTATTTGATCTGCAGGAAACCACGCAACTGATCCGGTCCCGTACTCATCATTTAAAAGGGATCAAAATTGGCATTATGGGTTGTATCGTAAACGGACCTGGGGAAATGGCCGATGCGGATTACGGCTATGTAGGTACGGGGCCGGATAAAATCACATTGTACCGAGGAAAAGAAGTAGTGAAGAAGAATGTGAATGCCTCAGGGGCACTGGATGATTTGATCGCTTTGATCAAAGAAGATGGCAACTGGGTCGAATTCCAGGCTTAACTAATTCTGCTTTATTGCTTTAAGAAACTGTTGCTGGCTATCCGGTCTCTTGTCCTCCGTAGACAACTCAGAAAAGACTGTAAAGAGGGAGAATGCAAATAAATTTATAAATGAATGAATATTCATTTATATTTGCTACGCAATATAGAATGATATGCGTGCCAGAGACATAAATAAGGTAGAATTGGTAAAGCAAAAAGCGATAGAACTTCTGGTTGATGTTGGCTTTGAAGGTTTTACGATGAACAAGCTGGCCAAATCCTGCAAGGTTTCCGTAGCGACGCTTTATATTTATTATCAGGATAAAGATGACCTGATCCTGAAAGTAGGTATAGAAGAAGTCGAACGCATGAGCACGATCATGCTGGAAGATTTTGATCCCGAGTGTTCATTTGAAGAAGGATTGAGGCAACAATGGAAGAACCGGGCAAAATGCCTGTTTGAAAATCCTTTATCCGCACAGATGATTGAACAATTGCGCACATCAACCTATCAACCAAAGATTCTCGATGTTTTTAGCAAGCACTTTAAGGAGCCCCTTGGAAAATTTGTACACAACTCCATTGAAAGAGGGGAGATTGAAGACATGCCTTTCGAGACGTATTGGAGTGTAGCCTTTGCTCCGCTATACAATCTCATCAGATTTCATAATGAAGGACAAAGCCTGGCTGGAAAGCGCTTTGTTTTAACCGATGAAATACTTTGGAGGACATTTGATCTGGTACTTAAAGCACTTAGAAAATAGTTTGCAGCAGACGTAACGTTAAACTTTAGAATGATGAACATTAATATTGAACATATCCTCCTTTTTAAAACTGATATTCGAACTGAAGGAGATAAGCGGTATATAGGTAAAGTTATGGACGAATATCAGATCGATCAATGGACAGTGGATCTGCAGGATATAGATTGCGTATTACGGATCGTATCCCCTGAATTAAAACATGAAGAAGTCATCAACCTGATAACTAAAAGTGGTTATCATTGTGAAGTGCTCACCTAGGGAAAACCAAATGATTTTAAAAGATAAATCCACTGACACCTCGTCATTAACCATGGAACAACCACGTATAAAAGACAGCGCCGAACCTTTCAGCTCCTACCAGATCCTGATCATTGCTTTACTCGCTTTATTGCAGTTTACCATAGTACTCGATTTTATGGTACTGGCGCCACTTGGTGATTATTTAATTAAGGCATTGTCAATAAGTCCTAAAGGTTTTGGACTTGTTGTTTCTTCTTATGCTTTTAGTGCCGGTGCCTCGGGTATTCTGGCGGCTGGTTTTGCTGACAAGTTTGACCGTAAAAAGCTGCTTTTGTTCTTTTACGCTGGTTTCATTGTCGGCACCTTATCTTGTGCGCTATCCACCACCTATGAAATGCTGCTCGGAGCGAGAATTATCACCGGATTATTTGGTGGAGTGATTGGGGCCATTTCCATGACGATAATCACAGACCTCTTTGCGGTTCACCAGCGTGGGCGGGTAATGGGTTTTGTACAGATGGCATTTGCGGCAAGTCAGGTGCTGGGCATTCCGATTGGTCTTTACCTCGCAAATATCTGGGGCTGGCATTCCGCCTTTTTAATGATTGTGATCTTAGCGGTGATCATCGCTATAGTCATTTTGCTTAAGGTTAACCCGATCAATAAGCATCTTGCGGTGCAATCAGATAAGAGCCCCTTTCTGCATTTATGGCATGCGGTTTCCAACCGCTCCTATCAAACGGGATTTATAGCAACGGCCTTTTTAAGTGTAGGTGGCTTTATGCTGATGCCTTTTGGGAGCGCTTATCTGATCAATAACATCAACATTACCCAGCAGGAATTGCCTTTGGTATTTATGTTTACCGGGCTGGCTTCCATAGTGATCATGCCCATGATTGGTAAATTGAGTGATAAAGTGGATAAGTTCATGGTATTTACAGGAGGATCAATACTTGCGATCATCCTGATCCTGATCTATACCAACCTTACACCGGTTCCGTTATGGCAGGTGGTGGTCATCAATATGGTATTGTTTATGGGGGTGATGAGCAGAATGATCCCGGCTACAACACTTACGATGAGCATTCCTGATCTCAAAGACAGGGGTGCCTTTATGAGTGTGAACGCTTCTTTACAACAAATGGCGGGTGGTATCGCTGCCTTGTGCGCAGGATTGATTGTAACACAGGAAACAAAGACCAGCCCGTTGCGCCATTATGATACCCTGGGAATTGTTGTCTCTGTAGTGATTGTAGTTTGTATATTTTTGGTTTACCGGGTGAGTGTGATGGTTAAAAAGAAAGAATCTTTAAATTTATAGGTGATATTTACCGAATAATTTACACTTGTTATTAAACAACAGTTTATGGAAGCAATTATGATTTCCGGAAATACAGCAATAACACGTGAAACACTTTTTACTGCACTTTATAAAAAAGGTTTTCCGGTCTTGTCGAGATATGTGAGCAGGATGGGTGGATCTTTTGAAGAGGCTAAAGACGTTTTTCAGGATGCGCTGATCATTTACTATGAACGGGCAGTAGCTGGTAAAGATGCGACGGCCATAGCCCGGAACGACAATGCTTATTTGTTTGGAATTGCCAAACACCTCTGGCTGCAAAAATATCGGAGCAGCAGTATAAACGTACCGCTTGAGGAGATTGATCCTAAGATTTTAAATGAAGACAGGCAACCAAATTTTGTGACCGAAAAGCTGATGCATTATCTGGAAACCTCAGGGCAAAAGTGCATGGAAATACTTAAGGCATTTTATTACGATAAATTGCCGGTTCAGCAACTGGCGAATCTGTTTGGTTACACCAGTATCCGCTCTGCCACTGTTCAGAAATACAAATGCCTGGAGAAAGTCCGGGATCATGTTAAACAAAAATCACTAAGCTATGAGGACTTCCTTGAATGAGATCAAAGCTATAGACGATCATTTATTTCGGCTGGTGCCTGGGGCGGAGGATTTTTTGTTCGAAGTCCGGTTGATCCTGGACGATGACCTGCGAGAGAAGGTAGTCCAGCAACAACAGGCCCATGCGCTGATCCAGCAATATGGGCGGAAGAGATTAAAAGCCGAGATTGATGCTGTGCATCAGCAATTGTTTAACGATACCCGGCCACACACATTTGCAGCTAAAATATTACGCCTGTTTAAATAATCCTTAAAATACATTGTATGAACATTAGAAATGAATTCCGCAAATATGCGGCGGGGCACCGCCATGTCAATGGGTTATCTGTAGACCGCTATATGGCCCGAATTAACAGCAGCAATTTTCCAAGTGCTATGACACCACATATCATGGAAGAAAGGCAGTTGAACGTTACCCAGCTGGATGTGTTTTCGCGGCTCATGATGGACCGCATCATTTTTCTCGGTCAGGCGGTAGACGATCAGATTGCCAATATCATACAAGCGCAGCTGCTGTTCCTGCAGTCTGTGGATGAGAAGCGTGATATACATATTTACATCAACTCTCCCGGCGGTTCAGTATATCCGGGCCTGGGCATCTACGATACCATGCAATACATTACACCCGATGTGGCAACTATCTGTACAGGGATGGCTGCGTCCATGGCATCCGTTTTACTTTGTGCGGGCGCAAAAGGGAAAAGGTCAGCGTTGAAGCATTCGAGGGTAATGCTGCATCAACCCTCAGGCGGTGCACAGGGAGTGGCTGCAGATATGGAGATCAACCTTAGGGAAATGATGAAAATCAAAAAGGAATTGTATGACATCATTGCCCGTCATTCCG
>CAMLDJ010000224.1 GCA_946478755.1 uncultured Pedobacter sp. | reverse complement strand
AGCTTTTTTTGTTACCGGTAACTTGGTGTTTGCGATTTAAGTCTGGACCCCTCACCTGTATTCATAAACTTGGTATCGTACTTCAGAATGGCAATGAGTGCAATTATCGCCATGGCCACCAGCACCAATAAACCCAGGTAGTTTCTTTTCTTATCTTTTTTAATAAGCCAGCCCAGGAAAACAATTAAAGGGATTAACAACAATCCGAAAAATACATAACTCGCTGCGTTCATAATCTTTTTTTTGAGTTCTAAAATTCCATTCTTGAGAGGGGAGCCACGTCCTGGCCAACAAAGTCGCCATTTAGAAACTTATAATATCCTGCGATGGCAATCATTGCCGCGTTATCGGTGCAATACTGAAAGGCAGGGATGTAAACATTCCAGTTCAGCTGTTCAGCCATAGTTTGCAGGCTCATCCTTAAACCACTATTGGCAGAGACCCCTCCTGCTATCGCTATTTCCTTTATCCCATATTGATCGGCCGCCTTTCTCAATTTGTTCAGCAAAATATTAACGATGCTATATTGAACTGATGCACAAATATCATTTAAATGGTCAACTGTAAAGTTAGGATTCAGCTTTTCCTGGGCGCGAATGAAATACAAGATAGAAGTCTTTAAACCGCTGAAGCTATAATCTAATCCTTTGATTTGCGGCTCAGGAAATTTAAATGCCTGTGGATTGCCTTCCTTTGCATACCTATCAACCAGGGGTCCACCGGGATATGGCAAATTCAATATTTTCGCAGTTTTGTCAAATGCTTCTCCGGCAGCATCATCAAGCGTCTCCCCTAGTATTTCCATATCAAAATAATCCTTCACCAGTACAATCTGCGTGTGTCCGCCAGAGACCGTAAGGCAAAGAAAGGGAAATTCAGGTTTTGGATCGTCAATAAAATGCGCCAGAATATGTGCATGCATATGATTTACTGACACTAAAGGCAAATCGAGTGCCAATGCAAACGATTTTGCAAACGACACCCCCACTAGTAAAGAACCCAATAATCCAGGTCCTCTTGTAAAAGCAACAGCATTTATTTCTTTTTTGCTGACTTTAGCATCTATTAATGCCTGATGAATTACCGGAACAATATTCTGTTGATGTACCCTTGAGGCAAGCTCGGGTATTACACCTCCATAATTTTCATGAATTGTTTGGTTTGCAATAACATTGGCCGTAATTTTGCCGTTGTTACATACAGCAACTGATGTTTCATCACAAGACGATTCTATAGCAAGTATTACAGACACGGATATTTATAATTAAGCTACAAAACTATTAAAAAACTATTAAAAATACTTCTTTGGCTTGTCGCATCAGTAATATTACTAGTTGCGATCATTATTTTTGCGCTTCAATTCAGGCCAGTGCAGACTTATGTTGCAAAAAAAGCCGCCTCGTACCTGTCCGGAGAGCTGAATACAACCGTGTCCTTAAGCGGCATCTATATCAAGCCTTTTAAATTTATTGTGATTGAAGATCTCTTGGTGCTTGATCAGCAAAAGGATACTTTATTAAAAACCCCTAAGTTTCTGGTAGATATTGATCAGTTTTCATTGAAACAACGGCTGATAGCCATTAATACCGTTCAAATTAACAACGGGTCTTTTTACCTGAAATCGTATAAAGACAGATCTACCAATCTGGATTTTATCATAAACTATTTCAATTCTGGTGCCGCTCCTGTTGTTAAAAAGAAAAAGAAACCATACGAGATCTCGTTCGACAGGATTATTCTTAACAACGTGAATTTTAAATACAAGAATCTTAGAGTGGATACCCAGATGCATGGGATAAACTTTGATGATCTGGCTTTAAGCAATTTAAACGGAATTTTTGAAAAGTTAAATGCCAGGGACCATATCCTGCAAACGAATATAAAGGATCTGACATTTAGGGAAAAAAGCGGATTCTACTTAAAAAACCTGACGGCTTTTACGACAATCGATTCGAATAATATAACTTTTAAAAAGCTGATGCTGGTTACTAACAACAGCCGGCTGTCTGATTATTTTCAAATGCGCTTCAAGAAGTTTGGTGATTTCAAGGATTATATCAACAAAGTAAGAATGAAGGCCAACTTTGTGAATAGTCATATCTCTTCCTATGACGTGAAGTATTTCACTTCAGACCTTGATAAAATAAAGCTAGATCTGAATGTGGATGGTCAGATTACAGGATTGGTCAATAACCTGAGGGCGAAAAAATTGTCCGTAAAAGCAGGAAAAGCAACTTATATCAAAGGAGATTTTATCCTAAAGGGCTTGCCATATATCAATGAGACTTTTATGGACCTGAAGATTGAAATGGCTGGGACAAACAAGACTGACCTTGACGAAATTCTAACCGATGTGACCGGTAAAAAAGTAAAAATGATTCCTAAAATCATCGATAAGTTTGGCAACATCAATTTCAATGGTTCTTTTACCGGATTTAAAAATGACTTTATTGCTTTCGGAGAGTTTAAAACCAAGTTAGGCAGAGTGGTGTCGGACGTGAATATGAAGATCGATAAAAAGGGCGTTCCGTCTTATAGCGGTAATATTAAAACCTATGATTTCAACGTGGGAACACTGATCAACGAAAAGACGTTGGAACGCCTATCAGCTTCATTATATATTAAAGGCAAAGGAACAGAAATAAATAATTTAACGGAACAACTTAATGGAGATATTGATTATATCGACTTTAACAATTATCGATACCGAAATGTTAAAATTGACGGAACCTTTGAAAAAAAGTTTTTTGATGGCAGTTTAAAAATTAACGACAAAAATGTTCAGCTTGTATTTGATGGAGGGGTAAACCTTAATCCTAAATTGCCTCTATTTAATTTTAAAGCGACCATAAAAAATGCTAAACTCAAGACCCTCAACTTGTATAAGGATTCCTTGAAAATCGATGCGGTATTCAGCACTAACTTTTCGGGAAACAACTTAAATAATATCCAGGGTAATCTGAGTTTACAACAAATAAGGCTGGATAATGTGAAAGGGATATACAATATTGATTCAGTTGATCTGATGGCAAGCGGAACGGGCCGGGACAGGAGTTTAACGGTAAAATCTGATATACTGGATGCAAGTATTACCGGTCAGTACGATCTGAACACGATACCTTCTTACTATAAAGCTTTAGCAAAAAAATATATTCCATCTCTCAAGACAAACATTGTAAAATACAGCGATCAGATCTTTCAGTTCAATTTAAACATCAAAAGGTTTGAACCGATAGCCCAACTGCTTGTACCCGGCTTAGAGCTGGAAGATCAGGCAACAATTGTCGGTAATTTCGACTCTCCGAATAATACGGCCACACTGAATGGCTTCATTAAAAAATTGAAGTACAAAGGCATTGTTGTAAACAACATCATCATTGACGAAAACACCAGCACCAACCAGCTGCAGGCCATTATTACTTCTGACAGGGTCGATCTGAATGACAGCCTGTATATCAAAAATGTAAACATCTCTAACATTCTACGTAACGATAGTTTATCTCTAAACGTTAAACTTTCTAACGAGGATGATATGAATCAGCTGGATTTGAATGGTCTTGTTGAATTTGCAAATGATACCACTGCCAGAGTAAGTATCCTGCCTTCTATTTTGAAAGTGAATAACGAAGATTGGAAAATTCAGGAAAAAGTGAGAATCAATTTCAACGAGGGAAAAACGGAGATCAATAACTTTGATCTCAATAATGGGAAGCAATTCCTGACCCTTGATGGCGTGCTTTCAAATGACCCTAAAGATCGACTTTTGCTGGGCTTTAAAGATTTTAGCCTGACCACCTTGAATCCTTTTGTAAAAACACTAGGACTTAAAATGAGCGGCAATGTGAATGGCCAAACAACCTTAGCCAACATTCTTAAATCCCCCGAAATTCATGACCATATAAAAATAGATTCCCTGGTCTTTAATGATACCTATATCGGAAGTTTAACGGATACCTCGTCTTATAACAGATCCGGAAATGTAGCGAACATATTCACCAATATCATTTCGGCGGACAAGGAGACCTTGAGGGCCTCGGGAAACCTGGATCTGGAAAAGAAAGAAATAGACCTCGCCATAAATCTGGAAGATAGTGAACTGGCTGTTTTTGGGCCATTTGTTGAACAACTGGTATCGGATTTAAAAGGCCATGCTTCTGCTGATCTGACGGTAAAGGGTTCTTTTGAAAAACCTGCCATCCAGGGAACGCTTTCTTTGGACGACGCCTCTATGGTCATCAATTATCTTAAGACCAGGTATACAATATCTGATGAAGTCAGGGTAAACAATAGTGTCATTGACATTGACAATCTTAAACTCCTTGACGTTGAAGGGCATCAGGCGATAGCCAAGGGGACGGTGGACTTAAATAACATCAACTATCCTACCATTGACGTAAATATCAATGCGACTAACTTCATGGCGCTAAATACGACTGAAAAAGACAATCCACTATATTTCGGAAGGGCATACGGTACGGGCACATTCAGGTTTAAAGGACCTACCAATAAAATGTATATAGGCATTGACGCCAAAACTGAAAAAGGAACGATTTTTAACTTACCTTTAAACAGCTCTGAAACCGTTTCGAGTAAAGATTTTATCACTTTTGTAAGTAAGGACACGGCTAACAACGTAAAGAAACAAACAAGTTTTGATGGGTTGACCATGAGCCTGAAACTCAATGTTGATGCGAATAGTACCGCAAATATTTTCACCTCTTTAGGAAACCTGAGTGGCAGAGGATATTCTAAAAACCTAACGCTTAACATTAATAGCCTTGGCGACTTTGAAATGTCTGGCGATTACATCATTGAATCGGGCAGTTTCGATTTTACTGCACAGGAAGTGATCAACAAAAAATTCAGTATAAGGCAAGGAGGCACCATAAGGTGGACCGGCAACCCATCTTCAGCCCAGATCAATTTAAAGGCCATATATTCACTTAGAGCAAGTCTCACGGACCTATACTCTGCAGCCAACAGAAAGGTCACCGGCAATCAAGAGGCAAGAGTACTTACTGAGGTGGAAATGGGACTAACCGGATTATTGCAAAAACCAGATATCAAACTGGATATCTTTTTCCCTTCTAATCCAAGCATTAAAGAAGAAATGCAGTCGTATTTTAATGACGATAACAACAGAAATCTCCAGGCTCTGAGTTTAATCATCAGACGCAGCTTTGCTCCGGGAACGGGACAGGAAGATTTGGGCAAGCAGTTAACTTCTGGCGTAACGAGTACTGCTACAGAACTATTGTTTAATCAATTTAATAATGTGCTCTCTTCATTGAACCTTGACTTTGTAGACATTAATATCCGCTCCTTGAGTGAAGCAAATGCATCATTTCGGTTTTTCCAGGACAGGGTTGTTTTAAATGCAGGTATTGTAGACAAAAGAAGTACAAGTGATCTTTCTCCCATCGGCTTCTCCAACAATAATGTCGGCGGAGAGGTTGAAGTGCTGGCCCTGATCAGGAAAGATGGGACATTGGTAGGTAAGCTGGCCAACAAGCCACCCACTCTGCAAAACAGTTTTAGAACTGGTGTTAATCAAACCACCAATGTGACCTCATTAGGCTTGATTTACACCCAGCAATTTGATAGTTTCAGAGAGTTTGTTCGGAAAATTTCTGGAAAAATACGCCGGGAACAGGAGCAGAAGAAGCTGGAGGCCGAAAAAAAGGCTGCAGAAGAGAACAAATCTTCTCCTGCAGTCGAGGTACCTATTAACAAAGAGGGCGTGATCAATGATCAAAAAAAGCCAAAAAGGAAATAACTCCTTAGCCTTTCATGATCTGATGACCCATCTTATCGCGTTTTGTTTTTAAGTATTGCTCATTGTGAACATTACTTTCTATTTCAATGGGAATATTTTCTACGATCTCTAAACCATAGCCAATTAATCCGGCCCTTTTAGTAGGGTTATTGGACATCAACCTCATTTTGGTTACACCCTGGGCCCTTAAGATCTGAGCACCGACACCGTAATCGCGTTCATCACCTTTAAAGCCTAATTTTATATTTGCTTCAACGGTGTCAAAACCCGCGTCTTGCAGATTATAAGAACGCAGTTTATTAATCAGACCGATTCCACGTCCTTCCTGGTTCATATACACCACAACGCCCTTACCCTCTTTATCTATCATCTCTAAAGCCTTGTGCAGCTGCGGACCGCAATCACAGCGGCATGAACCAAATATATCACCAGTTACACATGAACTGTGAACCCTAGCCAAAACGGGCTCATCGGCAGACCATGTTCCTTTACTGATCGCCAGATGGGTAGCATTGTTATCCAGCTGTGTATAGGCAGTCATATTGAAATCGCCCCATTGTGTAGGCAAATTAACGGTCACCTCTTCTTTGATGAGGGATTCCTGGCTTAATCTGTACGCAATAAGATCTTTTATGGAAATAATTTTAAGCTGATGTCTTTCAGCGATCTTAATCAAATCGGGAAGACGGGCCATTTCGCCATCATCCTTCAAAATTTCAACAAGAACTCCGGCAGGCTGCATTCCAGCTAAAATGGCTAAGTCTACCGCTGCCTCTGTATGACCTGAACGTCTCAGCACGCCGCCATCTTTAGATCTCAATGGAAATATATGTCCAGGCCTACCCAATTCTTCAGGATCAATGTTAGGATCAATTAGAGCCAGAATAGTTTTTGATCTGTCGGACGCGGAAATACCCGTTGTACAACCATAGCCCTGTAAGTCTACGGAAACCGTAAAATTGGTTTCATATGCAGCCGTGTTTTTTCCAACCATTGGTTCTAAGCCGAGCTCATCACATCTCTGTTCGGTTAAAGGGGCACAAATTAACCCTCTACCATAGGTAGCCATAAAATTGATCACTTCAGGAGTAGCATTCTCAGCTGCGGTCAAAAAATCGCCTTCATTCTCTCTATCCTCGTCATCTACAACAATGATAACTTTTCCTGCTTTTATATCCGCAATAGCATCTTCTATTGCATCGAGTTTAATTTCCATTTTATAAGTATATCAATCTTCAAACTTCTAAATCAGCAATTTAAAGATCTATTAAAATTACATTGCAAAGTTACAACCTTCATAAACAATTCCATATCTTAATATATCATAAATAAGTAAGGATGTGACGTGGCGAAACAGGGAATAACTAAGGATTTTCTGCAACCGTCTTCTTTTTAAATCTGTTAAAAAAGTTGGCAATTAACTGTTTGAAATAGTTAACATCAAACAACGCTGAATCAACTGTGGCCTTGTAGGTTAGGAATGCACCCAGCGGCGACAAAATAATAATGGCCAGCCACATGCCGAAAAACGGCGTCAGCGAGCCTTGTGTTGCTGATTTCTCTGCAACGGTGGCAATGATATGATAAAGCAGGAAGAATACGATAGCCACTACCACCGGCAGGCCCAGCCCTCCTTTTCTTATAATAGCACCTAAGGGGGCACCAATAAAGAACAGCAAAAGACAAGAGGCCGCAAGTGTGAATTTCTTTTGGTACTCAATCTTAACTTTGATGATATTTTTAACCCTGTCCGCATAATCGGCAATCCGGCCAGAGGTAGTTTGCTGTATGGAATTGGCCTGATCTAATGCAGTTTGAAGAACAGCAAGTTGCTGATCTTTGGGAATGGTATTCAAAACCGGCGCCTCTATCTTTTTCGCTTTCGCAAGCAGTTTGGTATATCCCTTTGTATAATTATTTTGTTTATAATAACTGCTCAGATTTAACGCGGCAGACTTATTTATGCTTGCCAGTTCCTTGGATAAGGAATCCTGCTTTTTAGCCAGCCCCTTCAAATTAAGCATCTGCGTATTCCCTCTGAAACCTTCTTCGTCAGTCCGGTTCATTTTAAAGCTGGTGATATCAAATTTCTGATCGGTCTCTTTGAAACGCATCCTGGTCAACTCCTGCCTTGGATTATACGAAGAACTTTTGCCGCTCGATTCCTCATACCTGACTCCGTCATGAAGTTTCAGCACCAGGTAATTTTCGTCCTTAGACATCATTCCATCTTTCGCAATAATGATTTTGGCAATCCCATTGTTGCTGGTGTGGTCATAGATCATCACATTGTGCAATGCCCCATCATCGTTCTTTCTATCGACCCTGATAGAGTAACCGGGGATGCTGTTATTAAACACACCTTCTTTAATTAAAAAGGACAGCTTTTTATTCCTGATGTCCCACAATAGCGAACCAAACTTGAGATTTGCTTTAGGTAGCATGTAGTCGGAAAATATAAAGGAGCTGATGGCGAGGAAAATGATAAGGACCAGCAGGGGCATCATCGCCTTCTGCAAGGAAATACCGGCAGATTTAATAGCTACCAATTCATAATTTTCCCCCAGGGTACCGAAAGTCATGATGGACGACAGCAGAATGGAAAGCGGGAGTGCCATAGAAACATTTGAGGCAGATGCATAGTACATCAGCTCAAGTATGACATACCATTCGAAGCCCTTTCCGATTAAATCGTCGACATACTTAAACAAAAAAAGCATCAATAAAATAAACATCACTATAAAAAAAGTGACGAAGAAGGGCCTTATAAATGCTTTGACAAGTAGTAAATGAATCTTTTTCAACATTACAAATGTAGGCAAATTCAATTTACAAATTCAGGCGACGCGAATGAAAAATTAAGCGCCTAATACACTATGCAGATAGTTGATCTGATTGTCCCATATTAAAGTACGCTCCGCCAGGGTCTCTTCGGTCGCAAAATCAGTAATAGCAAGTGCTACATCGTTCGTTAATTCATCCTGAACAATCTCCATTTCGAAATAGCAATGAGGATCATCATCTATCCATTTAAATTTAACCAGCCTGTTTTCTTTTATGCTCAACAGCTTGGCTCTTTGTATTTCGTCATCCCAGGTGAAGGTATATACCTGGTCGCGAAAAATTACATCATCTGCAAACCACTGAGACAAGCCATTCGGCTCACTAATGAAGCTAAATAAAATACGTGGAGACGATCT
>CAMLDJ010000223.1 GCA_946478755.1 uncultured Pedobacter sp. | reverse complement strand
TCTGCAACAATTATTCAAAGAAATCCGTAAACAAAGTGGTTATGACTTCTTTTACAATCTGGAAGATATCCGGAAAGCGAAAAAAGTAGACATTTCGGTGTATAATGAAACCCTTGACGACGTTTTGAAACGTTGTTTTGAGGATCAGCCTTTTACTTATATGTTCAAGGACAAAACCGTGATCATTAAGGAAAGAAATCCGGTTTCTATATTATACAAAAGTGATTTCCTTCAGAAGATAGAACTGAAAGGAAAAGTGACTGATGAAAAGGGTGGAGCACTGCCAGGTGTCAGTATAAAACTCAAGGGAAGTAATATCGGAACGATGACCGACGCTAATGGTAGCTATGTTTTAACACTGCCAGATGGAGCGGGAACGCTTGTGTTCAGCTTTATCGGCTTCGCTCAGCAGGAGATTCCCGTAAATAACAGAACATCTATCAATGTCGTTCTAAAAGAAGAGAGCAGCGCGCTTTCTGAAATTGTGGTGGTAGGTTATGGTACGCAAAAGAAAGTGAATTTAACCGGCGCCGTCAGCAATGTTTCTGGTACGGAGTTAACCACCAGGCAGGCACCAAATACAACTTCATTGTTGCAGGGCAGAATGCCGGGAGTACAGGTTACACAGAATTCCGGTCAGCCGGGTGCAGAAAGTGCAAGTATACAAATCCGTGGTATGGGTACCTTTAGTAAGGCCTCTAATGATCCATTGATCTTAATTGACGGAATCGAAGGGAATTTAAACAATGTTAACCCCAATCAGATCGAAAGCATTTCGGTATTGAAAGATGCTGCATCAGCAGCAATTTATGGTTCAAGAGCAGCCAATGGCGTTATCCTTGTGACTACCAAGGCAGGTAAAGCGGGCAGGTTAAACATTGATTATAGTTACAATTTTGGCAGTCAGCGCGCTACCTCTATATATGACAGAATCACCAATTCTGTAGAATTCATGGAATTGCTAAATAAAGCTATAGATCATACAGGAACCAGTGCCAACCAGACTTATAAACCTGAAGATATAGAGGCTTATCGCCAGGGCGCATTAACCAATCCGGCACAGTATCCGAGCTACGACTGGATGGATGCCATCTTCCGCACTGCCCCGATGCAACAGCATTACCTGAGTGTAAATGGCGGTAAAGAGGGAACTACCTATAATTTTGGTGCCGGATACCTGGATCAGGATGGTATCCTTATTGCCACGGGCTACAAACGTTATGATGCTCAGTTTAACTTTAAAACGGAGCTGAACAAAAGGGTTACCTTTGGGACCAATATCTCTTTTTCAAAAGGAAAACGGAATGAAACAGCTTTGAACAATAACTTCGATGGCAATTCAACCGAAGATCAGATTCTGAGTGCACTGGCGGCACATCCAACCTTTACCCCAAAACTGCCCGACGGAAGCGGTAGATATGCTGCAAAAGCCTTCATCTTTGAAGGTGGCAATAAAAATCCCGTTGCAACAGCCGAAAATGGGGGTAGATACCTGAACAACCATTATGCGCTGGCTTCTGCTTATTTAAACGTAGACATTCTTCCTGGATTGAAAGGTGAGATCAAGGGTGCTGTTAAATACAATGAAAGAGAAACCAAAGTTCATGTTGTCGGTATTCCGGGATATATGTTCTTGCCCGATGCCACTTCCGGATTGTACAATTACAATACCCAGTGGAATGGTACAGTTGGTGAGAACAATTTAACGGTTCGCGATGACAAGGACGTACAGTATACAGTATTCGGAACGCTGAATTACACCAAAAAAATTGCAGAAGACCATAACCTGGGAGCCCTGCTTGGTCTAAGCCAGGAAACTTTCAAGTACGATCGTTTACAGGGTTTCAAAAGAAATGCACCTTCCGATGACCTGCTGGACCCAAGTATTTTCGAACCGGGTGGACAAACTGTAGATGGTTTTAGCTACGAATGGGCATTGCAGTCACTTTTTGGAAGGCTAAACTACGATTATAAAGAAAAATATCTTTTAGAGATGAATTTCCGGTATGACGGTTCATCTCGGTTCCCCACAGGAAATAAATGGGGCTTTTTCCCTTCGGCATCTGCAGGATGGAGGATCAACCAGGAAAATTTCCTGAAGGATGTAACTTGGTTGGACAACTTAAAAGCCCGGGTTTCATGGGGACAGGTGGGTAACCAGAACGTGAACAGAACATTGCTTGGCGAGTCTATGCCTTACCCGTATCAATCTGTATTAAATCCATACCTGTATTTTATTGGCGGCAGTCTGCAGCAGGGAGTAACCCAAACCGACCTGATCAACCGGAATGTGAAATGGGAAACCACAACAGTTACCAATCTTGGGCTTGATTTCAGTCTTTTTAAATCAAGCCTGTTTGGATCGGTAGACTGGTATACAAAAGCAACAACAGATATTTTGAGGGAACTTCAGGTACCCGACTTTATCGGACTTGCCGGACCAACTGTAAATGGCGGAGAAATGAAAAACACTGGTGTTGAATTTCTGTTAGGGTACGAAGGTAAAGTAAACGACTTCCACTATAAAGTACAGGGAAATTTTGAGACCTACAAAAATGAAGTGGTAAAATTTGGTGCCCGCGAAATCAATAGCGGTGGCGGCACCATTACACAGGAAGGCCTACCGTATAATTCTTACTATATGTATGTTTTCGATGGTATTTACCAAAATCAGGCGGAGATCGACAATGGGCCAACCCCAATTGTCAAGCCAAAACCTGGCGACATGAAATACAGGGATGTCAGCGGACCGAACGGTGTTCCTGATGGTAAAATTTCGACTGATGACCGTGTAATTGTAGACGGTGCGTTCCCAAAATTTAATTATGGTTTAAGTTTCAACGCAGATTATAAAAACTTCGACCTGAGCTTCTTTTTGCAAGGTGTACAAGGTCGTAAAATTTATGTGAAGGAATGGGGTATTGCGCCATTCAGACAGGCCGGCCCTCCGCCAACCTTCTGGAGAGACGCCTGGGATGGCGAAGGTACTTCCAATACTATACCTCATATTTTTAATGAAAATTATGGCCCGAATACCCAGGTTTCCGACTGGTGGTTACAAGATGCATCTTACCTCAGGTTGAAAAACCTACAGCTTGGCTATAACTTTCCAGCAAAGCTGCTCAATAAAGCCAAAATACAAGGTCTAAGATTGTATGTGTCCGGCGATAACCTGCTTACTTTCACCAATTTCTTTGATGGAAGTGATCCGGAGCGGGCAGCTGCCAGCGGTAGGGCTGCCATTTATCCCCAAGCTAAAATTTATTCATTCGGACTTAAGGTCACCCTTTAAACGCGTATACGATGAAAACATTCATAAAAATAGGAATATTGGTGATGTCGGCAGTTTTTGTTACATCATGTAAAAAGACGCTCGACAAAGATCCGCTTTCCAATCCCAATGCAGAAAATTATTGGAGAACAGAAGGAGAAGCCAATAAGGCTTTAGTTGCCTGCTATGCCAAACTTAAAGAGCCCATTTTTTCCAATGGAAAGAGTCAGAGTGGAAATTTTTTGTATTGGGAAGCGCTTTCTGATAACGCTTCAAATACCTCTAACTACGAAGCTTTTGATATTGTAATGCGGGGGGATCACAATTCTGCAACCACCGGGATCGTCAGCAAAACATTTACCTTTGGATTCCAGGGTATCGCCTCCTGCAATTATTTCCTCGCCAATGTGGACCGCGTGCCAAATATGGCAGAGGCTACCAACAAAAAGCTGAAGGCTGAAGCCTTATTCTTAAGAGCATACTACTACAACGAACTTACCCAGCTATATGGTGCATTGCCTATCATTTTACTGCCTGCGGAACTTGGGGGTGATTATTCGAATACACCAAGATCACCAAAAGCCGATGTAGTTACTCAAATCCTTAAGGACCTGGATTATGCCATTGCTAATTTGCCTCAGCTTGCTTACACTGACGGACACGCGGTTAAAGGTACAGCAATTGCTTTAAAAACTAGGGTGCTGCTAAATAATGACCGTTTTGGCGAAGCAGCTGATGCCGCCTGGACCTTAATTGGTGACCCTGCAAATCCATTCCAACTGTCGGCGAACTATGCCGGAATCTTCTTTGGCAATCAGTTAAATAACAAGGAAATCATGTTGTCAGTACAATTCAGGGCACCCGATGATTACCACTCATTAGACCAGGTAATTGGGGGCAGAATGTCGGTATTTCCTACAGTTGAACTCAGAAATGCTTACGAACCAAATGACCCGCGCAGAAAAATGACCATTTTTGAGGCAGGAGATCCATGGGCATACAATCCTGGAGGATTCAAGCAAGTGGGCAGTACCGCCGAAGGTCAAATTCCCTATACCGGTATGGCTTTTAAAAAATGGGTTAACCCTGCTATCAATAATGCATCGGGTGCAACCTTAAGCGATCAGCACATGGTAAAGATCCGCTATGCAGATTTGTTGCTCATGTACGCTGAGGCAATGTTTGAAAGTGGTCAGGGGACTGATCTCCGCGCACTAAAAGCACTAAATGATGTAAGGGCCAGACCAGGGGTTAACATGCCCGCAAAACTTGTGCTGACCAGAGAAATCATCAGGAATGAACGCAGGGTAGAACTCGCCTTCGAAGGCTTACGCTACAATGACCTCATCAGATGGAAAATTGCCGATCAGATTATACCTCAGGTAGCCTATGACGCTAAGGGTACGAAGCGGAAATTCAAATCTTATTTCTTCCCGATCCCACTTGGACAAATGGATGTTATGAGGGGAATCTGGACACAAAACACCGGGTTTTAACGCTTATCCTATGCATCCTATAAAACTTCTGCTTTCGCTGCTGCTATTGGTAGCGGCGAAAGCATTTTCGCAGGATAAGATTCTTATTCAAAGCCCTGATCAGAAAATATCATTTACGCTTTCCGTAAAAAACAACACACTAAACTATTCTATTTCAGGTAGGGGCAAAACAGTCATCGAACCCTCAGCCATTCGCATGTCAGTTGATGGTACCGGTATTACCGAGGGCGTGACTCTTGGCAAAGCCGAACTGTACCAGCTGGATGAACAATATCCATGGTATGGGGTACACTCAACTGCCCGTAATCATTATAAGGGGGCAAAAATTGTAGTTACAAAAGGAAGTTTAGCTTATGTCCTGGATGTCCGCGTTTTTGACGAGGGTGCAGCATTCCGCTTAGTAGTGCCAGGAAAAGAAGATCGGCAACGCGTTGTAGATGAGGCTACTATATTTGAATTGCCTGCAGGCAGCACAGCCTGGTACCATGATCTTTACATGCATTACGAAGGGCTATATGAAAAGAAGGGAATGGATACGGTAAAAGCCGGCGAATGGGCTGCCCCTTCCGTAACCTTCCAATTACCGGAAGATAAACTTTACCTGGCCATTACCGAGGCCGATCTCAAAAATTATGGTGGCATGGCCCTGCAAACAGACGGGAATAGGGGAATGGTATTGAGGTTACCGCAAAACCAGCCAACTTCTTACCCTTACAAGCTGCGCTACAGCCCGGCCGACACCCTGAAGTTGTCCAGGCCGGCGGCTATAACCGGTACCATCAGCACCCCTTGGCGGGTAGTGATGATTGCCTCCGATTTAAGCGCATTGGTAAACAACGATATGGTTCACAACCTTTGTCTGCCACCCGATAAAAATATATTCCCAAAGGGGATCAAAACGGAATGGATAAAGCCAGGCCCTGCGGTCTGGAAATACCTCGATGATGGTGGCGAAAGCACGGTGGCCAACATGAAGGAATTTTCCAAAATGGCAGCCGAACTGGGCTTTAAACACAATATCCTGGAAGGCTTCTGGCGCAAATGGAGCAATGAAGACCTGAAAGACCTGGTCAGTTATTCCAAACAAAAAGGCGTAGAGATATGGCTTTGGGAACATTCCAAAAATTTATGGGATGAAGCCAAAAGACATGCCTTTTTTAAACGTTGCCATGATCTTGGCATTGGGGGCTTAAAACTTGATTTCTTTGATCATGAAGCAAAGGATGTTGTGGATTTGTACCAGGACATCTTAAAGGAAACTGCAGAATTGAAATTGATGGTCGATTTTCATGGTGCCAATAAACCAACCGGACAGGAGCGTACCTGGCCAAACGAGCTGACCAGAGAGGCGGTGAAAGGAATGGAGGCTAGCAAGCTGGCCGACAGGGCAGGGCATAATGTGACTTTGCCATTCACCCGCTTTATTGCCGGGCACGCCGAGTATACACCTGTGCATTTTGGCGAACGCCGCAAAAATACCAGTTGGGCACACCAGATAGCCACAGCAGCTATTCTTAGTGCACCAATGCTCACTTATGCGGCCAGTCCGCAGCACCTGCTCGAAAACCCGGCTGTGGAAATGATCAAAAGCATTCCCGCGGTATGGGACGAAACTATTGTATTGCCGGGCTCTGCCATTGGCGAAGTTGCAGCATATGCCCGTAGAAAAGGAGATACCTGGTTTCTGGCCGTCATCAATGGTGCAAAACCATTAACACTGGATATTTCCTTATCATTTTTGGGCGAAGGCACATTCCAAACCCAGGAAGTCAGCGATGTAAAAGGAAATCCTGCAAGTTTAAAGCTAAGCAATGGGGTAAACAGCAAAAAAGATCGGATATTACTTAACCTGGTAGCTGGTGGAGGGTATATCGCTAAGTTCACCAAGTAATATCTTTTGGTTATCGTCGCCATGCTAAAAGTGTTTAGTAAAATGCCAATCTGAGCACTTTGAAATAGATTACATTTGGTTATCCCGCTAACCAAATGTAATCTATCGCGATCATACAAAAACGAATTCTACCCAGTATTTCAATTATTTTGTAATTATGATTCAGCTTATTGATGACAAATTTAAACGGGGTGTGAAGGACCACAAAAGGCTGGAACGACGGGACATTTAATCCATTATTATAAAATAATGAAGAAACAAATTATAACAATATCCTTATTGTCATTCGGAGTCCTATTTCTCCATAAGGAAATGGTGAAGGCACAAAGCGCCGCGCCTGATACGCTGAAGAAATATATCCTTACCCCGCCTTCAGCTGAAAGCCCGAAAATAAACGGGGCCAAAATATTCGGGGTACGTCCGGGTTCCGAATTTCTGTACACCATTCCTGCAACGGGGCGCCGTCCAATGCAGTTCGGGGCAGAAAGACTGCCAAAAGGATTAAAAGTCGACCGTTCTACCGGCCGGATAACAGGAAAAATTATGCGACCGGGTGAATATGAGGTAACCTTAACTGCAAAAAATGCATTAGGGGAATCAAACCGTAGGTTCCGTATAGTGGCAGGAGACAAAATAGCATTAACCCCGCCTATGGGCTGGAACAGCTGGAATTGCTGGGGTGATGCAGTGAGCCAGGACAAAGTGCTTAGTTCAGCTAAAGCGATGGTTGAAAAAGGATTGGTGAATTATGGCTGGCAGTATATTAATATCGACGACGGATGGCAGGCACTTCGTGGGGGTAAATACAATGCCGTACAGCCTAATATTAAATTCCCCAACATGAAAGCCCTATCGGATGAAGTACATCGGATGGGCCTCAAGATCGGAATTTATTCCGGCCCCTGGGTAGGGACATATGCAGGGCATGTGGGCGCCTATTCAGACAATGCAGATGGGACCTACAACTGGGTGAAGCAAGGTAAACACAATGAGTTTTTCCGTTTTGTTGACCCGGAAAAAAAGGAAAAGCACGGAATAAACTATCACCACGGGAAGTATTCATTTGTGAAAAAGGATGTACAGCAATGGATGGATTGGGGAGTGGACTATTTAAAATACGACTGGAATCCGAATGATGTATATCATGTAAAAGAGATGATGGATGCTTTGCGTTCCCACAACCGCGACGTGGTATATAGCCTGTCAAACAGTGCGCCCTATGGCGATGCAAGCCAATGGGAAAAAATGGCGAATAGCTGGAGAACCACAGGTGACATTAGGGACACCTGGGAAAGAATGTGCCAGTTAGGTTTCAATCAAACAAAATGGGCACCTTTTTCGGGTCCGGGACATTGGGTAGATCCAGACATGCTGGTGGTAGGGATGGTAGGTTGGGGACCTAAATTACATTATACACGGCTAACAGCCAATGAACAATATACGCACATCAGTCTGTGGTGTTTACTGTCGTCTCCCTTACTCATCGGATGCGATATGGCCCAGCTGGATGAATTTACGATCAGCCTGCTAACCAACAGTGAGGTGATAGATGTGAATCAGGACCCCTTAGGCAAATTTGGTATGGTCGTAGCCGAGAATGAGGAAACGGTTGTTTATGCCAAGCCGCTTGAAGATGGCTCAATGGCTGTAGGGATGTTTAACCGGGGAAACAAAGTAGAGAAGATCACCGTTACGTGGAAGACGCTGGGCTTGAGGGCTGAGCAAACCATACGTGACCTGTGGAGACAAAAGGATATTGGTAAATCAGATCTGGAATTTTCTTCGGATGTTGATCCACATGGCGTTCGTTTGATAAAAATATCTCCGGGAAACAGCAGAGCGCAAGCAATCACTGGGAAATAATGTTAAAACTATGTGCCATGCGTACGACCGAGTGATTGTTCAATGGATAAGTATCCGGTGCTTCAAAGCTATAAAAGCGGACCAAAAAAATTGGAAACTATGAAATGGTATGGGATTGCAGCCCTCATGTTACTGGCATTCAACAAAAAATGTTACCCCCAGGAAATTTATGCGGGCAAATACAAAGCTGTTTTTACATCAGCTCCTCAAAAGGTGCCCACAGCTAAAACACCCGATGGGCCGTTGGCGGGTAACGGGGATATCGGTTTAACCCTGGGAGGGAATCCGGATAAATTGTCCTTTTATCTCGGTAAAAATGATTTCTGGCGGGCCTATCCGGTCTATCCCGGAGGAGGCATTGCACTGCCAGGATGGTTAGAAGTGAATATTAGCGCCCTTAGGGGCGCTAATTATTATGCCGAGCAGGTTCAGGATAAAGCCTTCATTAAAGGGGAATTCACCAAAAAT
>CAMLDJ010000222.1 GCA_946478755.1 uncultured Pedobacter sp. | reverse complement strand
CTAATGCTTCTTTGACAATAAATAAGCCTAATCCGCTACCATGGTTAACTTTACTCTTAAAGAACTGCGTGAATATTTTTTCCAGGTGTTCGTTCAAAATGCCCATACCATTGTCGGAAATGGAAATCTCCGCCAGCTCTTTTCTAACTTCTATATATATGTTTACTTTTTTATTTACTTCTGTTTCTTTCTGATATTTTATCGCATTAGAAATCAGGTTGCCAAGTATAACTTCAATCCTGAAGGCATCTCCAAAAAATTCTTCCTTTTGGTCAATATCAACAATAAATGTGGTCTCCTTATCCGTGTATGCATACAGATCTATTAACCCTGGTATCAGCTGATTGAAATCAATGGAAATGTTTTCCGCAGCGGTCTTATTGTTCTTATAATACTGGAGTGTTTTCTGAATATAGTAATCCAGCTTGTTGGAACAGGTTTCTATAAGGCTCCAGTACTCGCCGCTGGAGTTATAAAGACCTTCCATTTTCACCAGGTTTACAATGCCCATTGCCGAAACAAGCGGAGCCCTCAATTCATGGGAAATGCTGTATATGAACCTGTTTAGTTCATCATTTGTTTTCTCCAGTTCAGCCACTTTGTTCCTTAGGTCAATTTTGGCTTTATAGGCATCATAGGCATTTTTTATGGAATTGTGCAATTCAAGATCATTCCATGGCTTGGTTAGATACCTGTAAATGTCACCATGGTTAATGGCATCTGCAAGCGCTTCAATATCCGTATAACCGGTTAGCAAAATCCTTATCGGATCGGGAAAAGTGTCTGTAATACTTTTGAAGAACTCTACACCCGTAGTGCCGGGCATTTTCTGGTCGGCCAGAATAACATGTATAGTAACGCTTTGGAGTACCTTTAAACCGTCAGCAGCCGATATCGCAGTATATATTTCATACTGCCGCCTGAAACTTGCCCTGAAAGCGTGCAAGTTATTTTCTTCGTCATCAATATATAGAACTCTTACATTGGGTGCACTCATAGTACGCTTTGATTATTTTGTATTTACAGGTAATCTAATGATGAATTCTGTACCTTGACCTACCTCGGAGAGAACATCGATATGACCTTTATGTTTCTCAATTATACTAAAAACTATTGATAAACCTAAACCGGTTCCTTCGCCGATATCTTTTGTCGTAAAGAATGGTTCAAACATCTTATGTTTAACCTCCTCGGTCATACCTGTGCCGGTGTCCTGAATACTAATTTTGACATGATCGTCCTCGTACCAGGTAGAAATGGTCAAAAGTTCCTCTGCTCTTTCCTTCCCATTTGATTTTATGGCTTGGATGGCATTAGAGATCAGGTTCATAAATACCTGATTTATTTTTCCAGGCAAGCATTCTACCTTCGGCAGGTTTTTGAAGTCTTTGATCACTTTTAGATTGTCAGGCATTGTATTTTTTACCAGGACAAGCGTAGACTGCAATCCTTCGTTAACATCAATTGGCTTCAGGTCGTCTTCGTCCAAACGGCTGAAATTTCTTAAACTTCTGATGATCTCTGCTGTTCGTTTTGCTCCATCAGTAATACCGGTCAATAGAGATTCGATTTCATTGTTGATGAATTCGAGGTCTATTTGTTTTTTAAAAGTCTCAATTTCCTGGATCTGCTCCGCAACACCGACAGAATAGTCAACCTTTTCATAGCGCTCAATGACTTCTTTTAAATCGGCAATATCTAATTGCAAGGGTTTGATATTGGAGGTGACGAAGTTTATTGGATTATTGATCTCATGTGCAATACCCGCGGTTAACTGTCCTAACGCAGCCATCTTTTCCGCATCTACCAGTTGGGATTGCGCATTTTTTAGATTGCTTAATGCATTATTCAGATTTGCATTTGTTTCCTGTAATGCCTCTGTCCGTTCATTTACCTTTTTCTCTAACTCCATATTCTGCTGAAGAATTAATTGCTCATTTTCTTTCGATATCCGGAGGGCACGTTGCTGGGCGAGCTCGTTCTCTTTCTTGAAAAAGTTTATACGGTCGGCCAGTGCAAATGAAAGGAGCATTACTTCTATCACAGAAGTAAACTGGACCGCATAAGTAGTGTAACCATTATAGGGCAATATTTCATAATCCTTCAGAATAAAAATCAGCATTCCAAAAAACAGAAACGACCAGGAAGCCAGGTAATATCCGGCGGGCTTAAATTTTTTATGAAAGAAGGATTGATAAGCCGTATAAGTTCCAATAATTGAACCAGCCAGAATTAAGATCTGCATGGCAATAAAAGAGAACTGCTTAAAGCCAACCAGCAACAGTAAACTGTTGAGAATGGAAAGGACCAGCAGCACATTAATTATCCGGTTGTTTTTTGGTGCATTTACCTTAGTATTGAGGAACGACTGTGTGAACATAATCGATGCCACGAGCCCCAGATTTGCAAACAAACAGACGGAAATGTTATTAAGCCAGCCTTCATTTAACAGGAAGTACTTTGTGAAATAACCTTGCAGTGCAGTTTGGGTGGCCCAGGTAAAAAAGATACAGAAGATATAATTCAGGTAGCTGCTGTCTTTAATGCTGAAATAAAGGAATAGATTGTAGGTGAACATGATGACCATGACCCCTGTATACATGCCGAAAAATATGTCGCGCTGGGCAAAAATGTTATTAAATTTATACTTGGGCGCTATAAATACAGGAGCGATCACAATTTCATCCGAGTACAGTTTAAGGATGATGTCGGGCTGCTGGGCAATTACTGAGGCTGGAATACGATGGCTTTTTGTGTTGCCTGGAAATTCCAGATCTGCTATCGTGCTATAGGGTTTACTCATAATTTTATGCAGTACCCGGTCGCCCTTCACAAAGTAAATGTCGGAGATGATCATCCTTGCCTGGTCAATCATGATGCTCACATTCCGGATCTTTGAAATGTCCACTGTGGCAGCCTTTAACCATATCGGTTTGCTTATCTCTGCAAAGTTGATAAACTTGGTGTTTAAAGGCTTGAATTTGTCGCGGGCTTTTAGGACAGAACCGATAGAGGCTGTGTCCGGAAAATCAACTAAAATGCTGGCATGACTGGTAATGTTAATGATAGAATCCTTCGTTTCATTGAAAGAAGCTTTTATAAGAAGGGAATAACTTAAACATAGGGAAATGATGAGCAGTTTCTTATAAAGCTTTCCTCTCATATAATGATGTCAATATGCATATCTATAAATCCGTCGTTTGTTTTGTTCGGCATGGCAACAGTCTGTTTCGGCTCCTTTCTCAGGGCCATTACAAAGTCGTGGGACTCCGGCGTAGCGGTAGGCAGGGTATCCAGCTCATCATTTAGTACAACTGTAGCCGTCAAATCCTCTTTGGGGTAATAAAATTTGCCGTTTATGCCAATCTCCTTCACCACTCTGAAGCCTCCTCTAACTGCATTTCTGTAAGTAGCCGGCGCAGTAAGACCAAACAAGGACTGCAAACCGACAAGACTGGAAAGGGCTACGGTGATCTGGCTAAGTACCCAGCTGCCGACACCCAAACCGGCAATTTCCCAGGAGTTCCAGACCCCGCAAAGTTCGCCTGTACCGTTGGCGACCCGCTCTTTCACCATTCCGTATATTCGGTTATCCATTTCGCCTACAGCAGTTTCCACAGGAAGAGGCACAATGCCGTCGGCGACATGCACCCTGCTTCCGGCAAGCGCTTTGCCGTTTTCTTCCGCGCTTACCAATACTACATATACGCCCGGATTAAGTATCCAATCGATATTTGCGGAGGTAATTTTAGTAATTCCAAATATTTCCAGTACATGGGTATGCCCCTCAATAAATTTCATGCAGCCCTCGCGATTATCTACGGCTCTAAAAGCTTTAAAATAAAGCTTATTGATCTGCGTTTTATGCTCTTCCAATGGATAAAGTTTTATTTAAAGGTTTTCTAATTGTACGTTGCGGTGATGATTCCGCCTTAAATATTCTAAACATGAATATTTCTGCAATATTATCAGTTATTTTAAACAATTGCTTAAATTCCTCATGTAAATTTAAAAATTGCTGTCTACTTACTTCTGGCAGATCATTGAATTCCGTAGAATTGTTTTTGTAAAAGAAAATTAAAGGAACATTAACGGGGTGGATTTGATAGCCTAATGCAGTGGCCGACAGCCACAATTTTTCGGCCGCCATACCTCCTTTTATATAGTTTAAAGGGGTGTGCTGCGGTAAAGTAATTAGGCCAATTGCGGGGGATGATTGGAATTGCTTTAAGGCAAGGTATTTGAAGGCATTGCCGCCTTTTATCTTTTTTAAAAATTCGACAGCTCTTTCGTCTTTCATTAATCTTAGTCCGATCTGATCCTGATTACTCAGGTCAAGCGTATGAATGCCGATACCGTCTCCTGTTTCCAGGACCTGCTCGGGACTCCAGCGCATCTCTTTCTTAATGAAATCCTGATGTGCAGCGGGCGTAAACATACGCAACAGGTCCGCCTGACCTGCTATGTGGCCCAGGGCGGTTTTATCCTCATTCGCAGTAAGCCAGTGTAAATTGATTTCATCTGATGCAACCCTTGCGCTGAGCTGATCCATGTCTGCGATACTGATCTCCTGTGAATTTCCAAACTTTCGGTTGGTATGTCTTCCAGTGATTTGTGCAGCCAGTTCTTTTTCTGTATCATTTGCCTCATATTTTCCTGTAAAACTAAAAAAGGCAATGTGATCAGGAAAAAGCTCCGGCGTAAACTTCCAATGTACGCTCAGCCCATTTACAGCCGCTTCGAGCAATAAATTCTCGATTGAAGCACCGACTGAGGCGTAAGATGAAATATACCCTGGGTCTAAATAGGCACCGGACACCTGTTTATTTAAAAACAGGTGTAAGGTCGTGTTTTCATAATGCCAGTGCCAGGGCTGGTTATTTCCGCCGGAAGGAGCCTTGCCTGCTGAGCTGATCAGCTTATTAATGAGCTCTTCGGGAACTGCATCACCCTTAGTATCTACAGAAACACGATTTTTTGACAAATATGCTTCAATTTCTGTGTTGCTTAATTGTTTGTTGCTGTGCTCTACCGGGGATTCGGTAACCGGCTTTTCATCTGCAATCAGTTCATCGATATCTATGAAAAATCTTCCAGAGAGCTTTAAGTTTCCCAGTAGTATTTTTCTGGAGAGATCGGCCGTAATTCCGCCCCCATAAGTAACCGCACTGGCCAGCTGTGGCCAGGTGGATATGGTACTCATGATTTCGACAGCAGAGGCTTTCATCCGGGGAGAGAGTGTTTCTATTCCGGTAACAGGCGCTATATAAGGTACTTTCTCATCCAGTGTTTTTAGCGTTTTGAAGACGCTCATATCGATGTGCTCTACATAGCCATGGAGAACCGGTCTGTCGGGTTCAAGGTCAAATCTTTCCATATCAATCGTACACCTGTCGCTACCCTCCATTAAAACAGGAATGCCCAATGCTTTGGCCTTTTGCCTTGCGCTGATCTTTACATCAAAACTATCGCATTCATCAATCAAAAGGTCAAGTGTGCCATTGTTAGTTAGAAAATCATCGATATTGTCCTCCGTGATCCCCTCATGAAAGCACACTACTTTTAAATAAGGATCAAGTTCTGCAATCTCTCTGGCCACAATGACTGTTTTCTGAAGGTGTATATTATGTATACCTGTTCTGATGCGGTTTAAATTGGACAAGTCCAGCTCGTCGAAGTCCGCAATCCGCAGTTCGCCAAACCCTCTTTCAATGGCCAGGGTTAAAGACACCGACTGTCCAACGGAAAGCCCCATTACACCAATTTTTTTTTGTGAAAGGACGAATTGTTCTTCTTCAGTTATTTTATGCTTGTTTCTGTTGGTTCGTACAAGAACAAATTCTTCTTCCCCCAAAATATGTACTAGTTTTTCAGACCAGGGATAATAAACCCATACCCCGTAGTCGTGCAGATCGGTTGAGCCACGATGTTTTTTAGTCGCAATTTTTAATTCTGAAGGAGGGATGCCTGGCTTCAAACATTTGATCAGTTCTTCAATCTGTGATTCGATGCTGTCAAATACCTGGATATGAGGTTTTTCAATTAGGATATTTTCAAGATTTTGTTTTTCGGTGATGTTTTGAGTGTTAAATAATACAGGCTTGTAGAGTTGATTTAATTGCTTGGTAGTATTAATAAGTGCTTCAAAATTTAAATTTAGATGAGCTTGAGACTGCATTTTTTTAATATATGGATGCTATAAAAATAAAAAAAATAGGTAAATTATTGAAAGAACTAAAAATAGGCTTTTAAGAGTAATAATAAAAAAGTATTTTTAACTTTTATTTCCAGACAAATGAATGTAAATATCCTATATGTTGATGACGAACCTCATAACTTAAGTGCATTTAAAGCCACTTACAGGAGGTTGTATAATGTTTTTACCGCTGAATCTGCAGATGAGGGCAGAATCATTTTAGATAAGGAAGAAATTCATGTCATCATTACCGACCAGAGAATGCCGAAAACGACAGGTGTAGAATTTCTGGCTTCCATATTAGAGAAGCATCCTGATCCGATCAGAATGATCCTTACCGGATATACGGATATTGATGCAGTGATTGATGCCATTAATAAAGGGCAGGTATACCGCTATATTCAGAAGCCCTGGATGGAGGCCGATCTGAAGATCAATATAGAAAAAGCATATGAAATTTATATGCTTAGAAAAGAGAACAGGGACCTCACCGCAAAATTATTATTGGCGAATCAGCAACTTGAATTCTTATTAAGGCAAAATCTGCTATCTTAGATATCCTAAAAAGGGATATCTAAGATAATATGTACAGATGGGGTTTAGTGATATGGGTGCTTCTGCTCTTCCTATTTATTAATGCAGGGGCCCAGAACACTTCAAATAAAGGTAAGGAGTTTTGGATTGCTTATACCGGGCATATTGATGGTACGAAGTCCAAAATGTATTTGTATATCACCTCTGATGTGAATACAACAGCAGAGGTAAGAATTGGCGGAGTCAGTATCGCCAGTTCTCCTTTTGTCATTACCGCAAATACGGTTCAGCCGGTACCCATCGATCCGGAGGTGTTCAATGTTTACATCGGATCATCAGACCTTATAGAAACTGGTAAGGCCATTCAGGTAATTGCAGAGAAACCGGTTGTAGTGTACGCACATATTTTTAAAGCGGCCAGATCTGGCGCTACGCTGGTATTGCCCGCTAAAGTTTTAGGCAGGGAATATTATACTGCAAACTATACACAAAATAAGCAGACGGGAGCAAACGCTGGCCCTTCGCGTTCGCAATTTACCATTGTAGCCGTAGAAGATAACACGATCATTGACATTACGCCCACAGCAGATGGGCTGAATGGCAGCCACCAGGCAGGGCAGACGTTTCAAAAGGTAATGCAGAAGGGAGAGATCTACCAGTACCAGTCAGATACCGATCTGTCTGGATCACACCTGATTTCCGTAGCCGGGATCAATGGTGCCTGCAAACCCATAGCGGTCTTTTCGGGCAGCAGCTGGGTCGGCTTTTGCGGCGATGGGCGCGCTTCCGGTTCCGGTGGCGATAACCTTTACCAGCAGCTGTATCCGATAACCGCATGGGGAAAGGAGTTTATTACAGCGCCTTTTATTCGTAAACCGCATGATGTTTTCAGGGTTTATTTTAGTAAGGACAATACAGCGCTAAGCATAAATGGAGCAAATCCATCCATTTTTGACAAAGGTGCTGTTTACGAATTTAAATCCGCCGAGGCCAACAGCATCAAAGCCTCTGAGCCGATAAGCGTAGTTCAGTATCAAATCAGTCAGGGATGTGATATCGCAAATGCTGGCTTTAATAATAATTCAGCGCCCCATCCCGGAGATCCGGAGATGACAGTTTTGAATCCGGTAGAACAAACGTTGTCCAAAATTACGGTTTATTCTGCACTGCAGGGCCAGACTAATCCGCCAACCAATATCACCCAGCATTATATCAATGTCATTATAAAGGATGAATTTAAAGCTTCTTTCACCATTAACGGCTTGGCACCGGAGGGAACATTTATCCGAATCGGTAGTACTGGTTATTGGTATCTCCAGGAAGATGTAACGGCCAGATCGTTCATTAATCCAACCCATACACTGATGGCCGATGGTGGTTTTTCTGCCATTGCTTATGGGTATGGAGGGGTTGAATCTTATGGCTATCTTGCCGGTGCCGATGCAAAAAATCTCTACCAGAACCTTCAGCTCTCTGATGCTGCGACCAGTTTGGAAATTGATGATGTTTGTGCGGGGCAAACCGCTGCACTCACCCTGGTCTTGCCATATGAGCCTGCCAGCATAATCTGGACCATCGATGGAGCCGCTGAGCCGCCGGTTGCTGGTCCTGGTGCCGATGAAACAGCCATCATAAACGGTGTTAACGTATATAAATACAGATATAGAAGGACGATTCCTTTCCCTGGTCCCGGTGTGCATGAAATTAAAGTGGTTGCTGTAAATCCATTTTCTGCGGGATGCGACCCAAATGAAGAGATGGTGTTGGATTTTGAGGTATTTGGCTTGCCCACCGCCAAGTTTTCCGTCAGTACACAACAGGCTTGTCCGGGTGTTCCCATGACCATTAGCGATGAGAGCATTCCGAATGGCAAAAATATAGCCAAATGGCATTGGGACATGGGCGATGGCAGCGATATGGTAACGCTTAGATCGGCCGCGCCGTTTGAGCATGTCTATACGAACGCGGGCGACTATCAAATAAAACTCTGGGTAGAAAGCGAGTCGGGCTGCGCATCAATGGTAACTGCACCCATAACCGTACATGTAAATAAACTGCCGGTTGCTGCCTTTAAATTTACAACACCTTCCTGCGAAACCAGAACGATCGCGTTTACAGATGAGTCGGTAGCCAGCGAAGGAACGATCACAAAGTGGAACTGGAATTTCGGTGATGCAAATGCCAGTGCTGCCAATCCCAATGTTTCGACAGACCAACATCCACAACATACCTTTTCCCAACCTGGAAGCTATGCGGTTTCCTTA
>CAMLDJ010000221.1 GCA_946478755.1 uncultured Pedobacter sp. | reverse complement strand
TTACCTTGCGGCTGCTAAAATCTATGTTCAGCAAGGCATCCAGGTCATTGAACACAATATCGAGGTTGTCTGTGCCGATGCCGGTTGCCAGCACGGTAATCCGTCTTTTGCCCAGGTAGCCGGTATGGGTTATGAATTCCCGTTTACCTTTTCTTAATTCTATCTCATCGAAATGCCTGCTAATTTCGGCCACCCGGTCGGGATCACCTACTGTAATGACAGTTTCGGCGACATCTTCCGGCAACAGATTGAGGTGATAAATGCTGCCGTCCGGATTGATAATCAGATCGGCAGTTGATAATTCTTGTCCCATAGCATAAAGCTAGAAATTATCAGGCAGTAAAAAGGTATTTTAATTTAATCCCTTCTATTTGTTCTATTTTTCCGAGGATAGCATTAAGGCTGGCTTTTCTGATCTCTATTTTGATGCTGCAGGAGTTGTCAAAATCCTGCGACAGGATCGCCAACCTTTCTTCTTTGATCAGTTTCATCACCTCATTCATCATCAGGTAATCAAACTGGAGTTCGTAAACGTCATTTACCGTTCTCTCGATGACGCTTGCGGCCTGAATGGCCTCGCCAGCAGCAGTTTTATAAGCATGGATGAGTCCGGGAACACCAAGAAGCGTCCCTCCAAAATACCTAACCACCACGATGAGGGTATTCGTCAGATCGGCAGACAACATGGTATTGAGGATCGGTCTGCCCGCGGTTCCTGAGGGCTCTCCGTCGTCCTGAATGCGGAATACTCCTCTGTCCGGACTCAGGCGCAGGGCCCAGCAAAAATGCCTGGCTTTTGCATGCTCAGCTCTTAAGTTCAGCAGGATCGGCTTTACGTCATCCTCCGACAAAACCGGGTAGGCATACCCAATAAATTTGCTCCCCCGGTCCCGGAACACACCCTCAGCAGTTGCGGCGATCGTTTTATAAGTGTCATCAAATAACATTGGAAAAAGGGTTAGTTATGAGTAGTATCGCTACAAGTGAGAGGAATAAACCCCAATAGTTCAGTTTGTTTAGCTTCTCTTTGAATATAAAAATACCGACCAGGCTTCCCAGAACAATGACACCGATATTCATGGCTGCAAATACAATTGAGGGATTATCGGCCATTGCCCGATGCGCTTTAAGATAAAACAGGATATTGAAGAAATTGAAAAATCCAAGGATACATCCGCAAATGAAATTAATCAGTTCAAGCTTCTGTTTCTTGATGGCTGACAGGTACAAAATAACAGCGAGCGAAAGGAGAAAAGCAAGGATAAAAATAACGATTAAGGAGCTGGTATAAGGGATACTCCTGATCTGCGCCACTTTCTTAAAAAGGATATCAATTACACCGAAGCCAACAAATACAAGAACAGGATACAGCCAGTTCAACCCTTCTTTTTTTCGAACTGTCTTTTTATACAAAGTAAAAAATATGGCGACAAAGCCCAGGGCCAGCCCACACAGCCTGATCGTGTTAAAATTTTCCTTGAAAAGGAAATAAGCTGCCAGTAGGGGAAGAAACAAGGATAAGCGCTGAGCAATATCCGTTCTTACTATTCCGATGTTTCTTACAGCGCCTGCCAGGAACCAGAACACCAGGGGCAGCAGCACGCCTAGCGCAACGTAAACCCAGTTTGCCGGGGCAGACACCAGATCGCTTAAACGGGGCTTGTAAAAGATCAGACTTAAGCCAATGGCAAAAAGGTAATTCCAGGTAACAGCCTGTATAATATTGATCTTATACCGCCTTGCAAGTTTTAATAAAATGGCGACGGTAACGCTACAGCAAATACTGATGAGTAGAAATATCATGAATTATTATTTTGAAAGACCGTTAATTTATCGTTCCCGATGTTCAGCTGATCGATAATCAGTCCATTCACCTGGGGAGAAGAAATACCTCCCCTCCAGATCCTGTCTGAACTGAATACCCTGGCTTCGTCCCAAAGCCCGGCATGGATGAACTGATTCAGGATGTTTGCGCCGCCTTCTACAATGACCGACTGGATGTCCATCAAATACAATTGGAAGGCTATTTTTTGCGGCAAATAATACTGCATATCTTCCATTTGAATGTAATGTATATTGTTGTGCACCTCGGTTTTGTACTCGTTAAAAATAACGGTTTTGACCAGGTTATCAAAAATATGGTGGCTCTCGGGAACCTGTAAATGACGGTCAATCAGGATGCGCACAGGATTTTTTCCTTCCCATTCCCTTGCGCTGAGTTGTGGGTTATCGGCCATTGCAGTGAGTTTTCCAACCAGGATCGCATCCTCTTCTGTACGCCATTTGTGCACAAGTTTCCTGGCCAGGGGTCCACTGATCCATTCCTGTACCGCGCTTTTAGGGGCAAAGTAGCCGTCGGCAGTGGTTGCCCATTTTAAGATAATATACGGCCTTTGTTTGCGGATCCGGGTGAAGAAACGACGGTTGAGCTGACTGCATTCCTGTTCCAGTACCCCTGAAACGACCTCAATTCCGGCATCTCTGAGCTTCTGCATCCCTTTACCATCCACACTTTCGAAAGGATCTTTATTGCCGATAACTACTTTTTTTACCCGATGTCTGATGAGCAAATCGGCACAAGGAGGGGTTTTTCCGAAATGGGCACAGGGTTCGAGACTAACATAAGCCGTTGCACTAGTCAGCAGCACGGCAGCCTGATCTCCATATTTTTCGATCACATCCTTTACCGCATTTACTTCGGCATGGGCCTCACCAAACTGAGCATGATACCCCTCACCAATGATTTTATCTCCGCTAACAATCACGCAACCTACAAGCGGATTTGGGCTTACGCTGCCCATTCCCATCATGGCCAGTTCAAGGCACCTTCGCATATATAACTCGTCTGTCATCATCGCAAAAGTAAGGTTTTTTGATTTACGAATAGAGATTTACGATTGCATTAAAAAAGCCTATTTTTACCAGATGAAATTAAAGGATCTGGCGGGACGTTTTGCTGATCATCTGGGCAAAATGTATGGTGCGGAAGAGGCGCATGCGATTTTTTTAGTTGCAATTGGCAGCGTACTCCAATACAACAGAGCCGATTACCTGCTAAAAAAAGAGGAAAGGATGGAGGAAGGACAGGTCATGCGGCTTCAACATATGCTGACTGAATTACAAAGCGGAAAACCGGTTCAATACGTTATTGGGGAAACATTTTTTTATGGCTTGCCTTTTAAAGTCAGCCCGTCCGTGTTGATCCCCAGACCCGAAACGGAAGAACTTGTAGAATGGGTGATGGAAAGCAGTGCCCTTGCAGCTGTTACCGGGTCCCAACTGCGCATTATTGACATTGGAACAGGCAGCGGTTGTATCGCTGTATCCATAAAAAAGAACCTGCCCGCAAGTCAGGTATCTGCACTGGATATATCTGCAGCTGCAATTGATGTTGCCTCAGCTAACGCTACTTTAAATCAAGTAGATATCCATTTTATTGAAGCAGATATCAGGAATTTTGTCACCCAGGAGAAATTCGATGTGATGGTGAGCAATCCTCCATACATCAGGCTTCAGGAGAAGGAAGAGATGGAAGACCATGTACTGGACCACGAGCCGCATTTAGCGCTATTTGTCCCAGATGAAAGCCCTTTGGTATTTTACGAATCTATTGCAGATTTTGCATGGGCAAGCTTAGGCGATTTCGGTCTGTTGTTCTTCGAGATCAATGCAGATCTTGCTAAGGAGACGGTGGACATGTTAGCTGCGAAAGCATTCATTAACATAGAATTAAGAAAAGACATGCAGGGAAAAGACAGGATGGTAAAATGTCAGCGCGCCAGCACCTAACTTCTTGAATGAAACTCGGTGATTACACCTTTTAAATAATCCCTATCCAGATGTGTATAGATCTCTGTGGTGGTTATGCTGGAATGACCGAGCATTTCCTGTACCGCCCTTAGATCAGCTCCGCCTTCGATGAGGTGCGTAGCAAAGGAATGGCGGAAGGTATGGGGACTAATGCTTTTCTTTAATCCGGATTTCGCGGCTAGTGTCTTAATCGTCGTGAAAACTGAGATACGCGACAAACGCGTACCTCCGCGGTTAAGAAAAATGTAATCTTCAAAGCCCTTTTTGATGGGAATATGTACCCTGGTTTCCTGCAGATAGATATTGATGTATTTCAGGGCGGTGTTTCCAATGGGCACAAGGCGCTCTTTATTTCCTTTCCCTCTGACGCGGATGAACTCGTTTTCTTCAAATACATCGGATATCTTAAGATCCAGGAGCTCTGACACCCTTAGTCCGCATCCATATAATGTTTCCAGAATGGCTTTATTGCGCATCCCTTCCGGCTTCGACGCGTCGATCACCTCGATCATCCCATTGATCTCATGGATATCAAGAGTATCCGGCAGGTGCCGCGCAAGTCTTGGTGTTTCGAGCAGGGCGGCCGGATCGGTACTGATCAGCTCCTCCAGCATCAGGAAGCTAAAAAAAGATTTAAGTCCTGAAATGACTCTGGCCTGGGTACTGGGCAACATTCCCAGTTCGCTTATCCAGGTGATGAAGTGCTTAAGGTCTGTACTGCTGATGTCTTTTACCTGTGGCGTTTGTCCGGCTGACTCAAAATACTGGAACAACTTATTTAGATCGCCCAGATAGGCCTCAATGGAGTTACCAGAGAGCGAACGCTCTAATTTGAGATAGGTTCTGAATGACTGCAGATAGGGGTTATTAATCACAAAAAAAATTTTATACTCTAAGTTTTAAAGGCTAAGTTTGAAAGGATGAAGATACAAATTATTAACGGCCCAAACCTAAACCTATTAGGTGTCCGTGAGCCGGGTATTTACGGAAGCCAGGGCTTTGATGACTATATCAAAGAGCTGCGCGAGCTATACAGCATTCTTGAAATCGATTATTTTCAAAGTAATGTGGAGGGGGAGCTGATCAATAAATTACATGAAGTGGGCTTTAGCTATGACGGGATTGTGATCAACGCAGGGGGCTATACCCATACATCGGTGGCAATTGCTGATGCCATTGCCGCGATTAAAACTCCCGTAGTAGAGGTTCATATCTCTAATATTTATGCACGTGAAGAATACAGACATGTATCACTTACAGGAAAGAACTGTAAGGGCGTGCTGACCGGATTTGGAATGGACGGTTACCGGCTGGCCATTGAGAGTTTATTAAAGGGTTAAAAATGGTGAAGATCCGGACTTATTTACTAACTGCGGGCTGTATGGCTTTCGGCTTTAGTGCCCTGGCCCAGTCGGACGTTACCGAAAAAGAGATTGCTGAGCATGTTTCGTTTCTGGCTTCACCAAAGATGGCAGGCCGCTTCCCCGGAACAAAAGAAAATAAAAAGGTGGTTCGCTACCTGATTAAAAACTTCAAACAGGCGGGTATTACGTCATTCGGGGACAGTTACATACAGAATTTCAAGGCTAAAATAAGGGTTAAAAAAGGGGTAACTGATACACCCATTGTTGAAACACAGAATGTGATCGGCTTTATTGAAGGTACTGATCCGGTGTTAAAGCATGAATTTATTGTGCTGGGCGCACATTACGACCATTTGGGAATGGGCGGGCCATCCTCTAAGAAGCCGGATACTGTTGGAATACATCTGGGGGCAGATGATAATGCAAGTGGAACAGCTGCTTTACTCGAGATCGGTGAAATGCTGGCTGCCAACAGAAAAGATTTAAAGCGCAGCGTGCTTTTAATTGCATTTGGTGCTGAAGAACAAGGCTTACTGGGCTCAAAGTATTTTGTTGAGCATCCGGTTGTCCCTTTAACCGCCATTAAACTGATGCTGAATATGGATATGGTGGGCAGGATGAATACTGAAAAGCAGCTATATATGGGAGGTGCGGCTTCTTTTGACGGAGGAATGGAACTGATGAAAAAGCTAGGGCCTGAGACTGGCATTAACCCGATTGTGATCGCTTACGACGTCGGAGGCTCTGATCATGTATCCTTTTATAAAAAGAACATTGCTGTTTTGGGTTTCCACACAGGTGGGCATCCGCAATACCACACACCGGAAGATGATTTTGCACACATCAATGTAGCCGGAGAAAAACTGGTTTGTGATTACATCTACAAGGCTATTGTCGCTGTAGCCGGCAGGGAAGGGGCTGTATCTTTTGTTCCTGAAAAGAAGGACAGACGGGAATAAGCTTATCCGTTATTAAGCTGGCTAAAGAACCGGATCTTTTTAATGAAATAAGCCCACACAATACTGGAAGAATACTGGCCGGTATGGGTTGAAAAATCTATTTGTCTGCCTGTTCTTTTTGCTGCATTCTTAGACAGGCTGCTGAGAAAATCGAAATGCGCCCTGTTTATTGCCCATGCGAAGGCTGCTTTGCCCTGCAACAGAAAATGAAGCCAGGCCACAAAGTCGATACACATCCGGACAAAAATCCTTGAATAAGCATCGCTTAAAGGCAGATTTTTCTGCATGATCACCAGGTTATTCTTAAAATTCAGGTAGGTTTTATAAGGATTATTTGAATTCAATGTGCCGCCGCCTACATGGTAAATTTCGGATAAAGGGCAGTAGATGATCTTATACCCGAGGTTCTTTAGTCGCCAGCACAGGTCGATCTCTTCCATATGGGCGAAGAAATCAGGATCAAGTCCACCCGCTTCCTTCCAATATTTACTTTTAATGAACAGCGCCGCTCCACTGGCCCAAAAGATCTCCTGCTGATCTTCATATTGCTGTGTATCCATTTCTACGGTATCGAACAGACGTCCTCTGCAAAAGGGAAAGCCATGAAGGTCCAGGTAGCCTCCGGCGGCCCCTGCGTACTCATACTGTGCTTTGTTTTTTTGCCATTTGATCTTTGGCTGTGCTGCCGCAATTTTATCATCCTGTTCCATCGCATCGATAACAGCCTGGATCCAGTTTGGAGGGACTTCCACATCAGAATTCAGCAATACATAATAATCTGCGTCGATCTGCTCCAGTAACTTACCATAACCCTCGGCAAATCCATAATTATGATCATTGACAATCACTTTTACTTCAGGATAACTGGCTTTCAGAAAAGCTACAGAATCATCAGTAGAGGCGTTATCACCTACAATAAGCTGTAAGTTGGGGTATACGGACCGTACTACACTGGGTAAAAACTGCTCCAGCAGGGCTTTTCCGTTCCAATTTAAAATCACTACTGCTACACTTGGTGCTGTCATTATCCTGCGTTAATTTCGTTTATGCTTCCATCGCCTGTGGCTCCAAAGCCAGTAAGCGGGTTCTTGTCTTAAAATATCTTCGAGTAAGGCAAATTGCTTTTTTGTGATCTCGTATTCTTCGGTTGCCTTAGGTTCCAGGCAAAGGGGAATGCAATCTACCTCGTAATGGCCTCTTTTGACCAGCTTTGCGTTGAAATAAAATATGGGCCTGTTTGTCTGACGGGCGATCTTTTCCAATCCCAATAATACCGGTGTGGGCTGGTGCATAAAATCAATCCAATGATGCGCTTCAGTGCCCCCAGGTGTCTGATCACCGGCAAAACAAAACATGGTTGCTTCGTTTCTGGTGGCGGCTATGGACCTTAATGTCTGGCGCATAGGGATAAAGTGGTTGCCGAACCTGCTGCGGATCTTATAGAACCAGTCGTCAAAAACCTTATCATTCAACGGTTTATAAATGACATATTCTGGTTTAGAAAGTTCAGCACCCAATGCTAGCATGCACAATTCCCAATTGCCATAATGACCTGTGCAGGCCAATACACTTTCTCCTCTGCTAAAATACTGCTCTACCAGTTCAAGGTTGGTAAATTTCACGCGCCTGCGAAGCTCTGACGGGGAAATGGAGTTCATTTTTATCACTTCCACCACTAGATTATTCAGGTATCTGAAGAATTGTTTCTCTATACGTATAATTTCTGCAGGGGCTTTGTCGGGATAAGAATTAACCAGGTTTTGGCGCACGACCTGCTTGCGATAAGGAAAAAGATAATAAATGGTATAATAACCCAGATCTGCAATTAGATAAAGAAGCGACAGCGGCAGCAGTGATAAAAAGTTCAAAAAAAATATTCCTATATAAGAAAAGCTTTTTTTTATCATTAATTTGGCGAATTGAGAATGCAAACATAAAATATCAGATGCAAAGTTCAGCTATATTCCCTCTTTTTTATCTTCCGCCCGTTGGCTATTTCTCTGGTTTGAAAGATTTTGATTACAAGTTTTTACTGGAAAAAGAAGAACATTTCCCAAAACAAACCTACAGAAACCGGACAAGGATCTATTCACCAAACGGAAATCTGGATCTGATCATCCCGGTTATTAAGGGGGCAAAAGTGCATACAAAGATAAAAGATGTAAAGATCAGCAACGATTTCAACTGGCAGAGACTGCATTGGAAGAGCTTTGAAAGCTGTTACCGGAATTCGGCCTACTTTGAGTTTTACGAAGATGAATTTTCACATTTTTACCATTCCAGGTTCGACTATCTTTTTGACTTTAACCTGCAACTGCTGGAATGGCTGCTGAAGCAGTTAAAAAAGGAAGCCAGCATTGGTTTTACCAGCGAATACATCAAAGAAATTGATCCGGCCCTGGATTTCAGGACAAAGCTGCATTTTAAATACGCCGTAAATGAAAGCGACTTTAAGCCTTATTTCCAGGTATTTGATGACAGGGGAGGGTTTAAACCAAACTTAAGTATGGTTGACCTGTTATTTAACCAGGGTCCGCAAACGAAATCCTATCTCTGATCTGTTATGGGTAAACCATCGAAACAAAAGCGGAAACGCAAACACTATTCCTTACCCACCGCAGGTACCAGTCCGGGACTGGTATACATTGACGAGCATGCCTTAACACCGCTGATCATGTTCCACAGTTACAATGATCATCATTATGCGGTAAAGGAACTGGATAACATTGAGAATTTAGCGAGGATATTAGACAACAAGGAGTTTAACTACTGGATAGAAATCAAAGGTTTTGGCTCTATTGCCATGTTTGATACCCTTAATAACGATTTTGGGATCAACAAACTGGTTCTGGAGGATATTACACGGACTTATCAGCGCCCAAAGCTGGAGGAATATGAAAAATATGATT
>CAMLDJ010000220.1 GCA_946478755.1 uncultured Pedobacter sp. | reverse complement strand
GGATTTTCGCAGTCGTTCCAGGTTAATCTCCAGGGACAAAAGCAAACGGCAATGGCAGGTGCCGGTGCAGGCATTGCCCTTGATGAAGCCGCTGTGTTTTTTAATCCCGGAGCGGTCTCATTTTTAAAGAGGAATGGCGTACAGGCAGGAGTCCATGGCATCTGGCTTAAAACAGCTTTTAACGAAACCGGTTCACAGCTTGTCCAGCAGAATAAAAATAACGTAGCAACACCGTTGGCGGCCTATGCCGTTTTTGGTGCTCCTGAAAATCGCCTGAGGTTCGGGATAGGGGTTTACACTCCATTTGGGGGTGCCATGCACTGGGATGACGACTGGACGGGAAAATATACCCTGACTTCACTTGATCTGCAAGCCATCTACATTCAGCCAACTTTAAGTCTGAAGCTCACCGATCACATCGGTATTGGCGGCGGGTTGGTCTATGCGCTGGGTAAGGTAAACCTTAGAAGGGCGCTGCCCTATAGCAAAAATGGGGTACAAACCGCCGCGCAGCTAAAGGGCGATTCCAAAGATTTCGGGTGGAATGCCGGTATTTTTATCAAAACCGTTTCTGGTGTTTCAATAGGCCTTACCCACCGCTCCCAGGTAACGGCTAAGGTGGAAGACGGAAATGCCAATTTCTTTAACGCCCCTGCTTCAGTAACACCACTATTGCCTGGTAAATTTAATGCCACCTTACCATTGCCTGCGACGAGTACCATTGGCTTTGGATTATATCCTTCAGAAAAAACAACCATTGCCCTTGATGTAAACTGGGTTTGGTGGCATACTTATGAAGACCTCACTTTCTATTATGACAATGGAACATCTACGCCCTCCGCACGTAATTATCATGATGCAGCGACTTTCCGGCTTGGGATACAAAATGAGACCAGTTCATTTCTAACACTAAGGGCAGGCATTGGATACGCATTGTCTCCTGTCGGAGAAGGCTATGTTACCCCCGAGGTACCGGATGCAGACCGGTTATTGCTAAGTGCCGGTATCGGAATAAAACCGTCCGAACGTTTTAGTGTTGATTTCTCCTTTTTATATGAGAACTTAAAATCAAGAACTGAAACGAATATAGAAACTGGGCTGAGCGGCACCTTTAAAACTGTTGCCTATATTCCCGG
The DNA here is from genome assembly GCA_946478755.1 of uncultured Pedobacter sp. The sequence goes on along the minus strand of CAMLDJ010000220.1, from coordinate 7,914 downwards.
TGTCGCCCTATCTTATAAATTCTAATCTTTATTCTTCACACCATGAACTTAACATACTTTTATAAAAGTTTAGTTGCACTGGCCATTATCGGACTGTCTTCCTGTAAACCTAACATAGATATGGTTACCCCGGATAAGGGAACTGCAGATTTTACCCGTTATATTGCTTTGGGAAATTCACTCACCGCAGGATATGCTGATCAGGGATTATCGCTGGAAGGCCAAAAGAATTCTTATCCTGAAATGATGGCTGCACAAATGAAAGCTGTTGGTGGTGGCAGTTTCAGCACACCTTTCTTTCCTGCCTCACAATTTAATGGATCTGGTTATCTTAAATTGACAGCGCTGACCAACGGGGTACCTACTATTGAACCTGAAACTTCGAACCTGGCTATCCGCGGACAGGTTGCTGGTAACAATTTATATACCAGATATACCGGTGATATTGAAAATTTTGGGGTGCCTGGTCTCAAACTGATTCATGCAAACATAGCCGGCTATGGCACACTGAATAATTATTTTGAACGGCTGCTCACTGACGCTACTGTCGGTACAAGCACTTATATGAGTTTCGCGACCGCAAAACCATGGACCTTCTTTAGCCTGTGGCTCGGAAATAACGACATTCTTAGTTATGCCAGTGCCGGTGCAGCAGCAGATGCACCCACACCAAAAGTTACATTTGCTGGTGCGTATAGCGCTGTAGTGGCAAAACTCGTTTCTACCGGTGCCAAGGGTGTAGTGGCTACCATTCCGGATGTTACCACTACTGCGTATTTCAGAACAGTAACCTTAAAAACATTATTGGCTGCAGTCAATGCTACGCCAACAGGGGCGTCGGTAAAATATATTTACATTCAGCCCGGTTCAGGTCCTGCAAGGCCGGCTACAGCAGAAGACTTATTTACCCTGCCGCTAAGTTCTGCAAACCTCATAGGTAAACCTAATCTACAAGGCATACCTTATGGCTTACATCCCGGAAATCCTGTTGAAAACAGGTACGTGTTGGATAAAGCTGAGGTGGCTATAGTGATTGATTATGTTCAATCTTATAATACAAGCATCAAGACAATCGCCAATTCAAATCATCTGGCAGTGATGGATGCTTATGCCCTATTAAACGAATATGCTGCCGGTAAGGTAGCAAATGGGATCCCTGTGAGTGCGGGCTACATACAGGGAAATCTTTTTTCATTGGATGGCATACATTTAACGCCCTTGGGCTATGCCATTACTGCTAATGGCTTTATCAAAGCCATTAACGATACATACGGTTCCAGTATTCCCATTGTAGATGTGACCAAATACCGCGGAGTTAAATTTCCCTGATTTGATTTATTGTTCTACTTCCAGCAGCTTATCTATTTCCTTAGCCAGGTTCCTGTCCTTTTCTGTAACGATGTTGCCGGCACTATGTGTGGATAACCAGATCTCTACCTTATTCCATTCATTGGTCCATTTAGGATGATGATCGTTTTTCTCCGCTAAAAAAGCTACACGGATCATAAAGGAGAATGCTTCCTGAAAATCTTTGAATATTACCGCTTTATAAAGGGAATTGCCTTGTTCTTCCCATTGTTTTTGCAAGATCTTTTCCATGGCCTATTTTTTTTGTTTCAGTTTGGATTTAAATACTTTCTCCAGCTTTTCCATCTTAGGTAAAATTACCAGGCGGCAATACGGCTGGTTGGCATTGTTGTTAAAGTAATCCTGGTGATAATTCTCTGCCGCATAAAACGCTTGCGCTTTATTGATTGTAGTAACTACCGGTTTCCCAAAGGCTTTGGTGGTATTTAGTTCTTTTTTATATTTTTCAGCGATCTGTCTTTGCTCATCGTTATGATAAAATACAACCGAACGGTATTGTGTGCCTACATCCGCACCCTGACGGTTTAATGTGGTCGGATCATGGCTTTTCCAGAAAACTTCCAGCAGTTCATCATACTTGATTTTAACCGGATCGTAAGTGACTTCGATTACTTCCGCATGGCCTGTGGTTCCAGTGCAAACGTCCTCATAAGAAGGATTGGCCACCCTACCGCCTTCATAACCAGAACGGACACTCAGTACCCCGTCAAGTCTTTGAAACAAAGCTTCGGAGCACCAGAAACATCCCATGCCGAAAGTTGCTTTCTGTGGTTTTTTAGCTTGTGCATGGACAGGGTTAGTTTGCGCAGGGACATCGCCTGCCGACAAAAGAACTAAAATTAAAATTGATAAATACTTCATGGCCGTAAAACTGAGGAGAATTGTCTCTCTCCCTAAAGTTACGGAACATACAGCTCTTTAGTTTTTGTAAGGAGTTAATGGGGAACTAACTTTACAATCAACTGATAATTTGCTGGTTTTCTCAGAAGCGTGAATAACTTAAAATATTTAATCGCAGCTCTTTACCATACCAGCTTTTTTCGATTGGATGTTTATTAACAATAGTTTCTTAAATTAGATCATTGTTACCTATAAAAATAAGATTATGCCTACACCTTATATCCCCTGTTTAGATCTGGGATCGTACATTGACGGAAACGAAGACCAGCGTAAAAAATTCTCTGACGAACTGGGCAGAGCCTTTAATGATTCCGGCTTTGTGACGATTACCAATCACGGCCTAAGTCAGGAACTGATTGATAAGTTGTATCGGAATATACGGGCCGTTTTTAGCCTCCCGGCAGAACAGAAAAGAAAATACGAAAGGGTGGAGCTTGCCGGACAACGGGGCTACACCAGTCCGGGTAAAGAAACAGCTAAGGGAGCAAAAACGGCCGACTTAAAAGAATTCTGGCAGATTGGGCAGGAAGTAACAGACGGTGACCCTATAAAGGAGCAATATCCCGATAATGAATACCTGGGCGAAATTCCGGAATTTAATATGGTGACAAGGGAGATTTATCAGCGCCTGGAAGCCAATGGAAAGCAGCTGCTGCGGGCCATAGCGACCTACTTAAATTTGCCTGTCGACTATTTCGATAAACACGTGCACAACGGCAATTCGATACTAAGAGGGATTCATTACTTCCCGATCGAAGATCCGGATGCCTTACCGGATGATGCGGTCCGTGCTGGCGCACACGAAGACATCAATCTGATCACTCTGCTAATTGGTGCGAGCGCCGACGGGCTGGAGGTGTTAACCAGAAGCAACGAATGGCTGCCTATTAAGGCGCAGCACACCGATATTGTCGTAAATGTTGGCGATATGCTGCAGCGTCTGACCAATAATAAACTGAGATCTACCACACACCGGGTAGTGAATCCGCCACCTGAACTGATGAAGACCTCGCGCTTTTCTGTGCCTTTCTTCCTGCACCCAAGAAGTGATATGGATTTAACCTGCCTGGAGTCTTGCATTGACGCTGAACATCCAAAGTTATATGAAGACATGACAGCCGGAGCTTACTTAGATGAAAGGCTTAGGGAAATCGGACTTAAGAAATAAAGGTAAAATCCAGTATCGGCTTCAGGACTGGAATCTTCGGCCTTAAGAGGCAAAAGTTTCTACACCATTTCGCCGATAATGGATTTTCTGTCAAACGGGGAATAAACAGAGGTGTGTGCCGGGGATTGGCATAGCCCGTTGTCAGGCAACGTAGGATGTTTTGCCTTCTCTCAGCTTTTTGAGATGATCAATGCAGGCAGTGTTCCCGTCTTTCAGTATTTTTTCGATCTTAATGATCAGTACCCGCAGTTCCTCTGATGTAATATCGAACTTTTCGCTATATCGGGCATCGCTAAAGCCCTTCATTAATAGGCCGGAAAGGCGGGCGTTTTCAGCAGTATGTTTTTCGGAAAAGGAAGCGTCTGGCAAGATGTTGTCAATTAGCTTTAATAACCGTCTCAAACTGTTGCTATTGCTGCGGTATCCGGTCAGTACCCTCAGCATTCCCGAATAGCAGTGTTGTAATGTTTGATGCAGCATAAATACCGACAGATTGTTGTCCTTCTCTCCGTAGTAAAAATATGCCCCTTTCAGAAATTTCTCAGAAAGTAGGAACCATCGGTTCCAAAAATCCTCCCGTCTCGTAATCCGTTTGCCGATGTCCCCGCCTGCGGCAGGGCAGATGAAACATTCTGTTTCGTTGTCGTGCAACAGTATTCCTTTTTTGTATAGCGTGGTAAAAAACGAACTTCCATTTTGTAAGGCTGTATTTATTTCGTCCATCCGGTGTACAAGGACGGTTACACTGGCTATCGATTTCATTTCCGCCTCCAGTTTTTGCTGTAACAGATTGTTGGCGAGGCTTTCAGTCGCTTCTGGAACAACGAGCAGATAATAGCTGTTCGACTTTGATTGTATGTAGGTGCTGTCTGCTTTAAAGGAGCCGTTTCTTTTGATGCTGTTGACCGCACTGCCGAAGCAGATGATCTTTTCCGCGTTTATTTTCGAAAGAATGAGCTCCGTAATGATTTTTAGTTCCTTCGTTTCCATATCATTTGCTGTCGCTTCGATAGGGCCTGCTGAGGGTGTTTGTTTTTTCATGTTTGGATTTGGATTATAATGAACGACCTGAAATAACACCTGTATATACTTTTATCTTGGGTTTATTTTTTTAACAGCGAATAAAACTATTTTTGTATCTTGCAGCTGCTGATATTCAAACTTACAGTCTTTTGACTATATAAAAAAATCAAAAGACAATTTTAATGATATTATTTTGGAAAACACTGATTTACAGGTCAATAAAATTGGCTCCCGCTTAAAAGAAGTTAGATTAACGAAAGACATGACGTTAGAACAGTTCTATGGCCCGGTAACCGAGCATGTAAGTAATTGTTCGGCAATTGAGAATAACAAAAGGAATATTGGTAAACGCCTGTCAAAAGATATCATAGTATACCATCAAATCAACGAAGACTGGTTAAAGACCGGGTATGGAGAAATGTTTGAGCGCGACATTGCTGATGCTCCTGCGGCTGATGCGGGAGTGCCATTTTTTAATGTGAATCTTGCTGATCTTTCGTTTGACAGCCTGGGCATGGTAAAAGAGGCTCCCGAATACTACGTAAATTACAGGCCCTTTAATGATTGCGACGCTTACCTGCCTATATATGGCGATAGCATGTATCCCAGATATTCTAGCGGAGAGGTCATTGCGGTAAGAGAAATTAAAAATTTCAATATTATTCAATGGGGTGAAGCCTATCTGGTTGTCGCTGATGAACGCGCCAACAGTATCACCACTGTCAAATTGTTATTTGAACATCAGAATGAAAAGAAAATTGTGCTCCGTTCTTCTAATCCCAATTATACCGGGGACACTGTGATAGACAGAGATATGATCAAAAGACTGTTTATCGTTAAAGGAAAAGTTACACGCCATCAGCTCTAAGCGCTATAGTGCCTTATCGATAGCGCGGTTAATCACATCCTGTATCCTTCCTCTGATTTTCATCGTACTGAGCTTATCTGTTACCGAAGGATAAACCCGGTTAGAAAGGAAGACATAGACCAAGCCTCTTGATGGGTCAACCCAGACACAAGTGCCGGTATAACCTGTGTGGCCATAGGTTTGTGGCGAAGCAGTTGCGGAAGGATATTTTTTGTCCAGATCCGGGTCCCACCTGTCGAAGCCAAGTCCTCTTCTGCTTACGCTGGATTGTTTGGCTGTAAACATTTCCACAGTCTGGGGCTTAAAATATGTTGTCCCGCCGTAAGTGCCCTTATTGAGGAATAGCTGATAAATAATGGCGATATCATTGGCACTGGCAAACAATCCCGCATGGCCGGAGACGCCTCCGGCAAGTGCAGCACCCTGGTCATGTACATAGCCTTCCAGCAAAGTCTTTCTGAAATAGGTATCCTGTTCGGTAGGGACGATCTGACTCTTATCGAACCTGTTTCTTGGTAAAAATCCTGCCGTTTGCATACCCAGTGGCTCATAAAAATTTTCCTGTACATACCGGTCCAGCGGAACTCCACTCATCCTTTCCGCTATTTCTTTCATCACATACATGCTAATGTCGCTGTAAACATAGGTGCCCCTCGTTCTGATAGGTGAATTCAGCATTTTCGGCCACATCACATCCTTAAAATAATTTTTTCTGATATAGTAGTTGTCGGCCACTTTTGTCGGGTAGGCCGCACTTGAATCGCGACTGTAGTCACTGCTTTGTACATTATTGTGAAAGGGGATATAAGGAATGAAGCCTGCCTGATGTAGCATCACCTCCCGTACGTTGATGTTGTTCATCGGCGAGGTTCTTGCTCTGGGGATATAGGCTCCGATATTGGTATCAAGCTTGATCTTGTGCTCTTCAACCAGTCGCATGATGGTCGGGGTAGTGGCGGTAGTTTTGGTTAAAGAGGCCAGGTCAAAAATATCAGTAACTTTTTCAGGATTTTCAGTAGTATAGGTGTGATTTCCATAAGCCTTGTTAAATATTACTTTTCCGTCCTTGGCCACCAATACCACCATTCCTGGTGCCGCTTTGGCCCTGATGGCTTCCGCAGCAATTTTGTCTATGTCGGCCAGATTGTCTGTATTGACTCCCGCATCTTCAGGAACAGTATATTTCAGGCGGGTGCTGCTGGTGATAAAACCGGAACCTGCAGTGTATTTTGGAGATATGGCAGTGGCCAGTTTTTTATTTAGACCAATGCCTCCGAATATGGCTTGCGGAATAATGGCTGCAGAAACCGGGGTGTTCTGGTCTGTCCAGATGATCGGGCTTTTGAGCGCATCAAAGGAGGCCAATGCTGTTGCTTCTCCAAAGAGTGCTACAATCACCTGCTTGCTTTTGGCAAGGCTTAAAATAAACTCCGTGTTCCTTTTATTTTGAACTTCCGCTGAAGGAATGGCGACAATTACGGTATTGAAGTACTTCAGGTCGTCTTCCAGATTATTTAAGGTGGCGTCACTTTTGTACTGTGCTGAAGAATAGCTGGTGATCCTGGCGTATTTATTAAGCAGGCTGTCAAACACGGTCTGATAGGCAAAGCCAAGCGAAACCGTCGCAATATTCAGCTTGTTGAGCACTTTTAGCGGGACAATGGTGTCGTGGTTATTCAGTAGAACGGTGTTGCTGGTGATGGTGTTGGATATTGCAAGTCGCAGTTCGTTCTGTCTATGGTCTTGTGCGCAGGCATTGAACGAACACAAGATAAAAAGGCCAATGATCAATTTATTCATAAAGCTAAAGATAGGAAAAGGATTACATGATGCTAAATAAGTGCAGGGTAATTTTTTAACTATACAACGACAAATTATTCGGAAATGAGCTAAAGGATGAGGCTTATTTTGCCTAAATTAGCAACTTTACCGAAGAAACATAGATGTCAGATATAATACAGCTTTTACCCGATAGTGTAGCCAATCAGATCGCCGCAGGTGAAGTGGTGCAGCGTCCTGCCTCGGCCGTAAAAGAATTATTGGAGAATGCGATAGACGCGGGGGCGAATAAGATACAATTGATTGTTAAAGATGCCGGAAAAGCACTGATACAGGTGATTGATAATGGTTCTGGAATGAGCATAACCGATGCCAGGATGTGTTTTGAGCGCCATGCTACCTCTAAAGTACGAAAAGCCGAAGACTTGTTTGCGATCCGGACCATGGGTTTCAGGGGGGAGGCGATGGCCTCTATTGCTGCCATTGCACAGGTGGAAATGAAAACGCGGAAGCATGATGAGGAAATAGGGACTGTTATTGAAATAGAAGGCTCCGTTTTCATAAAGCAAGAACCCGTGGCCAGCGCGCCTGGCACAAGCATCTGCATTAAAAATCTTTTTTACAATACCCCGGCCAGGCGCAACTTTCTAAAAAGTAACCCGGCAGAGATGCGTCATATCATTGATGAATTTCAGCGGGTATCGCTTGCCCACCCGGCCGTTGCCTTTACCCTGCACCATGATGGGGTAGAGATTTACCGCCTGCCCTCCTCTATATTAAAGCAACGTATCATCCACCTGTTTGGTAA